>JACORW010000083.1 GCA_016179185.1 Gammaproteobacteria bacterium | reverse complement strand
GGGCGGCTTCGAGCACGATGCCAACGTTTCGATTGACGAGATTGATGTGTTCACTTTTGTTTACACGCTGCCGCCTGAAACCCTGTTGCCGCGCACCGAGGTTCAGGTTTTTTCGTATCTGTTCGACGACGAACGACGGATTGCGGTCCGCCCCGACAACAGCGGCCTGACCGCAACGCGGCAGGACATAGACATTTACAATTTCGGCGGGCACCTGGTCGGCGCCTACCCGTTCGGCCCGGGGACCCTGGATGTCCTGGCATGGGGCGCCTGGCAGGGTGGTGACTGGTTCGACCAGAAGCACGACGCCTATGGCGTCGCACTCGAGGCGGGTTACCAGTGGGCAAATGTCTTTGCAAAACCGTGGCTGCGGGGCGGCTATTATCGTGGTTCGGGAGACGATGCGCCCGGCGATGGAGATCACGAAACCTTTTACCAGATGCTGCCGACGGTCAGGAAATATTCCTACACAACGATGTACAACCTGATGAACAACACCGACTGGTTTGCTCAGGTATTGCTCCAGCCGGTGGAAAAACTCCGGATCCGCGCCGACTATCGCATCCTGGGCCTGACGGAATCCCGCGACCTGTGGTGGCAGGGCGCGGGGGCGACCCAGGCGCACGGAACCATACAGGGATTCTCCGGCCGGCCGTCGGGCGGCGCCCGCTCGCTGGCGCATTCCATCGAGCTCACCGCTACCTACCAGGTGACGGCGTTCGTCGGCCTGCATTTTTTTTATGGTCACATGGAGGGCAAGGACGTCGTCGAATTTCACTTCGCGGAAGACGACGATTTTGACCTGTTTTTCACCGAGCTGAGCGCGAGATTTTGATCCGTGGATTTTTCCTGGTCCGAAGAGCAACTGGAATACCGGCGCGCGGTCATTGAGTTCGCGCAGGGCGAATTGAATTCGGGGCTGAGGAACCGGGATCGGGAGTGCGAATTCTCGCGGCAGAACTGGGAGAAGTGCGCGGAATTCGGGATCCTGGGCCTCGCGGTTCCCGAGGAATTGGGCGGCACCGATTCCGACATACTCACGACGATGCTGGTCATGGAAGGACTCGGGTACGGCTGCCGCGATAACGGGCTGGTTTTCGCGCTGAACGCGCAGATGTGGAGCGTGCAGATGCCCATTGTCAATTTCGGCACGCCGGAGCAGAAGCAGCGTTTCCTGCCGGGGTTGTGCAAGGGAAAACTCATCGGTGCGCACGGGATGACCGAGCCCGGCTCCGGATCCGACGCTTACAGTCTCCGCACCCGGGCGGCCCGGGTTGACGGGGGTTACTCGCTGACGGGCAGCAAGATGTTTGTCACGAGCGCGCCGGTCTGCGATCTCGCCGTCGTGTTTGCAACCGTTGATCCTTCGAAGGGAAGGTGGGGAATAACGGCCTTCATCGTGGAGCGCGGCACGCCCGGGTTCGATGTCGGCGGGGATATGGAGAAAATGGGATTGCGGACCGCCCCCCTGGGCGAGCTTGTCCTTCAGGATTGTTTCGTGCCCGACCGGAACCGGCTCGGTCCCGAGGGGACGGGGATCAGCATCTTCAACAGTTCAATGGAGTGGGAACGAAGCTGCATCCTGGCCAGTCACGTGGGCGCCATGGAATATCAGCTCGAAAAAGCGGTGCAGTACGCGCGGGACCGGCGCCAGTTCGGGCAGCCAATCGGCAAGTTTCAGTCCGTGAGCAACCGGATTGCGGACATGAAGGTGCGGCTCGAGACCGCGCGGCTGATGCTTTACAAGGTGGCCTGGCTCAAGAAGATGAACCGGCCGGCGACGATGGAGGCGGCCATCGCCAAACTGTACCTGAGCGAGTGCTTTGTGCAATCGAGCATGGATGCCATCGGCGTCCACGGCGGCTACGGCTACATGGTCGAATCGGAAGTGGAACGCGATCTTCGCGATGCCATCGGCGGGACGATCTATTCGGGGACGTCGGACATCCAGAAGACCATAATCGCCTGCCTGCTCGGTCTGTAGTCAACGGGCAGGGGCGACTGGCCCTGCAGTCAAGAGCCGAAAGTGAAAAGCGGAAAGTTCAAAGTGGGAAAACGCCACCGGAGGCAGAACTGCGCCGTTTCCCTGCATGTGTTCCTTTCCACTTTCAACTTTTCACTTTTCACATTTCTGCGGGGCCGGCTTTAGCCGGCTGTAGATTGGAAAGATGTCCAGGCCGGCGACGCGCAACTACTCGCTGTATTTCGACTATCCGCGCTATCCGTTCACGGCGCCCGCGGAGCTCCGCGGCGCTTCCGCGCGTCACCATGTGGCCATTGCCGGCGCGGGGCCGGTGGGGCTGACCGCGGCGCTGGAACTCGCCCGGCACGGCGTGGCCAGCGTCGTGCTGGACGACAAGGGCACGGTCAATGACGGCAGCCGCGCCACCTGCATCGCGCGGCACAGTCTGGAGATCCTGCAGCAACTGGGGTTGTCCGATCGTTTTGTGCAGAAGGCGCTCGGCTGGACCCATGGCACGTCCTACTACCGCGCCGATCCGGTGTTCCGGCTGGAGATGCCGCACTCGGCGAATGAGCGCTTCCTGCCGATGTACAACCTGCAGCAGCAGTACATGGAGAAATTCCTCGTGGATCGGGCCGATGCGCTGGATCTCGTCGATCTGCGCTGGCACAGCCGCGTGACCGGCGTGCAACAGGACCGCGACGGCGTCGCACTGGAGGTCGAAACACCGGGCGGTGGTTATACGCTGCATGCCGATTACCTGCTGGCCGCCGACGGCGCGCGCAGCGTCGTGCGCAGTTCCCTGGGGCTGAAACTGAAAGGCGAGGCCTATGAAGGCCGGTACGTCATCGCCGACGCGTGCTTTCAGTCGGATTACCCGACCGAGCGGCGCGCATTTTTCGATCCGCCGGCGAATCCCGGCTCGACCGTGCTCGTGCACCGCCAGCCGGACAACATCTGGCGCATTGATTACCAGTTGCGGGACGAAGAAGATGAACAGCTCGCGCTGCGCGAGGACAGTGTGCACGACCGGGTCGCCGCGGTCCTGGCGATGATTGGCGAACGCGGCCCGTGGGAGCTGGAATGGTGGAGCATCTACAAGGCCTATTCGCTGGCGCTCGATGATTACCGCTGCGGTCGCGTGCTGTTCATCGGCGATGCGGCCCATCTCGTGCCCATCTTCGGCGTGCGCGGCCTGAACTCGGGATATGCCGATGCGGTCAACGCGGGCTGGAAACTCGCCTATGTCCTCCGTGGCTGGGCGCCGGATCGGTTGCTCGACAGTTATTCGCCGGAACGCCGCGGTGCCACGCTGGAGGTGTTTGAAAACGCAAACCGGAGCACGCGGTTCATGACGCCGCCGACCCGGGGATATGCGCTGATGCGCGAGGCGGCGTTGTCGCTGGCCGTGCGCCACGAATTCACGCGCCCGCTGATAAATCCGCGCCAGTCGCAACCTTACACCTACCGCGACAGCCCGCTCACGGCGTTCCCGGACCGTGACGTGGAATTCGAGCGCGGCCCCGCGGCCGGCGCGCCGCTGGTGAATCACCGCCTCGGCAAGGACGATTACCTGCTCGATCATCTGGGGCTGGGCTTTACCGGGGTGTATTTCCCGGCAGCGGGCGCCGTTGACCCGGCGCTGGCGGCCCTGTTCGCGGAACTGGACGTGGGCACTGAGCGGTTCCAGGCGCTGGTCATCGCCCGCACCGGCGCAGCGCCGGAGGGGGCCGGCAGGCTCGTGGATGCCGGCGGCGCCCTGGCGAAAGCGTACGGCGCGCAGGACGGGACGTTTTACCTGGTCCGTCCGGATCGCCATGTCTGCGCGCGCTGGACCGCCGTGCAACCGGATGAAGTGCGCGCGGCATTCCGCCGCGCGCTGATGCGCTGACGCGGCCCCGATGACCGACACGTTGCCCGGTGAACAGTTCGAGCAGGCCTACGAACTCATTGCGCAGGCAATCGATCGCGTCGGTCCCGATAAGGAACGGCTGTTTCTGGCGCGGCTCGCGCTGGCGTTGGCGCACCGCCTGCCGGACCTCGACGCGGTGCGGCAGGCGCTGGCAATCGCCAAGAACGATGTGCTGCGCGATCCGGACAACAGGGGAAAGGAACCGTGACCGCGGCGACCCCGTCTGACCGGAGCGTCGAACTGGTGCAGACGATCCGAAAGTTCGCGCTGGACGCCCGCGCCCTGGAACCGAGCGTGGGCGAACGCCGGCAACTGCTGGCCAGTGTGAATGAATTCGCCGAGGCATTTCTGGCGGAAGTGGACACGCGCCCGGCGTACCTGGACACGGAACACAAGGGGCGCGGGCTCTATGCGTCACCCATCTCCGAGTCCGGGATGGAGATGGACGCGGTGCTGCGCCTGTTCAAGGAGAACGTCGTGGACGTGGGCCTGAGCCCCGTGTCGCCGCGCTTTCTTGCCTATATCCCGCCGTGCAGCCTGTACACCGGGGCGCTCGGGGATTTCCTCGCGGCGGTCACCAACCAGTTTGCCGGGTACTTTTCCAGTTGCCCCGGCGCGGTACGGATGGAACACCAGTTGCTGCGCTGGATGGCGGACGTGATCGGCTATCCGCCGTCGGCGCTCGGCGCCATGCTGTCCGGCGGCAGCACGGCGATCCTCGCCGGCGTCGTCACGGCGCGCGACGCCCATGGCCTCGCGGGCCGCGACTACGAAAAATGCGTCGTGTACATGACCGATCTCACGCACCACGCCATGGACAAGGCGCTGCGCATCGCCGGCATGAAGGAAGCCGTCCGCCGCCGGGTGGGCATGGATGCCGGCTACCGCATGGATCCGGCCCAACTCGATCATGCCATCCGCGCCGATCTCGCCGCGGGGCTGAAACCCTGGTTGATTGCCGCCTCCGCCGGCACCACGGACCTCGGCAGCGTGGATCCGCTGGAGGCCCTCGCCGACGTGGCGGAGCGGCACAGACTCTGGTTCCACGTGGACGGCGCCTACGGCGGCCTGTTCATCCTGAGCGAACTGGTGCGCGACAAATTCCGGGGGATCGCTCGCGCGGATTCCGTGGTGTTGAACGCGCACAAGGCGCTGTTCACGCCGTTCGGGCTTGCCGTCGTGCTGGTGCGCGACGGGCAGTTGCTGCAACGGGCGCACTTTCATACCGCCAATTACCTGCAGGACACGCTGCTGGAGGATGAAGAGCCCTCGCCCGCGGACCTGGGGCCGGAGTTGACGCGCAACTTCCGCGGCCCGCGCCTGTGGCTGCCGTTGAAGCTGCTGGGCGTGGCGCCGTTCCGGGCCGCCCTCAGCGAGAAGATCCTGCTGACGCGCTATGCCTATGAAAAGATCGGATCGCTGCCGGGTTTCGAAGTCGGTCCGTACCCGGACCTGTCCGTGTTTGCATTCCGTTATGTGCCGGCGCACGGCATTGCCGACGACTTCAACCGGCGCCTCGTGGAGGCCATCCGCAGGGACGGCACCATCCTGCTGTCATCCACGACCCTGGATGGTCGTTACATGATCCGTTTCGCGGTGCTGTCCTATCGCACGCACCTGGACACCATCGATCTTGCCATTGATGTCATCCGCAGAAAGGTCCGGGAACAGGAATAAAGGGAACAAGGGGGTCAGACCCCATTATTCAAGTTGTTCTTTTTGCACGGTATTCGCCAGCAGTCCGACCCGTTCAATCTCCACCTCGATGGTGTCCCCGGCGCGCATGAACAGCGGCGGGTTGCGCTTGAAGCCGACGCCGCCCGGTGTTCCGGTCGCGATCAGATCGCCGGGCTCCAGTTGCGTGAACGACGAGAGGTAGTTGATCAGCGCCGGCACCGGGAAAATCATGTTGTCGGTGGTCGTGGACTGGACTTCCTGACCGTTCAGGCGCGTGACCAGCTTCAGATCGCCGTTGGGATCACCCACTTCACCGGCGCTGACCAGGAACGGCCCGAAGGCACCGCTTCGATCAAAGTTCTTGCCCGGCGTGTATTGATGGGTGTGCATCTGCCAGTCGCGCAGGGAGCCGTCCATGAAGCACGCGTAACCGGCCACGTGTTCCAGGGCCCGGCCTTCCGGTATGCGGCGCCCGGGTCGGCCGATGATGACGGCGAGTTCACCCTCAAAATCGTAGGCGTTGCTCTCGCGCGGCAACAACAGCGGCTGCCCGTGGCCCACGACGGAGGCGGCAAAGCGGACGAAAATCGCCGGCTGGTCCGTGGGCTTGCGCCCGGTCTCTTCACGATGGGCGACGTAGTTCAGGCCGATGCAGAAGATGCGGCCGGTATCCGGCACCGGCGGCAGCAGGGTGAGTCCGGCAACGGGCAGCAACGGCGCCCCGGCAACGTCCGCGGCGCTCTGGGGCAGGGTGCCCGCCGCAAGCGCGGCCCGCAGTGTCGGCGCGATGGCGCGGCAGTCCCGGATGCCGCCGCCGTCCACCGCGCCCCAGCCCGGCACCCCCGCATGCAGGAAACTCGCGAATTGCATGGCCCGGCATGCTAAATACGTGTGCCAAAATATGCTACGAGTACATAACGGGTGGTCCGATCTCATGTTGGCAGACACGCCGTAAATACGTCCAAGGCTCGGGTGCCGCTCCTGCGGCACACGGTCCGCCAACATGAGATCGGACCACCCGTTTGATCTGCAAAACGGAACAGCTACTTGGCGGAATCGGGGAAACAGGGCTTGCCTATAAATAACGCAGTATGTTCCCTCTGCCCAATGTCCACAGTGTCCCGACCACGCCTATTCCGACCACGACGGCCATGATGTAAAGGAAAGGAAATCCGCCCGTTATTCCCACCGCAAGCAGCGTGATGATGATGAAGGTCCTGAGAATGACGGTGCCCATGACCATTTCCTCGGTTTTCTTCTGGAAGACACGCAATGTGATCAAGGTCAGACACAGAAGGAACATTCCCGTGAGCCGGACAAACGGCCCTTCGTCCGCCATTGACGGGTCAAATCCGATCAGCGGGATCACCGGTTTCGGAAAAAACAGCAACGGGATCCCCAGCAGGGCCGTATAGGTCGCGATATAAAGCTGCCAGTAAAACGCTTTAGGTGGCATCGTGGTTTCTCCTTCATGGAACCCGGCCGGCCCATGGTAACTTTATTATTGCAAGCGACACGGATTATAACGCCTCACTTGTGAATTGCAAGTTGCAAATCGCTGGGCTACCATCGGGTCGTGGGAAAACGCGATCAACAAAAGCGCCTGAAATCAATGAGTTTCAGACGCTCCGCCTGCGCCGTGGCCTGTACCCTCGACCTGATCGGGGATAAATGGACGCTGCTGATCATCCGGGACCTGTTTTTCGGGAAGAGCCGTTACAAGCAGTTCCATGACTCCGCGGAAAACATCCCAACCAACATTCTTGCCGAGCGGCTGGGGAAGCTGGAAAAGGCCGGCCTGATCGCAAAGACGCCTTATCAGGAGAATCCCCGTCGTTTTGAATATCTCCTGACGGAGACCGGCCGCAGTCTCGGGCCCGTCCTCCAGGCGATCGTCAACTGGGCCGAGGCACAGTTGCCCGGAATTCGGCGGCCGGGAAAGGCAAAAGGCCCGGGCACGCGCAGAAAGAAGCGGGCCGTTGAGCGGGGGGATCGATGAAGCTGGAAGACCATCCCACCGTCAAACGTCATGGAAACATGGGCGCGGGGTCGGACCGGAACTCCGTGGCCACGCCGGGGCTGGACAGCACGTGGCTGCGGCGGCTCGCGCTCGAAACCCTGCACGGCGCGCATGTCTGCGGCACCTTCAAACGCAACCCCGCGGCGAAGGGCGGGGCCTCAACACGCATTGCCGGCAACGTGTTCTTTCAGGTTGCGAACACCAGGGCTCCTGTACCTTCAGGATTCACTTTGCTTGACGCCGCCGACCGCGCCGGTGTCTTCATAGACAACGCCTGCCGCTCGGGAACCTGCGGCTCCTGCCGGGTAAAACTGGCCGCCGGCACCGTGCGGATGCCGGTCGAGGATGCGCTCAGCGCTGAAGACAAAGCCGATGGCTACATTCTGGCCTGCCAGGCCGAGCCCAGTGGCGATGTCGTCGTGGATGCATGACAGGCTGCCGAAACGCCTTTTTCAGCCGCCGGTTAACGCCGGAATGCGCCGACCCGGGCCCGCCACTTCACGGCCTCCATCACGGGCAGCACTGAAATGGCCGCCGCCGTCACCACGGCCCAGTCGCCGGGTTCAAGCGCGAAAGTGCCGAAGGGTTTCTGCAGCCACGGCACGTACAGGATGGCGCTGAGCAACAGCAGTTCCCACAGGATGGCGAGATTCAGCCAGCGGTTCGCAAAGGGTCGGCGCAGCGCGGAATGAATTTCCGATCGGAACGCGTACGCCATGACGAACTGGATCAGCACCAGCGTGACGAAGGTGATCCCCATGGCTTCAGCGTCGCTGTGGCCGGCGGCGCGCAGGCCGGCGAACACGGCCAGATTCACGACCGCGGACCAGGCGCCGGCCGCCAGCATCAGCGTGACCACCGGACGCGTGAACACCCCGGTGCGCGGATCGCGCGGGCGCTGCCGCATCAGTCCGGGCAGCGGCGGATCCACCGCCAGCGCCAGCGCCGGCAGGCCGTCGGTGGCCAGGTTGACGTACAGGATCTGGACCGCGGAAAGCGGCAGCGGCAGCCCCAGCAGCGCGGCACCGGCCATGAGGCCGATCTCGCCCAGGTTCGCCGACAACAGGAACATCAGGTACTTCTTGATATTGGCGAATATCCCGCGTCCTTCTTCCACTGCTGCGACAATGGAAGCGAAGTTGTCATCGGTGAGCGTCATTGCCGCAGCCTCGCGGGCGACATCCGTGCCGGTCACGCCCATGGCGATGCCGATATCGGCCTTCTTCAGCGCCGGCGCGTCGTTGACGCCATCGCCGGTCATGGCCACGACCTGCCCCTGTGCCTGCAGCGCTTCCACGACCCGAAATTTGTGTTCCGGCGAGACACGGGCGTAGATGGCGATCGCGCGCGCCGCGGCGGCGAACGCGACCGCATCCATGCCGTCAATCTCCCGGCCGGTCACGCAACGCCCGTGATCCAGCAGGCGCAGTTCGCTGCCGATGGAACGGGCCGTCAGCGGGTGATCCCCGGTGATCATGACCACGCGGATGCCGGCGGCGACGCAGCGCTGTACCGCCTCGGGCACTTCCGGGCGCAGCGGGTCAATCATGCCGACGAGTCCCAGTAATGTCTGATCCTGTTCGGCGTTGGCGCGCGTGGCGCCTGCGCGCATCGCCAGTGCCAGCACGCGCATCCCATTTCCCGCCAGCCCGGCGACAATCTGCATGATCCGGTCGCGCCCGGGATCGTCGAGCGGAACTTCCCCAGCGGCGGTCAGGCGCCGCGTGCTGGCGGCGACGATGACTTCCGGGGCGCCCTTGGAGAAGGCGACGATGTCCGGGCCGATGCGATGCAACGTCGTCATGCGCTTGCGCTCGGAGGCAAACGGGATCTCGTCCACGCGCGGCGCGCGCAGCTCGAGGTCGGGCTTGCGCAGGCCGGCCTTCTCCGCCGCTACAACCAGCGCGCCCTCCGTGGGATCGCCGCGGACGCGCCAGTGTCCCGCGCCGGCGTCGCGCACCAGATCCGCGTCGGATGACAGGGCGCCCGCCTCCAGCAGCCGCAGCAAGGTCTGAGTGAGCGCGGCGGGTTGATCGCCGGCGTGGAATTCGCCGTGCGGCTCGTATCCGGTGCCGGTGGCGTCGAGCATCACATCGTCGGTCCAGATGCGCCGCACAGTCATCTCGTCGCGCGTCAGCGTTCCCGTCTTGTCGGTACAGATCACCGACGTGCTCCCCAGCGTCTCCACGGCCGGCAGGCGCCGTATCAGGGCGTTGCGGCGGATCAGGCGCTGTACGCCGATGGCGAGCGATATGGTCACGACAGCCGGCAACGCCTCGGGTACGACGGCGACCGCCAGCGCGATGCCGAACACCAGCATGTCAATCAAGGGTTGTCCGCGCAGAAGTCCGAGGACGGTAATGACGGCTACGACCATGAGCGCGGCCCTGGCCAGCGTGCGCCCGAGGCGGTCGAGATTTTCCTGCAGCGGCGTGCGCCCGATCTCCACGGTCTCAAGCAGACGGGCGATGCGGCCGAACTCCGTGTCCATTCCCGTCGCGGTCACGACGCCGCGGCCCCGCCCGTAACTGGCGCTGGTGCCTGCAAATCCCATGTTCCTGCGATCGCCCACCGGCAGCCCGGGCCCGGTCAGCGCCGCGGTGATTTTTTCGACGGGCACCGATTCGCCGGTGAGCGATGACTCCCGTACCTGCAGATTCACGGCCTCCAGCAGGCGGCAGTCCGCCGGAATGCGATCGCCTGCCTGTAGCAGAATGACGTCGCCGGGCACGACCTCCCGGGCCCGCACCTCGGTCTCGTCGCCGTCGCGGAGAACCGTGGCCGTGGGCGCCGCGAGACGGCGCAGTGCCTCCACGGCGCGCTCGGCGCGGTATTCCTGCACGAACCCCAGCAATGCCGCGAACAGCACGATCACGGTGATGACCACGGCCTCCATGCCATGCCCCAGCAGCGCCGACAGGGCGGTGGCGATCAGCAGGATCACGATCAGGACATTCTTGAACTGCGCCAGCAGGAGGGCCCACGGGCTGATGCGCGCCGCGGCCTGAAGCTCATTTGGTCCGTGGCGCAACAGGCGCGCCGCTGCCTCGGCAACCGTGAGCCCGCCGGGGCGGGACTGCATGCGGGCGCACGCCTGTTCGGGCGTGAGCAAGTGAATCTCTGGAACGGCGCTCATGGACCGCAAATTTACAGCCCTGTCTTCCGTGACGTTTTGCGCTGGATCAGCGATTCGCTTTTTGCCCGACGGGCACGGGCCGGTAATGCAGCGGCGCCGGCTCGCCGCGGGCGCGGCGAGCCAGGGCGGCAGCGGGCGTTTCCACTTTTTCCGCGGCGGCAAGCCCGGCCTTGCGATCCACATCCACCACCACATTCACCGTGTCCGGCGCCGGCATCATGTCGGCGTGGTAATAGGCGACCTTGTGCCTTCCGGCATCGATCTTCCTGCCCGGATCGATGTCGCGCGCATTGGCGCCATGGGGCGGCAGGACGCAGACACCATCAACGATTTCCAGATCGAGCCACCACTTCTTTGCCGGAACGCGCACGCCGTGGCCGAGCCAGTCGTCGAGTCGTGTGGCGATCGGCACCAGCAATGGCTCCAGCCACATGGCGTTGACGCCGAGCCAGTTTGCCACCTGCACATACCAGGGGCTGTCGAGCGTGACGACCTTGTTCAGCGGGCAGGTCTTCATGCAGCGCCCGCAGGCCAGTCCGCGCCTGTTGGTAAGCCGGTAGCGCGTGCAGCGCTCGACGTCGGGCTTCCACATCTCGTAGCCGTTGAACATCACCTTGTCGCCGAAGGAGATGGCGTCGCACGGGCATTCGCGCGCGCACTTGCTGCAATGGGAACAGAAATACTGGAGGCCGAAGTCCACCGGCTGGTCCGGCACCAGCGGCAGATCCGTGGTCAGCACCACGGACTTGAAGCGCGGGCCGACGAAGGGGTTCAGCACCAGCTCGCCGATCCGGCTCAGCTCCCCCAGGCCCGCCCACAACAGCAACGGTATGTGAAGCACATCGGAATCGGCGTTGGTCTGCGGGCGCGCGGGATGGCCCATGGCGCGCAGGAACTCCGCCATGACGCCGGCGATCTCCCCGCCGCGCATGTAGGCGCGCATGGACTGGGCCCCGGAGATGAAGTCATCCCCGGAGGCGCCTTCCATGGTCTCGTAGCCCTGGTCTATGAGCATGACCACTGCATGGCGATGGTAGGGTTCGATGGGTGTCCCATCCTCCCGGTGCGAGAACCAGGCATAACGCGGGACCTCGCAGATGCCGGTCAGATCGGCGCCCAGAAAATATGACAGGGACTTGATGGCGCGGGTATTGGCTGCGGCATCCAGCGTCGCTGGATCGTGCGCGGCGGCAACCGGGCCGTCCTGCCGCGGCACCATGGCCCGGATCAGGCCGGTCATGGACGCCGCCAACGGATGCTTGTAGGCGAAGCGGGGACGCTCCTTTTGCGCCTTGTCACCCAGATCGCCGCGCAGGGCGCGCTCAAAGAATGAAGCGCGCTTCGGCACCCGCGGCACTTCATCGTCAATCACAAGCGTCGTCGGGGCATTTACGCGCCTGACGGTCTCCATGGGGTAGCGGCTGAGATGCGTGGCGCGCCGCAGTTGACGCCGGCGTTCCAGCCCCGACGTGGCGCCGCCCGTGCCCACCCACCAACCCAGCGTGCGTCCGCGGCGCGCGCTCGCGGCCAGCGGCAGATCCGGTTCCAGCTCATATTCCGTGGACACGGCGGCCACGGCGAAACCCTCATCAAGGAACGGATTACATAGGGTGTTGCCGTTTCGCACCCCGAGTCCGGCCAGCACGAGCAAGCGATCCAGGTCCAGTTCCCCCGCCGCGCGGTCATGGGCGGAAGCCGAAAATCCCATCTGCCGGATATGGGCGGCGAGGCAGATGGCGATTTCCATGGCCCTCAGCGTCGCCGTCTGCGCCACGGTTCCCCGGACCCACAGGTGCGCGGGATTGCCGGCCTCGGGCAGGCGCGGATGTTCGACCAGGATCACGATGCCATGGGTGTGGCCGGGTTGAGGTGCGCCGCGCCAGCAGGCTTCGGTCAACCGGCAGATGCCGGCCTGGCCGGCATCGAGAAAGTAGGCCGAGCCCTTGATGTCGCGGGTGCGTATTTCCGGATCATCAGGCAACGGCGCCCTGGCGCGGGCCGGTTCCCCATGGCGGAACTGCCGGAACAACGTGAGATACGCGGACAGGGCCTCGGCAAACGGTGTGCCCGGAGGCTCGTGTCCTGTGCCGGCACGGCCGGCGAGCGGCTGCGCCAGTTCCGCGGCGACTCCGGCCGGATCCCGCGCGAGCCGCTCCAGCGGGAAGGGACCCCAATGGAACGGGCGCTGGGCGTTGGAGCTGAAGATCATGGCGCGGGCCATTATGCCCCGAGTACACGGCCGGAAGTATAATCGAACGGGCGAACGGGGGGCAGGGACATGTCCGTAGCCACATGGATGTCGCCGCGGATCGCGCCCGCGTGGCCATGCAGCGTTTTCTGAAGAGACTGGCGATGCCGAAGCCAGCACGCCGGCCTGAATATCGGGGGAGGGGACCATGACGAGGATTCTGGCGTTGTTGTACGGTGTCGCGTGTTACGCGATTTTTTTCGTCACTTTTCTGTACGCCGCGGGTTTTGTGGGCGGTATCGTGGTGCCGAAGCGTATTGATACCGGCGCCGCGGCGCCGTTGGCGGAAGCGCTGATCGTGAACCTGGTGCTGCTGGCCATCTTCGCCCTCCAGCACAGCGTCATGGCGCGGCCGGGATTCAAGCGCTGGTGGACGCAGTATGTTCCCGCAGTCATCGAACGCAGCACCTATGTCCTGCTCTCAAGCCTGGCGCTGATCCTTCTGTTCTGGCAGTGGCGGGCCATGCCGGCGGTCATCTGGGACGTGCAGAATGAAGCCGGCCGCGCGGCGTTGTGGGGCCTATTCTGGCTCGGCTGGGTGACTGTGCTCGTCAGCACGTTCCTGATCAGCCACTTTGATCTGTTCGGTCTGCGCCAGGTGTGGCTGCATTTCCGGGCGCAGGAGTACGCGCCGGTCGGTTTCCGCAAGATCTTCCTGTACCGGTTTGTGCGCCATCCGATCATGCTGGGTTTCATCGTCGCGTTCTGGGCCACGCCGCACATGAGCGTCGGGCATCTGCTGTTCGCCGTGGCGACCACCGCATACATCGTGATTGCCTTGCAACTGGAAGAGCGCGATCTGGTGGCGAGCCTGGGCGTCACATATGAGGAATACCGTGCGCAGGTATCCATGATCATTCCGCTGCCCCGGAGAAAGCAGCGATCTTGAATCCGCGTCAGCCCCCCTTCCGTGCCGAACATATCGGCAGCCTGCTGCGTCCGCAGGAATTGAAGGATGCCTATGCCGCCCGCGCGGCCGGACGGATGGATGCGGTCGCGCTGAAGGCAGTGGAGGACCGGCATATCCGGGATGCCGTCGCGTTGCAGGAGTCCGTCGGCTTGCAGTCCATCACCGACGGCGAATACCGCCGCATCATTTACTGGGGGCATTTCCCGAAAGCAGTGTCCGGTTTCACGGACATGGAGGCGCCGTTGCCGTTCAAGGACGACTCCGGCAGGCAGATGACCTACATCACGGCCGTCGTCACCGGAAAACTGAGGCGCGAGCGCGGCATCGCCACCGACGAGTTCCTTTACGTGAAATCCCTGACCCGGCGCACGCCGAAGTGCACGCTGCCGAGCCCCTGCTCGCAGCATTATTTCCGCTGGCGCGAAGGCGTATCGGAGCAGGCCTACCCGGATATGGATGAATTTTATGCCGACGTGGCGGCCATTTACCGGCAGGAGCTGAAGGAGCTCGCGGCACTGGGTGCCACCTATGTGCAACTCGACGATGTATCCCAACCGCTGCTGTGCGATGAAAACCTGCGCAACACGGTGCGGCAGCGGGGCTACGACCCCGATGCGCTCGTGGATCGCTACATCGAGCTCAACAACGCAGCGCTCGCCGATCGGCCGGCAGGCATGACGGTGGGCATGCACCTGTGCCGCGGCAACAACCAGGGCAAATGGCTTGGCGCCGGCGGCTACGAATTTGTTGCCGAGCGCATCTTCAACGGTCTGAACATAGATTTTTTCTGCCTTGAATACGACTCACCCCGGGCCGGGTCCTTCGAACCGTTGCGTTTCATGCCCGAAAACAAGGCGGTCGTGCTGGGGCTGGTCTGTACCAAGATCCCGCAACCGGAATCCGCCGATGAACTCAAGCGGCGCATCGGGGAGGCGAGCCGCTTCGTGCCGCTGGAGCGGCTGGGCCTCAGCCCGCAATGCGGCTTTGCCAGCACCGCGCCCGGCAACCCGCTCTCGTTCGACGACCAGCGGCGCAAGCTGCAACTGGTCGTGGATGTGTCGCGCGATGTCTGGGGCCCGGACCGGGGTCCCGGATATTAGGTCAGTTGACAAGGTTGAAACTAATCCCCGCGCGAAACTTACTTCTTAACAGGTTGATGCAAAACGGATTTTGCATCACACTGTACTGAGGTTCATTAAATTGCAACCGGAGATCTCCCCATGCCTTCGCCCACATTCCGCACGCTGATTCGGATCCTTGCCGTGTCCCTGGTCGCCGCCGCGCCCTCCGCGCAGGAGGCGCTCGAAGAGGTCATTGTCACCGCGCAGAAGCGCGAGCAGAGCCTGCAGGAGGTCGGTATTTCGGTCACGGCCTATACCGGCGAACAGATCAAGGAAATGGGCATCACGAATTCCGTGGACCTCACCGCGATGACGCCGGGTCTGCAATACACCGTGCCCAATGCCGAGGGCAGCCAGATCAATTTCTTCCTGCGCGGCGTGGGCCTGAACGACTTTGCCGATGCCAATGAGAACCCGGTGGCCACCTACGTGGACGAGGTCTATCGCGGGGCCATGGGCGGCCTGCACTTCCAGCTGTTCGACATGGAGCGGGTGGAGGTGCTGCGCGGACCCCAGGGCACGCTGTACGGGCGCAATACCACGGGGGGACTCATCCATTTCATCAGCAGAAAGCCCACGGACGTATTTGAGGCCTACGGCGACGTCACCATAGGTTCCTTCGGCACGCTGCAGTTCGATGGAGCGGTCAGCGGCCCGATACCTGAGATCGACGGCCTCAAGGCGCGCGTGTCGCTGTCGAAGAACATGCACAATGGCTACGTGAAAAACGAAGGGCCGGGGCCCGACTACAACTCCACCGACGCCTTCGCCGCGCGTCTGCAACTTCAGTACGACCTGACCGAGACCTTTTCCGCGCTGGTCAATATGCACGGTTCGTGGAATGACGGCAGCGTCGGGGCGTGGCAGCACCAGTCCACCAAGCCCACCCCGGACGGCAACGTGGAACTGCCGGCGGACGAGAACTTCTGGGGCACGTGCCCGGGCTGCGACGTGTTCGGCTACCGCGACAATGACAACAACCCGTTCCACGGCGAGTTCGATCGGGATGGCACGGTTGTCGTGCAGTCCTGGGGGCTGTCCGGCAGGCTGGAGTGGAAGTTTGACAACTTCGACGTCGTGTCCATCACCGCGTTCGAAAAAGTGAACCGGCTGCAGGAGGAGGATACGGACGCGACGCCGTTTCCGCTGATTATTCCGACTTTTGGGGGCGACACGGATCAGATCACCCAGGAGCTGCGGATCAGCGGGGACACGGATCAGATGCGCTGGCTCGGCGGCTTCTATTATTTCAGCAGCGAGGTGGACGCCAACTACCTGCTGGACCTGACCAACCTCGGCTTCGTGTTTTTCGACGCCAATTACCTGCAGGACACCGATTCCTGGTCCGTGTTCGGGAACCTGGAGTACGACCTCACGCCACAGTTCACGCTGATCGGCGGGCTGCGCTACACGGAGGAGGAAAAGGATCTGAGCTACACGAACGTGGACCTGACGGGCCTGTACGCATTCCTGACGGCCATCGGCGTCGTGCCGCTGACGCCGTTCCGGCCCAGTCCGGATGACGCATTCGTCTTTACCGGCGATTCGGTGGGGGACCTGGCCCGGCATGATAAGACCAACCTCTCCGGCAAGATTGAACTGGACTGGAAGCCCGCGGACGATCTGCTCGTATATGCCGCGTTTTCGCGCGGCGTGAAATCCGCCGGGTTCAACACCGGTTTCCTGGACGGCACCTTCATCTTCGCCAGCAACACGCCGCAGACCATCCCGTTCGACGACGAGACGCTGCATGCGTTTGAAGCCGGCATCAAGTCCACGCTGTTCGGCGGCACCACGCGTTTCAACGCCAGCGGCTTCTATTACGACTACAAGGACTTCCAGACCTTCCGTTTCGAGCTGTTGAACCAGGTGATCTTCAACACCGACGCCGAGGTGTTCGGCGCCGAGTTCGAGCTGATCACGAGTCCGTGGGACGGTTGGGACTTCCTGTTCGGCCTGGCGCTGCTGGATGCCACGGCGGACGATATCCCGAACCCGGCCACCGGGGAACTGCGCGACCGTACCATGGTCTCCGCGCCGGATGTGACCTTCAATGGCATGGCACGCTATTCCTGGCCCATGTGGGGCGGCACCATGGCGGCGGTGGCCACGATGCAGTTCCAGGATGAAACATTCTTTGACATCCAGAACCACCCCATTTCGCGCGAGAACGGCTACGTCGTCGGCAATGCGCGCCTGCAATGGACCAGTCCCACGGAGCACTGGTATGCCGCGGTGTTCGTGAACAACATCGCCGATGAGGAATACCTGAGCTACACTTTCGACTTCACCGGCTTCGGCTTCAACCAGCAGGCCTACGGCCGGCCGCGCTGGATCGGCGGCACGGTGGGATATTCCTGGGAGTAAATCGCCTCAAGTCCTCGCATTGAAACTCGGCGACTGGCTCGGGCCGCCGATTCGTTCTCGAAGCGGACCGATTGAACAGCAAGTACGGTGGCTTCAGCGTGTCTCTCAGCGTATCCGACCTCAACCGGCATTTCCGGCTTGTCCAGCCATGATCCAGATTGCGATTCCGTCTTCGGGGATCCCTGCGCTGCCCGCCTGACTGATCTACGTGAAAGTTCCGCCGGCGCCGGCTTGGCGCTGGCGATGTCGAAAGTACTACGCTTGGGCGGACAGTTGAACCGGAGTCACGCGATGAGCATTGAGTCAAATGGTGTTCTAAAAGCAGCAACGAGAAAACGCTGTGGTGGAGTACCCGCCATTGTCGTTCTGTTTCATGTTGCAAATAATGCAGTAATGCCGCGCTCAGGTAAGCATGCGACCGAAGCTCCCGGTTGCAACGTGCACAAGTATCGAACAACGCTTCGAATGTCCCAGCGGGCTCTCGCGGAGAAATGCAAGCCGGGGCTGGATCACACCACCATCCGGCGGCTGGAGCTGAACCGGGGTTACACGCAGGATACGCTGGAGCGCGTGGCCCATGCCCTCGGCGTGTCCATTCAGGATCTGTTTCTTCCGCCCGAGCTGTCCGACTGGGCCGAACTGCCGTTGAAATCACGCCAGCGCATCGCGGAATCCATCCAGGACGCCGCGGCTGCCTACCGTTTTCGTAAGTCCAACTGACCCCTTTCGGGGTATGCAAAGCACCAATACCGTCCCGGCGAGGGGATTTTTGCCGCGTGTTGTTGTTATGAATACACCTTCCATGTTAAAAGCGCGGTGTGATGAAGGAACCAACCGAACAGCACGACCTGGAACTGTCGCGGTCCGTATTCGTCGTGGACGTCATCGCCCTTGTTGCAATCGTCGCGGCCGTTCTCGCGTGGGTGCTGCTCGCGTGATTGACGTGCGGACGGGTCGGCATCAATCAGGATCCCTTCAGCTCTTTCATTCCTTCCACGCCTTCGAGAAACGCGGGACTTTCCGGCAGCGTGGAGCCGCCGTCCACGACGATGGTCTGGCCGGTCACGTAGCGCGCTTCATCCGACGCCAGATAGAGCATCGCAAAGGCGACGTCATCCGGATCGCCGAGGCAGCCCATGGGCACATACTTCGCCATCTGTGCCTGGCCGGCCTCGTCCGCCAGTAAATCCATCGCCGGTGTCTTGATGTATCCGGGCTCGACGCCGTTCACGGTGATGGCATCGCGCGCCAGCTCAATGGCCGCGGTCCGAATGAAGGCATTAATACCGCCTTTGGACGCGGCGTAGTAGGACGTACCGGGCATCGCAACGCGGGGTCCGGTGACCGAAGACGTGAACAGCAACCGGCCGCCGCCCTGTCTGCGCATGTGCGGTATGCAGGCCTTTGAAAGCCGGAAACAGGCCTTCAGGTTTACCGACAACACGGTCTCCAGATCCTCCTCGGAATATTCCGCCACCGGGCCGCCGAGGAATGAGCCGGCGTTGTGCACGAGGATGTCTATGCGGCCGTAGTGATTCACGGTCCTGTCAACGACGCCTGCGGCCTGTCGCGCATCGCCGATATCGGCAGTGAAGTGCGCGGCTTCATGGCCGGCGTCCTTGATGAGTTTGAGCGTGGCCTCGCCGTGTGCGGGCGTGCGTGTGGCGATGACCACCTTTGCGCCCTCGGCGGCAAAAACGCGCGCGATGGCACGGCCGATCCCCTGTCCTGAACCGGTGACAATGGCGACCTTGCCCTGCAATCTGTTCATGCTCATGGCGGCTGCTCCAATTCAATGCATGCGGTCGGAGTCAATGAAGATGTTACTCTACCCTTTGGAATCGGCAGCGTCCCGATTTTCATTGACTCTGACCCCATGAATTTCAGCAGCGACTTTGTCATTGTGGGCAGCGGCATCAATGCATTGGTGTGCGCGGCGCTGCTGGCGAAAAAGGGCCACAAGGTACGCGTGCTGGAACGCAACGACCGACCCGGCGGTTGCATCCGCACAGAGGAACTGACGCAGCCGGGATTCCTGCATGACGTTCTGGCCTGCTGGCACCCGTTGTTCGTGACCTCGCCTGGCTACGCCGGGCTGCGCGCGGACCTGGAACGCCACGGTCTGCGCTATTGCAATACCGATACGCCGGCGGCTGTCGTGCTTCCGGACGGGCGGCATTTCGTTTTGCATGCATCGCGGGAGAAAAACATTGCCGCGATGAATGCGGCTTGCGCCGGTGATGGTGATCGTTACGCCGCGGCCATGGCTGAATTCGGGCAGACGCTTGCGCTCACGCTCCAGCTCGTGGGCGGCAGGCTGGTGAGCTGGGCCACCGCGCGCACAGTGTGGAACACCTTGCGGCGCGTCGGGCTCAAAGGGTTGTCGGAATTTTCCGGATACGGTCTGCAAAGCGCGCGCGCGTGGCTGGAACAGACCTTTCATTCCGATGTCGTTCGTGCCTGTCTCGCGCCGTGGCCGCCCCACGCGGGGATCAGCACGGAGGCCCCGGGTTCCGGACACATGGCGCGGTTGATTGCCTTCACGCTGGAAACGGCGGGCTGTCCCGTAGTGCGGGGCGGGGGCATGAACCTCGTGGAGGCGTTCGCGCGCTGCATTCGCGCGCACGGCGGCGGGATGGAGACCGGCGCCGACGTAACGCAGGTTGTTGTGGAGCAGGGCACTGCGCGTGCGGTGCAGACGGCCGACGGAAGGAAATATTCCGCCAGCCGCGGTGTCATCTGCAGCGTCACGCCAAGCCAGTTGTACACGCGCCTGCTGTCCTCGGCGCCGGTTCCAGCCGCCATCACCCGGCAGGCCGTCCAGTTCCGCCATGGGCGGGCGGACATGCAGATCCACCTGGCGCTGAAACAGCCCGTGCGCTGGCAGGCACCGGAACTGGATCGCGTCGCCATGGCGCATCTGACGCCGGGACTGGACGGCGTATCGCGGGCAGGCAACGAATGCGACCGGGGGCTGCTGCCGGCGGAGGGCACCATCGTCGTGGGTCAGCCGGCGGCGCTGGATCCCTCCCGGGTACCCGCCGGAAAGGGGATGTTATGGATTCAGTTGCAGGAGCTGCCTTCCGTCATCAAGGGAGACGCTGCGGGCGAGATCGCGGTCCCAACGTCCGGACAATGGACGGAATACGTGCGCGAGCGGTATGCCGATCGCATCGTTGCACGGATCTGCCGCCACATGCCCGGCCTGCGGGAGCAGATCATCGGCCGCACGGCGCTGTCACCGGCGGACCTGGAGCGCGTCAATATCAATCTTGTCGGTGGCGACCCCTACGGCGGCGCGTGCACGCCGGATCAATTCCTGTTGTGGCGCCCGCTGCGGGGCACGAGGGGATACACCACGCCGTTCCGCCGCCTCTATCACATCGGCGCTTCCACCCATCCGGGTCCCGGACTCAGCGGCGGCTCCGGTTATCAACTGGCGGGCATGCTCTGACTGCGAAGTCAGTGCGGTTGCTTCGCGCGACGGAACCACCCGGCAGTTTCCGGGCAATCCCAGGCGTGGTTCCCACATCCGGGCGGGAATATAATTCCCCGGGATCGGGACCGGGCATTTGTCTTTACTGACATATATAAGGAGAGAAGCATGATTCGCGTTATCGTGATGTATCCGAACAAGGCCGGCGGGACATTCAACTACGACTATTATCTGAAGACGCACATGCCGCTGGTGAAACGGCTGCTGGGCGCCCCATTGAAGGACGTGCGGGTATTCAAGGGCGTCGGCGCGCCGGGAGGCAAGCCGGCGGGATTCGTCACCATGGCCAGCCTGTTCTTTGACGATGTGCCGACGTTTGAAAAGACCTTCGGACCGCACGCAGAGGAGATCATGGGCGACATCCCGAATTTCTCGAATATCGAGCCGCAGGTGCAGATCGACGAACGCTTGATGTGACTCGATTTTCTGTAGGGCCGGCTTCATGCCGGCCCACAAAGTTGGCCGGGATAAACGATCCACAGGATGTGGGGAATGCCGCGCGAGGACAGGATGTCCGGAGCGGCCCGGCCCCACAGCATTGCATTCACCCGACCCGTGACGTCAGCCGCCAGCCGCCGGCCGCTTCCTCGCAGCGGCCTTCCTCCCGCAGCTTGATGAGTTCCGCCAGCAGCGAACGCGCGGCGTAGGAAAACATCCCGGGCGGCGTCGTGGTGTATATCAATGGAACCAGCGACTCCACCGTCGCGGGTTCGGGTTTGAGGGCGGCCAGCGCCTGTTCTTCACGCATGCGGCGGTGCTCAAGGAATTCGCGGATGAGCGCGTGCCCGTCGCGGTGCGCGAGCCCATGAGCCGGGATCAGCGTCTTGATGGGCATTGCCAACAGGCGGCGCAGGCTGTCGAGGTAAGTGCGCATGTGTCCTTCGGGCGGATCGATCAGGATCGTGGAGATGGTGGATAACATGTCGCCGACGACGGCCGTGTGGTAGCGGCTGTCCATGAAACACAGATGATCCACCGCGTGTCCCGGCGTGTGCACCACGTCCAGATGCCATGCGGGGGTGCCGTCCGGGGCCAGGCCCAGCGGGATCCGGTCGCCGTCGGCCAGGGGCTCGCCGCGCAGGTAATCCCCGGCAACGCGCTCGAACGTGAGCGCATGCGCCCGCACCGGCAGGCGGAAACGCCGGCTCACCGCATTCACGGCGCCGACATGATCGTGATGGTGGTGCGTCAGCAGAATGGCCTCGAATTGCGCGCCATCGCCCAGCATGAGATCCATCTGATGGAACAGCCGCGCCTGCTCGGCGGGCTCGGGTGTCGCCGGGTCAATGACGTACAGCGTCCGGTGGCCGGCGATCACGGTGTTGGTAGTCGTTGCCGGCGGCAGCGTCGGCGTGCGCAATGGCGCGACGAACATTCCCGGGGAGAAACAGGCCGGATGTACGCCGACGGACTCGAATGTTGCCGCCATTGCGGCGGCCCGCGCGGGAAGGTCGCGCAAGCCATACTGCCCCAGCGTGCGGAGCAGAAACAGCACCGGCGGCGCTATCTCCATTTCTCCGCGCTCCCACGCGCGCACGGCGTCGCCCGCATCAAACCAGCCCCATTCCACCAGCTCGCTGCCGGGGAGGGTCGGTTCCGCGCCGGGCCCGGCGGACGACAGATAAAACTGTGTCTCATAGCGTACCGGGTAAAACGGCGGCGTTGTCATCCGGCACACCGGCAGCAATGAATCCGCAACCAGCCCCGTTTCCTCGGCGAGTTCGCGCCGCGCGCAGCGCTGCAGCACCAGATTCTCGGGCTCGCCGGGCGAGCTGCTGTCCGCTCCGGCGACGTTGCCGCCGGGAAACGCCCAGTAGCCGCCGAAGAAGCGCATCTCCGGCGCCCGGCGGACCAGCAGGACTGTCATGCCGTCGCGCTGTTCACGGGCGATTATTACGGAAGCGGCGAGTTTTGGAGTTGACAAGAAGGTCTACCTTCTGCCTTCTTCAGTGTGAAGTAAACGTCTTGCTCGCAATCTTCCATTTCCCTTCCACCCGCACGAGATGGAAGTGGTCCGTGAAATCGAGCCCGAGATATCCCCATTCGCGCAATGTCGCGGTCGCGACGTCGCCGGTCACCTCCACCGAAACAATCTCCGCCCGGTAGTCGGCACCGGACTTGTCCGGCGCCGGCTGGCTCTGCACGGCGGCAAAGAACGGTTCCGGCGGCCCGCACAGGAACTGCCCGGCGAGATAGCCGGTCATCAACGCCTGCGGGTGAAAAATCGCCCGCAGGCGCGCGACGTTACCGGCGCGGCAGGCGGCAATGTACTCCTCGATAACCAAACGGGGGGAGTCAGGGGTTGTCATAAAGTTACGAAAAGCAATTCGCCTCCGATACAAGTGAAAAGTGGAAAGTGAAAAGTGCAAAGTACAACATGCATTCAGGGCCATCTTGAACCCAAAATCGTATTCACGGTCTCTTCACTTTCAACTTTTCACGACATTTGCCACCTGCGGCCACGGATGGGCCTCTTCCAGCTGGCGCGCAACGCGGAACAGGGTCGCCTCATCGCCCCAGCGGCCCGCCAGTTGCATGCCTATGGGGAGCCCCGCGGCGCTTCGATGCAATGGCAGCGATATGGCAGGCTGCCCGGTGGTGTTGAACAGTGCGGTGAACGGGCAGAAAGCGAATGCCTTTTCGGTCCAGCCACGCGCATCCAGTGTTGCATCGTTGGCATTCAGTGTGCCCAGAAGCAAAGGCGGCTGTGCAGTGACCGGTGTCAGCAGCAGATCGTAATCCCTGAAAAAGGCGGCAACCTTCCGGCTGATTTCATTGTTTGCGGCCAGCGCGCCCAGCAGGTCGGACGCCTTGTACGCGCGGCCCTGTTTCCAGCAAGCCAACGTCGTGGCCTCCAGCGTGGAGTCATCAACCTTCCGGCCGGTCAGGTTGGCAATCTGGTCGACCCAAGCGGCCACGTTGGCGCACCAGATAATGTGCGTGGCGTCGAGATACCGCGCGTGATCGAATTCGGGGCGCGCCTCCTCGACATTGTGCCCGAGGGCCGCAAGCTGCCCGGCGCTGCGGCGCACGCCGGCGCAGACCTCCGGATCGATGAACACCCCGGACCAGGCATGCTCGGTAAAACCGATCCGCAACCGGCCCGGTGCCGCCTGCAATTCTTTTGTGTAGGGACGGGTTGGCGGGGGAATGACGTATCCATCGCCCTCGCCCGGACCCTGGACCGCGTCCAGAAGCGCCGCCGCATCGCGAACCGTGCGGGTCACAGCGAATTCGACCCCCAGACCGGAGAGCGGATCATGGTGGTCCGGCCCCGTAGGCGTGCGGCCGCGGGTCGGCTTGAGACCCACGAGGCCGCAGCATGACGCCGGAATGCGAATGGAACCGCCGCCGTCATTGGCATGGGCCATGGGCACCATGCCGGCGGCCACTGCCGCGGCCGAACCGCCGCTGGAGCCGCCCGGCATGCGCGCCAGGTCCCATGGATTCCGCGTCGGGCCGCACAGCACGGTTTCGGTGGTCGGGCAGTAACCGAACTCCGGCGTCGTCGTGCGGCCCGTCGTCACGAGCCCCGCCTGCCTGAAGCGCCGCATCAGGTCGGTGTCGTGGGCCGGCGCCTTGAATCCCAAACACAACCGACTGCCCATCTCCATGGTCTGGCCGGCGGCATGTATCACCAGATCCTTGACCAGGAACGGCACGCCGGCAAAGGGTGCGTGGACGGACGGCAGTGACGCAACGGCCGTCGGAAAGACCTCGACCACAGCATTGATGGCCGGGTTATGCCGGGCAATGACCTGGCATGCGCAGGTTTGAGCCTCGGCTGCGGTCACCTCGCCGTCGCGAATCAGTTGCGCCAGCCCGGTGGCATCCTGACGGATGTATTCACTGACATTCATGGCCGCCGCATGGTACCGCGGGCGGCAGCCGGAACACACCACCCGGCCGGGTGGGGCGAGTTCACTCAGAGGGCGTCACGTCAGACTGCAGATGTCGTGTAATTGCAACGCAATCGAAATCAGGGATCCGGCACTGGAGGCTGATTTTCCCATCATTTGCACTACCCGATCGGGTAGGTGAAGGTTCCCGTGCCGTCGGGTATGCTCCGCGCGACGAAGTGTATCAGCATCGCCACGCGCGCCAAACCGTTCGAGTATTTTTTTCGCAAAACCTGCAGGAGGTAAACATGTGTAGCGTCACCAGTATCGGCCGCCCCATCACCATTTCGCTGGTGATTGCAGTTGCCACGGCCGGCAGTCTCCCCGTTTTTGCGGAAATTGAAGAGGTCATCGTCACCGCGCAGAAGCGCGAAGAATCCGTACAGGAAATTCCGATCACCATGTCCGCCTTCGACGAAGACGCGTTGCGCGAACTGGGTGCGGCCGGTGATCAACAGGCGCTCCTTGGACAGATTCCCAACGCCCAGTCCTACCTGACGAACTCGTTCCTCCAGAGCGCCCATGTCCGCGGCATCGGCCTGAACGAGTTTCAGGGACAATACGACTCGCCGGTTGCGCAGCACATGGATGAGGTCTATATCTCGAAACCGTGGCAGCTTGCCCGTCCCAAATTCGACCTGCAGCGCATCGAGTTGCTGAAGGGCCCGCAGGGCACGCTGTTCGGTCGGAATACGACCGGCGGTGCGCTGAACTATTACACGAACGCGCCCACGGAAACCCTTGAGGCCTACCTGGCCGCAAGTTACGACAATTACGAGCGCGCGCTGATCGAGGGCGCCGTCAGCGGCCCCATCGCCGGCGATCTGCTCGGCCGGTTTTCCTTCATCACCAACTTCGGTTCCGGTGGCCCGCAGGACAATCTGTTCGACGGCGAAGAGCATGGGGAACCGGGGCTCGTGGAAATCCGCGCGCAACTCGCCTGGACGAACGAATCCACCCGCATTCGCGCCCTGTATCACATGGGCGTGGACACCAGCGAGAAAGGCGCATGGAAAGGCCCTGGCATCTTTAACATCGGCGGCGGCTACTGCCCGGCGCTGCTGGCGGGCGACGTGACCGACGACCCGGAGACCTGCGCCAAGTTTGCAGGGATCACCGGAGATCCCGCGCTGGAGTTTGAGCCCCACGACAAGGACACCATCAATGCCAATACGCCGCAATCTGGAGATGATGAGTGGACGGGCGGTTTCCTGCGTATCGAGCATGACGTGGGCGGGGCCACGATTACCTCAATTACCAGCTACGAGTTTTACGAGCGCAACCTCGAGGAGGACAGCGACAGCTCGCCGCTGCGATCCACGGACACCCGCTACTGGAACCAGATCGACACTTTCAGCCAGGAGCTGCGCCTCGGCGGGACGCTGACGGATCCTTGGCGCTATGTGCTGGGATTCTTCTACCAGCATGACGACCTGGACCAGGTGGATGGCTCCTACCTGGGCGGGAATCCGCTCGGCATCGCGCCGCCGTTCGCGCCGCAGTTCTTCGAGGAATCGCAGTTCGACGTGGATTCCATCGCGGGATTTTTCCACACCGAGTACGACTTCACCGACCGCCTGCGCGTGATCGCTGGCGCCCGTTACACGCAGGACAGCATCAAGGCATCGGGCATCGAGGGTCTCGGTCTGGACGATCCCACCGGTGAGGAGGATCGGGTCACACCCTGCATCATCACCACGTTCACCCCCGCCGGCCAGGCCGGCCCGGGGTGCCCGTTCCTGGCCCCATTCCTGGGCACGCCGCCCAACGGCGGCGTGTTCGAGGACAACCGCACGGACACCAACGTGTCGTGGCGCGCCGGATTCGAGTACGACATCCTGGACCAGATGATGCTGTACGCGAGCCTTTCCACAGGTTATCGCAGCGGCGGTTATTCGATTCCCTTCGCAGGCACCGCCACGCAGTTCACGCCGGAAAAGCTGTTCGTACAGGAGGCGGGCATCAAGAGCACGTTGCTGGACGGGTCACTGCAGGCCAACCTGGCCGTTTTCCATTACCAGTATGACGACGTCCAGATCAACGTGGACGACCCGGTGTCGCCGGTTGTCCCGATCACGCGCAACATCGGGGAACAGGAGAACATCGGTTTCGAGGCGGACCTGTGGTGGAAGCCCACCGAGGAATGGGACGCGAAGTTCGGCGTCGGCTACCTGGACGCGGAGTTTGACGAGGTCAATATCAGCCCGTCCACGGGCCTGCCGTTCTCCATCACCAGCTACGGCATCAACGCACCGTTGCTGGGCAACCGCCCGGTCAATTCCCCGAAGTGGAACCTGAACGGACTGGTCCGGTACCAGCGGCCGATCTTCGACGGCTGGGATCTCGTGCTGATGACGGACGTGCGCTGGACCGATGACCGCTTCCTGGAGGCCAGCAATCTGCCGTTCGACAAGGCCGATTCCTATACCGTGGTAAATGCCCGCGGCGGAGTGCAGTCGCAGGACGGCACTTGGGAGATCTCCATCTGGGGCCGGAATATCTTCGATGAAGAATACCTGACCTACATCAACAACATCCCGTTCTTCAAGCTCGACATCTTCGGCGAAAAGGCGACGTTCGGCGGCAATATCCGGTACAACTTCCAGTAAGCCGCCGCGGTCATCGGTTGGCAGTGCCTGCCGCCCCGGAATCGGGGCGGCGGCGTTTTTGGCCCGGCGCAAGTTTCGGCTCGGGTTCAGAGGATCCAATGCATGCGCCGGGCCGCGGCCACGGCGGCAGTGCGGTTCCTGACCTCCAGTTTCTGGAACAGGTTCTTCAGGTGCCATTTCACGGTGTTCTCGCTGATCTGGAGTTGATCGCCGATGACACTGTTGGAGTGGCCCGCCGCGACGTGTCGCAAGATCTCCCGTTCCCGGGCACTGAAATCCTCACGTGGCATGGCATGTGCGGAAGGCAGTGTGCCGGTGCTCCCGGCGGCGGCATCGGGGAGGGCATCGCGGAGCAGCTTCAGAAAGTGTGCCAGCGCGTCTTCGTGCGGCATTTCCGCGGCGCGCAGTGCGTCATGAAGTCGCGTCCCTTCGTCGAGGAAGGCCATGACTTGCCGCCCGGGGGCGCCGAGCCGCAGCGCCTCTTGCAGGATCCGGCCGGCGGCAGGCTCATCGCGCATGGCGCGATGGGCGGAGATTTCCACAAGCAGGCACTCCAGCAGGCGCCGTGAGCGCCGGGCGTTTTGCGCCAGCGATTGCAATTGGCGCAGCATCGGCAGCGCGCGTACGGGGGACCCGCCGGCCACCTGCAGGCGGCACCAGGTCAGAAGACGCAGGCACGCGACGCGTTCCCAGTGGCCGGACGGACGCGGCGCCGGGGCGTCCGGATCGACGTGCAGGGACTGCGCGCGATGCAGCGCATCGTTCAACTGGCCGCCCGCCGCGAGGATACGGACGCGCTCGCTTTCCACCAGGCTTTTCAACCGGTCGAGATGCGCCCCGCGTGCGGCCCCGAGCTCAAGGCAGTGATCAAAATGATGGTGCAGCCTGTCCCAGTCTCCGCCGCGGAGCGCCAGTTTCCCCAGCGCGATGCAACCCAGTGTCAGCAGCTTGATGTGGCCGACCTGTTCCAGCAGCGGCACGTTGGCGCGCAACAAGGGTGCGGCTTCCGCGGGGTGGTTCCACTCGTACAACACCAGGCCACGCATGACCGCAGGCACCGGCGCGACGTAGGTCTCGGCACTTCGCGGACGGTTGTCCGGTTCGGAAAAGCGCCCGTAGCACGCATCCAGGTTTCCGTGGGCAAGGTCCATCAGGCCCAGGAAGCAGTCGGCATATACGACACCGAAACTTGACCCCATGGCGCTGTGATGGGAACGGGCCAGGGCCAGGGACGCCCGCGCCTCGTCGTAGCGCGCCAGTTCCGTTTGCGCGTAGCCACGGATGTTATTAACCGTGCCCAGATCGAAGCGCGACATGTCGGTGGGACAGGCGGCCAGGTGGCCGAGTATCGGCTCGATGTCGTCGCGGCAAATGCTGATACCGGCGCGCAGCAGCCGGACGTTGGGGTTGTCAGCCCCCTCGAGGCGCTCGAGCTGATCGGTGATGCGGGCCGCTTCGTCGGGGCGGTTCATGTGATACAGCGCCGTAGCGTTGGCCTTGAGCAGGCTGGAATTGGCATTACGGTCCTGCTCCGGGATGCGGCCGATCCAGTCGTTCACGCGCGGCATGCGCCCCGCCATCATCTCCTGCTGCATCTGCGGAACGATGAGTTCGATGGTGCGCTGGATATCCCCGGAAAGCAGCGCGTATTCAACCGCCTCGGCGGCGTATCCGGCACCGTTGAACCAGTCGGCAGCGCGCCGGTAAAGGCCGACCACTTCGCCGGGAAGGCGCCGCCGCAACTGTCCCTGCAGAAATTCCTGGAACAACTGGTGATAGCGGTACCAGTTCCGCTCGCCATCCAGCGGCAGCAGGAAGAGATTCTGATCCTCCAGCTCCTCCAATAGGTCCCGTGTCTCCGTGCTGCCGGTCAGTTCCGCGCAAATCGCGGCGTTGAGCCGATCCAGGATGCAGGTGCGCAACAGGAATGCGCGTACTGCCGCGGGTTGTTTGTCGAGAACATCGGTAGCCAAGTACTCGGCCACATCGCGCAGGTTGCCGGAAAATGCGGCGATAAAATCATCCGGCCGCGCCTGTTCGCGCAGTGATAGCGAGGCCAGTTGCAGGCCGGCGACCCATCCTTCGCTGTGTTCGTGCAGGCTGTCCATCTGGTCTTCCGTGAGTTCAATGCCGTGCACGGAGCGGAGGAAATGTTCGGATTCGGTGCGGTCGAAGCGTAACTGTTTCGATGTGATTTCCTGCAACTGGTTGCGCACGCGGAATGCGGCCAGGGGCAGGTTTGGCCGAATGCGGCCGGCCAACACGAGGTGAAAGGTCGGGGGTGACAGACTGCAGAGCAATTCCAGGAAATGCGCAATGGCCGGCTGCCCGCCGTGGTGCGCGTCATCAATGAACAGCATGCGCCGGGTTGTGCCCTGCCCGAGGTCTTCGATCAGTTCCGGGAGCAGTTCGGCGATGTCGGCCGGCGCGGCGGATTCCAGACGCTGCAGTGCCGCCGAACCGAATCCCGGCCACTGCCGGCGGCAGGCAGCGAGAAAGTAGGACAGAAAACGCAACGGCTCGGCATCGTCATGATCCAGCCCCAACCAGGCGCAGCGCACACCCTGAGCCGCGGCGATACGGTACCACTGTGCCAACAGCGTGGTCTTGCCGAACCCGGCCGGCGCGGAAACCAGCGTCAGCTTGCACAGTTCGGTACCCTTGAGTGCCGAATGCAATTGGCGCCGTTCCACGGCTTTGGCGCGCAGGGGTGGCGGGGAAAGCTTCGTCTGGATGATGTTCACGTCGTCGCAATGTACCCGAACCCGCGCGCTCCGGGGAGCATGCTGCGGGGGCGGGTGCCGTGCCGGGATGACGGAAAATTCCCACGATTGCTGCTATTCTTTACCTTCCTCACAACGGCAACAATAGGACGCTGAGGAGATGCGAACTGTTCTGACTGCGTGGCTGGTTTTTTTTACAGGTGGCGCCGGCGCCGCCGATCTGCCCGTGGACACCGTCGGCAACGTGCTGTCGCTGCCGCAGCCGTACCCGAAACACTGGGTGTGGGTGCAGGACATCGCCTTCGATCACATGCTGGACGGAAAGCAGATCCTGATTGACCCGCGCGGCGAATCCCTGCGCGATCAGGTCAAGGGCATGTTCAATTCCTCCAATATCGCCGCCTTCGCGCAGTCAGCCACGCGGCCGGAAGTCTACGTCGCGGAGACCTATTACGAGCGCGGCAATCGCGGCGTCCGCAGCGACGTGATTACGGTATACGACAAGCAGACCCTGAGCCCGGTCGCCGAAATTCCGCTGACCGGAAACAAGCGTGCCAGCGTGATGCCCGGGCGTCACGCGCTGGCATTGACCGCCGACGAATCGCTGTTGCTGATCTATTATTTCAACCCGGCCACGTCCATCGGCGTCATTGACATTGCAAAACGCGCGCTCGTCAATGAAGTGCCCCTGCCGAACTGCGCGCTTGCCTATCCCACCGGCAGGCGTGGCTTCAGCTCCCTGTGCGGCAACGGGTCATTGGTCGGTTTCCAGCTGGACGCCGCCGGCAAGGTTGCCGGCATGCGCGCGCTGGATCCGTTCTTCGACGTGGATCAGGATGCGTTGTTCGAAAAACCCGTGATCATCGGCGGCATCGGTTATTTCCCGACCTTCCTCGGCAACATGCAGGAGATCGATCTGCGGGGAGACCATGCCGTGCTGGGCGCGAAATGGAACCTGGTCCCGGAGGCGGATCGCGGCGGCGGCTGGCGGCCCGGGGGAGCGTTGTTCGGCAGTGCGGATGAGGCCGGGAGGCTGTATCTGCTGATGCACCCGGAGGGCAAGGAGGGGAGTCACAAGGACGGCGGACCCGAGGCCTGGGTGTTCGATGTAAAAAAACAGTCGCGTGTGCAGCGCATCGTACTGAAGAACTGGGGCGTGAGCCTGGAGGCGACCAACGGACCGGCGCCGCTGCTGGTGGTGACCAACACCGACATGGATCTGGACATCTACGATGCAAAGAGCGGCGAGTACCTGCGCACCATTGCGCATTTCGGGCAGGAGTCGCCTTTGTTGCTGCACGCGGTGCGGTGATCGGCAGGCGTGCGGGAGCTCACGATGAACTCGAACTGGCTGGATGCAATCACGGAACGCCTGACACGCGATGTCGCCCGGCGCACGTCGCGACGCGGATTTCTCGGCGCCTTCGGCGCGGCCATTGTCGGCGGCGCGGCGCTGCCGGTGTTGCCGGTGGCCCGGGCGGATGCCGCTGAAGGACAACCCGCGCCGCCGGAACAGGATCCCGGTGACCCGACCACCTGCGAATACTGGCGCAACTGCGCCATTGACGGCTACCTGTGCAGTTGCTGCGGCGGCACTGCGAACACCTGCCCGCCCGGAACGGAGATGTCGCCGATCACCTGGATCGGCACCTGCCGCAATCCCGGCGATGGCAAGGACTACATCATTTCCTACAACGACTGCTGCGGCAAAACGTCTTGCGGCGCGTGTTTCTGCAACCGCAACGAGCGCGACCGGCCCATTTACCGCGCCGGCACGGCCAACGATTACAACTGGTGCCTCGGCACGAAGAGCCTCGCTTACCACTGCACGGTCACCTTGATTCTCGGAACAGCTACGAAACCAATTTGACAGGAGTAATGCGGGCTGGACTCGAGAGCTGAAAGTGCAAGTGGAAAGTGCAAAGTAAGAGGCGAAACGAACAACGCGCAGGTGTTTAGCCCGATCCGGATAGGGAACTACTCCCTGATTCTTTTCACATTGCACTTTTAAGGAAGCTCTGATTAACATCAGAGCTTCCCGCAGTGCAGGGATGCACTGCCATTTTCAATGACTGCAAGTCATTGAAAATGTGAGGCAAGCGAAAACCACGCTTTTCGCTTGCCGTCCTCTGACAACACCGTGATGGGGTTGTTCAGAGATTCCTTAACTTTCCACTTTTGACTGGTGGC
>JACORW010000081.1 GCA_016179185.1 Gammaproteobacteria bacterium | reverse complement strand
GCCGGCGGAAGTGCAGATTTCGCAGGAGCAGGAAATCTGCCATGGGGCGCCACAGGCTGATGCAAAACCGAGTTTTGCATCAGCCTGCTAAATGGCGCCGTGGTCGCGCCACTGAAATTCCCAGCCCGCGTCCGCAGGCACGGCCGCGACGGACGCGTCCACCCATAGATCCGCCACGGCAACAAGCAGATCCCCCGAGTACAGCAACGGCAGCCGGTACCGCAGCCACGGCGGGACATGCGCCTGTTGCAGAAGCTTCTTCAGACTGCGGTGGTGCCGATCTCCCGCAGGCAGGATGGACTCGCCGCCGCGGCGGTAGCGGACATCCACGCTGTCATTTTCCAGAGCGGAGCGGCGCAGCCCGCGCCCCTGCACCAGCCGGGCGCTCAGCGTACCGTGGGCCAGCGTCAACGGCGCACCGAGACACCATGTCGTGCTCCCGCGTGCGTCGCGGGGCGGCAGGGGCGCGAATGCCCACAACTCATCCTGAAACCGGCGCACCTCGGCCCCGGGCCAGCTTACTTTCGCCAGCGTGTCCCGGCGCGACGCGAGCAACTGGGCGCGCACCGAATCGAGGTGCGTGCGCGCCGGCAGCGGCATTGACAGGCTCGCGAGCCAGCAGCGCAGCAGGTTGGACTGCCGCGGCGCGGTCAGCGCCTTGAGCTGATCGAGGGGCAGCCGGTGCGGCTCGGCGCCACGGCACCGTGCCAGATCCGACTCCGCCGTTTCCTGGAGAATCGCCTGCGCTTCGGCCTGCACTTGCGCGGCGCGACTGAGCGTGGCACCGATACCGGGCCAGCGCGCCCGCAGCGCCAGCATAAGTTCTTGCCGGATGAAATTTCGATCGAAGGCGGGATCCGTATTGCTGGAATCTTCGACCCACCGCAAATCGTGCCCCGCGGCGTAGCGAGCCAGTGCCGCGCGCGGCCAGCCCAGCAACGGCCGGGCATGAAACCCCGCTCCGAACGGCCGCAACGGCGGCATGCCGGACAGCCCGGCCGGGCCCGCGCCGCGGCAGAGTTGCAACAACAACGTCTCCGCCTGATCGTCCTGATTATGGGCGGTGAGCACGATCTCGCCGGCGCGCAGGTGCTCTTTCAGCCGCGCATAGCGCAGCTCACGCGCCAGATCCTCCGGGCTGCGGCCGCGGATTGGACGCGCGTCCACCGCGAATGACTCAAATCCGATGCCCCATTCGCCGCAAACCGCGCGGCAGTACAGGTCCCAGTCCCCGGCGCGCGCATGCAATCCGTGATTGATGTGGATCGCGGACAGCCGGCCGGGGAGTGCCTCGCGCAGCGCGCACAGGGCGTGCAGCAATACAGTCGAGTCCAGTCCGCCGCTGAACGCCACGCGGCAGGCCGGGGCCGCCGGCCATTGGCGGATTACTTCAAGCAACGCATTGGTGCTGAATTCACGCAAGGCTACTGAAAATAACCGAAGGATCTGAGGCGGCTCTGGCGCCGGGACAGCAGCGTGCTCTCATCCAGCTGCCGCAACTCCGCCAGTCGCAGGCGCAATTCCGCCGCCACCGCGACCGCGACGGCGTCCGCATCCCGATGTGCGCCGCCCGGCGGCTCTTTAACCACGCAGTCCGCGACACCCAGTTCAACCAGTCGCGACGCCGTGATCCCCATGGCCTCCGCCGCCTCTGCCGCCTTGCTGGAGCTTTTCCAGAGGATGGACGCGCACCCCTCCGGTGAAATGACCGAATAGGTGCTGAACTCCAGCATGATCACCCGATCCGCGACGCCGATGGCCAGCGCCCCGCCGGAACCTCCCTCGCCGATGACCGTGGAGATGATCGGCACGCGCAGTTGCGACATGACTTCCAGGTTGCGGGCAATGGCTTCGCTCTGGCCGCGTTCTTCGGCGTCTATGCCGGGATAGGCGCCGGGTGTGTCGATAAAGGTCAACACCGGCATCCGAAACCGTTCCGCGAGCCGCATCACCCGCAGCGCCTTGCGGTATCCTTCGGGGCGCGGCATGCCGTAATTGCGGTGCAATCGCTCCCTGACGTCGCGGCCCTTCTGGTGACCAAGTACTGCAACAGAAGTCCCGTTGAAACGCCCGATGCCGGCGACGATCGCGGGATCATCGGCAAACGCCCGGTCCCCGTGCAACTCTTCGAAGTCCGTGAACAGCCGCAGCACATAATCCAGCGTATAGGGGCGCTGCGGATGACGCGCCACCTGCGCGATCTGCCAGGGACTCAGGGACAGATATATCGCCTGTGTCAATTCGCGCGCCCGCTGCTCCAGGCGGTTGATCTCCACGGCGGCGCCGGCGTCGCCCCCTTCCATCGCAGCCCGCATCGCCTCGATTTTGATATCGAGCTCAGCGAGGGGCTGTTCGAATTCCAGGTAATTCCGCGCCACGTCAGTCAATATCCTCTATGGGCAAATTGCAGAAAAAGCTCTTCCCGGCGTTTTCATCGGGCTTCGCCGCGGGGATAATGAACCCGGACATTCCCCGCCCCCAGCATCTGGACCAGGGAATCCAGCAGCCGATCCGAGACTCTCACCTGCCACTCCTCTCCCAGCATCAGGGTTGCGGTGGCGGATTCGTTATTATATTCAATCGTCACCGGCGCCGGTCCGGGACGGTGTTGCGCCAGCACCTGCTTCAAGTCCGATACAAATCCGTTGCCCGCCGTCATCCCGCTCAACTGCAGCGTCAGCCGCGCTCCCCGCGCCCGATGCTGATCCAGCGTCAGAATTTCCTCAGCGCGAACGGCGTAGCCGGACTGGCTGTATTCGTTTTCCTCGTATTTGCCCCGCACGATCACCAGTTGATCCTGGACGATGACATTGAACGAGCGATCAAAGACCTCGGAAAATGCCCGCACCTGAACGCGGGCGGTTCGATCATCAATCTGAAACTCGGCCATTTTGCCGCGGCTGCCCGTGCGCACACGCAATGCTTCGATGTAGCCTGCGACGGTGACGTTACCCGGGCGCAGTTCGCACAGCGGTGCACTGATGATATGCGCAAGCTCGGGCTCGTAGCGCTGGATCGGATGACCCTTGAGGTAGAAGCCCAGCGTCTCTTTCTCCGCGTCCAGGCGCTGCTTGTCGGTCCACGGTGCCGCGCTGATGAAGCGCTGATCGGCGGACTGACCATCCGCTGCCGGCGCCGCGTCCAGATGCAGGCCGAACATGTCGTTCTGCCCGGTATCCGAATTGGCGACGCTTTGACCCGCGAATTGCACTGCCTTGTCCAGTGTCGCCATCATGACGCTGCGTCCCGGTCCAAGGGCGTCCGCGGCGCCGCAGCGTATCAGCGCCTCGAGCACGCGCTTGTTGGCGCGGCGCAGGTCCACGCGCCGCGCCAGATCGAACAGATCGGCGAATGGTCCGGAACGCTGGCGTTCTGCAACGACGCAGTCAATGGCGGATGCCCCCACGCCCTTGATGGCGCCGAGCCCGTAGCGGATGGTGCGCTCGTCCACCACCCGGAATTTGTAATCACTTTCATTGATGCCGGGTGGAAGGAGTTCAAGACCCATGCGTCCGACTTCGTGCCGCAGGGTGACAATCTTGTCGGTATTGTCCATGTCGGCAGACAGCACCGCCGCCATGAATGCCGCCGGATAATGCGCCTTGAGCCACGCCGTCTGGTACGCCAGCAGCGCGTAGGCGGCCGAATGGGACCTGTTGAAACCGTAGCCTGCGAATTTCTCCATCAGATCGAAGATATGGCTCGCCAGTGACTCCGGCACGTTGCGCGCACGGGCGCCGGCGAGAAAGATCGAGCGCTGCTTTGCCATTTCGTCGGCCTTCTTCTTGCCCATGGCACGCCGCAACAGATCCGCGGCGCCAAGCGTGTAACCGGCCAGTACCTGGGCGATCTGCATGACCTGCTCCTGATACAGGATGACGCCGTAGCTGGGTGACAGGATATCGCGCAATGAATCATGGAAATATTCCACACGCGCCCTGCCATGCTTCCGGTCCACGAAATCATCCACCATGCCGGATTGCAGCGGTCCCGGCCGGAACAGCGCCACCAGCGCCACTAAATCCTCGAACCGGTCGGGCCGCAGACGACGGATCAGCTTGCGCATGCCGTCCGATTCGAGCTGGAAAATGGCGGTGGTTTCCATGCGCTGGATGAGCTGATAGGTGTCCTGATCGTCCAGCGGTATGGCGCCGATGTTGACAGGCGGCAAACCGCGGGCGGCACACAGCGGCGCAGCGTCGCGCACCGCCCAGTCAATGACGGTCAGGGTGCGCAGGCCGAGAAAATCGAATTTCACCAGTCCGATGGCCTCTGCGTCTTCCATGTCGAACTGCGTGGCGGTCACCGGACTTCCGGGTTCGCAGTACAGGGGCATGTACTCCTCGAGCGGGCGCGGCGCGATAACGATGCCCCCCGCGTGACGTCCGGCATTGCGCGCCAGTCCCTCCAGCTTCATGGCCAGGTCGACGAGCGTGTGTACCTCTTCCTCGCTGCGGTACCGCTCGGCAAGCGCAGGTTCTTCGTCCAGTGCCCGTTTCAGCGTCATGTTCGGATCGAACGGAATCAGTTTGGCCACCTTGTCCACAAAGCCGTACGGATGGCCGAGCACGCGACCGACGTCGCGCACCACGGCCTTTGCGGCCATGCTGCCGTAGGTAATGATGTGCGAAACACGATCACGGCCATATTTGTCGACCACGTACCCGATGACCTCATCGCGCCGGTCCATGCAGAAGTCCACGTCAAAATCAGGCAGCGACACACGCTCCGGGTTCAGAAAACGCTCGAACAGCAGGTCGTAACGCAGCGGATCCAGTTCCGTCACTCCCAGCGCATAAGCCACCAGCGATCCGGCTCCGGAACCCCTGCCCGGGCCGACCGGGATGCCGCAGTCCCTCGCCCAGCGGATGAAGTCGGCGACGATGAGGAAGTAGCCGGAGAATCCCATGCCGGTAATCACATCGAGCTCGTTTTCCAGGCGCTGCCGGTATCTCGAATGCGCCGCCGTCTCGATCCCTGCAGTCGGGCCGGCGAACAATCGATCCAGGCCGCGCCGCGCCTCCTTCCGCAACCACGAGTTCTGATCCTCTTCCGGGGGCACGGGAAAGTCCGGCAGATGGGGCTGACCGAGGTCCAGTTCCAGCGAGCAGCGCTGGGCGATCAGCACCGAATTCTCCAGCGCCTCGGGCAGATCGACGAACAGTTCCCGCATCTGCTGCACGGATTTCAGGTACTGCTCCGGACTGTAGGCGCGCGGGCGGCGCGGGTCATTCAGCGTGCGCCCCTGGTGGATGCAGACCCGCGCCTCGTGCGCCTCATATTCGTCCGCGCGGAGAAAACGCACGTCATTGGTCGCCACCACGGGCACGGCGTGGGATTGCGCCAGCGCCAGCGCGCCGTCCACGTGCAGGTCATCGTGGGAACGGCCGGTGCGATGCAGTTCCAGATAGTAGCGCTCGGGAAACACTGACAGCCAGCGCGCGAGGCGCGATTCGGCCAGCCGGCGGTTGCCGGCCACCAGGGCCTGCCCGACATCACCCTCGGCCGCGGCTGACAACGCGATCAGACCCCCGGCGTGCGCATCCAACCAGTTCCGCTGCACGACCGGTTCGCCACGCCCCTGCCCTTCGACAAAACTGCGCGTGATGAGCCGGGTCAGATTGCGGTATCCGGTCTGGTTCTGGCACAGCAGAACCAGCGGGCAGCCGGCGCTGCCCGGCTCCTCACCCGACACAATAATCTCGGCACCTACGACGGGTTTGACACCGCGCGCTCCGGCCTGCTGATAGAATTTCACCAGCGAAAACAGGTTGCAGCGCTCGGTGACCGCCACCGCCGGCATTCCGGCGCCGGCGACCGCCTCCGTCAGCGCGCCGATGCGCACCAGCCCGTCCACCAGCGAATACTCGCTGTGCAGCCGCAGATGGACGAATTCAGCGGACACCGTCTCGTTGTGCATCAGCCTTTCGGATCCCGGTCAGCAGTTTGATGCAAAACTCTATTTTGCATCAAACATTTAGGTAACGGCGCACCGGGGCAAAACTGCGACGGTGAATGGAACAGACACCCAGGCGCGCCAGTGCGCGCAAATGTTCCGCCGTGGCGTAACCCTTGTGCCGCGCGAAACCGTAGCCGGGATAAGCGTGGTCCAGCCGCTCCATTTCTTCGTCGCGCGCGACCTTGGCCAGAATGGAGGCGGCGCTGATGGCGGGAACCGTGGCATCTCCGCGAACGACGGCACGCACAGCGCACGCCATTCGCGGACAGATGTTGCCGTCCACGAGTACAAGTTTCGGGGCAATGTTCAGCGATTCCACGGCGTTGACCATGGCCAGCAGGCTGGCATTGAGGATATTGATACGGTCGATCTCCGGATTTTCCACGCGCGCCACCGCCCAGGCAAGGGCGCGCTCCCGGATTGTTGCGCTGAGGTTGCGGCGCGCGTGCGCCGTCAGGCGCTTCGAGTCCGCAAGCCCGCTGATGTTGCGTCCGGGATCCAGGATCACGGCCGCGGCATAAACCGGTCCGGCCAACGGCCCACGGCCGGCCTCGTCCACGCCGGCAACGAGATCCGGGGCAATTCCGGACAGCAGGTCCGGCTGCATCAGCCGCCCCGAGCCACGGCGAGCACGGCCGCCGCAGCCCGTGCGCCGGCCTCGCAACGCAGTTCCGCATGCCGCCGGGAAAACTCCCGGCGCAAATCGTCACAGGCACGCGCATCGGACAGCCAGCGCATTGCTGCCGCGCCAAGCTCCTCCGGCCGGCACCGGTCCTGGAGCAGCTCCGGTACCACGCCCGTGCCGCTGAGGAGGTTCGGCAATGCCGCGTATTTCACGCTGACCAGTCCCCGGATGATGTGATAGCTGACCGGATGCATCCGGTAGGCGACCACCATCGGGACCTTGAACAGCATGGCTTCAAGGGTAACGGTGCCGGACGCCACGATGGCAACATCCGCCGCCGCCAGCACGTCATGAGTACGGCGGCAATGTACGTGCAGCGACAGATTCACCAGACCTTGCCGTTGCACTTCCGCCCGCACGAACTGCACGCCGGTCTCATCCACAAGACTGGAAACGAATCCGGCGCCGGGACATCGCCGTGCGATCCAGTCCGCTGCCCGGAGAAAAATGCTCGTATGCTGCAGCAACTCGGCGCGCCGGCTGCCCGGCAGCAGCGCGACGACAATGGCGCCGGGATCCAGTCCGAGCCGCTCCCGCGCCCCGGCACGATCCGCGTGCAGCGGAATTCGATCCGCCAGCGGATGCCCGACGAACGTGCAGGGCACACCGGCGCGGTCGTAGAACGACTTCTCGAACGGAAACACTGCCAGGACGCGATCCACCGCGCGCGCGATCTTGCGCAGCCGGTAACGCCGCCAGGCCCAGACGCTGGGACCGACATACTGAATGGTGCGGATGCCGGCGCGCCGCAGCGTCAGTTCCAGGTCCAGATTGAAATCGGGTGCGTCCACGCCGACAAACACATCCGGGCGCAGCGCCAGAAAATGCCGTACCAGCCGGCGGCGCAATGCAATCAGCCGCGGCAGATGGACCAGCACCTCAACCAGCCCCATGACCGCCAGGGAATTCATGGAATCGTTGGTTTCCCCGCCGGCGGCGACGAATTCCGCTCCACCGAGCCCGGTTGCCCGCAGCTCCGGCTCAATGATGCGCAGCGCCCGGAGCAGTTCCGCCGCAAGCCCGTCCGCGGATGGTTCGCCCGCCACAAGCCCAATGTTCAGCATCGGGATCAGAATTCGCGAACGTGGTCCCGCGGAATTCGAAGCGGCGATTCAGCGGGCGATGCCGCGACTGGACCCGGAGATGAACCGGACCAGGCGCTCGACATGGGACGATTCCGCCGCCATGGATTGCAGGCGCTGCACCGCCTCCTGCAACAACAATCCTTCCCGGTAAAGGACCCGGTATGCGCGCCGCAGCGCCTCCACGTCGTCCGCGGAAAAACCGTGGCGGCGCAACCCTTCGCGGTTCAATCCGTTGGGCCGGGCCGTGTTTCCCGACACCAGCACGTACGGCGGGATATCCTTCACAATCACCGAGGCGATTGCGGCAAAACTGTAGGCGCCGACACGGCAGTACTGGTGCACGCCGGTGAACCCGCCGAGAATGGCGTAATCCTCCACGGTCACATGGCCGGCCAGCGTTGCGTTATTGGCCAGCACCGTGGAATTGCCCACCTGGCAGTCGTGCGCCACGTGCACGTAAGCCATGATCCAGTTGTCGTTGCCGATGCGCGTCACCCCGCCGCCACCGATCGTGCCGCGATTGATGCTGCAGTACTCCCGGATGACGTTTCCGGAACCGATTTCGAGACGCGATTCGCTTTCGCCCTGGTATTTCTTGTCCTGGGGATCGTCGCCGATGGAGCAGAACTGAAAGATGCGGTTGCCGCCAGCGATGCGGGTCGGGCCGGTCACGGTCACTTGCGACCGCAGTTCCGTGCCGGCGCCGATCTCGACCTGGGGGCCGATGACGCAGAACGGACCCAGCCGCGCCTCATCGTCGATCCTTGCGTCCGGATGGACGATGCAGGTGGGGTGGATCAAGGATTGGGTTCCGAGACCGTGGTCAGGAGATCGGTAGATGCGACCAGCACGCCGTCCACGGAGGCCGTGCCGGAAAACTTCCAGATATTGCGCCGGACAGTCTGGAACACGACCTCAAGCTGCAACTGATCGCCCGGTCCCACCGGTTTTCGGAACCGCGTATTGTCGATGCCGACCAGATAATAAAGCACGCCTTCCGCATGACCCTCGGAGGTGGACAACTCGCCCAGTATCGCGGCCGCCTGCGCCAGGGCCTCGACGATCAGTACTCCGGGCATCATCGGCTTCCGGGGGAAGTGCCCGGGAAAGAAAGGCTCGTTCACCGACACATTCTTGATCGCGCGAATGCGCCGGCCGGGAACCACTTCAATGACCCGATCGATAAGCAGAAAGGGATGACGGTGCGGCAGGATTTTTCTGATTTCGTTTACATCCACGGCAGCGCTTCCCTCCGCGTCAACAGGCAGTGCCCTTCCGGTCTGGCCATCAGTCCCGGTCATCCAGTCGCTGGCGCAATTCGGCGAGTCTCCGTTCCAGCCCCTGCACCTGCCGCGCCAGCCGGTCCAGATGTTTCAGGCGCACCATGTTCTTGCGCCATGTGCGGTTGTCGGTCACCGGCATGCCGCTCGACCAGGTACCGGGTTCAGGTATGGAATTCGGCACACCGGACATGCCGGTTATGACCACGTCATCGGCAATCTCGATGTGCCCGGACAACGCCGACGCCCCCCCGATCATGCAACGCCGGCCGATTGTGACGCTGCCGGCGATCACCGCGCATCCGGCGATGGCCGTGTGCGCACCGATGCGGACATTATGGCCGATCTGGACCAGGTTATCGATCTTCACACCGGCTTCGATTACCGTGTCGCCCAGCGCACCGCGATCGATGCCGGTATTGGCGCCGATCTCCACGTCGTCGCCGATGCGCACGCTCCCCAACTGCGGGATCTTCAGCCACGCGCCGTGATCATTGGCAAGCCCAAACCCGTCGGCGCCGATCACGGCGCCCGGGTGCACCAGCACGCGCTCGCCGAGTTTGACCCCGTGACAGAGGGTGACGTTCGCGACCAGCCGGCTGCCCCGGCCGATTTCCGCGCCGTCGCAAATAACGCAGCCTGGACCCACGAACACTTCACTGGCGATGCGCGCGCCTTCACCCACCACGGCGCACGGGCCGATGAATGCGCTTGACGCGACCTCCGCCGCCTCATGCACGACCGCGCCGGCATCCACTCCGGGAACAAACCCCGGCGGCGGATGCAGCAACCCGGCGGCCTTGACGTACGCCACATACGGATTGTCGCTGACCAGGGAATTGGTGGGGCAATGCGGCTGGTCAGCCGCGGTCAGGATCACCGCGGAAGCATGCGTTTGCGGCAGCAGGCGCGACAGGCGGGAATTGGCGAGAAACGTAATCTGGCCGGACCGGGCGTCGGACAGCGCTCCCACGCTTTCGATACGACACAACGGATCGCCGCGCAATTCCGCGCCGATGGCATCGGCGATCTGCTTCAGCGAATAAGGCATGCTTCCATCACCCCGCGCTCTGCCGCATGACGTCGGCCTCTGCAGCGGACCGGCGCAGCCTCCCGGCCGGAGCGTGCCGCCCCGGCGATTACTGCTTGGGCGCCGGAGCGGGTGCCGCGGCGGGTGCCGGAGTTGTAGCGGAGGCGGGCGTCCGTTTCTTCAGCGCATCCACAACCAGTGCAGTGATATCCACTTTCGGGCTCGCGTAGATGACGCCTTCAGTCAATACCACGTCAAAACCGTTCTGCTTGGCGACCGACTGAATGGCCTCGATGATCTCCTTCTGGATCTTGGCCATCTCCTCATTGCGGCGAAACGTCAGGTCCTCGCGGAATTCGTCCTGGCTGCGCTTCAACTCGCGGCGGTCATTGATGATGTCGCGCTCAAGATTGCGGCGTTCAGTTTCGCTCATGATGGCGGCGTCCTTGGCGAGACGGTCCTCCATGTCCTTGAGCTTTTTCTGCGCAGCCACCAGCTCCCGATCCTTGGGGGCAAATTCCTTTTCGATCTGCGTACGCATGTTCTCGGCCTGCGGCGACTGCTCCAGCAGGCGGATGGTATTCACGGCACCGATTTTGTAATCCTCGGCCATGACCGATTGCGCGGCCAGTACGCCCGCGATCGTGAACATGAATGCAAATTTCATTAATCGTTTCAAGTTACGACTCCCTCATGCAGGTTTAAAAGTTGGTGCCAAAAGTAAACTGGAATGGCTGCGTCTCGTCGGTTTCGTCGTCGCCAAACGGCGCCGCAATGCTGACGCTGATCAGTCCGAACGGAGAAACCCAGATCCCGCTGAGACCCACCGAGTAGCGCAGTTCTCCAAGATCGAGCTCGGATCGCTCGCACTGCGCCACTTCGGCCGGCGTCACGAACAGGTCGCGATAATCCGAGCAGTCGCTGATGAACACGTTGCCGGCGTCGAAAAAACCGGCTATGCGCACCGAATCGAGATCCTTCAGAAACGGCACGGGCAGGATGATCTCGGCCCCTGCCGTCATTTCTATGTTACCACCAAACGGGCGCCCTTCCAGATCCCGCGGCCCGAGCCGGTTCTCCTCGAAACCGCGTACCGAGCGCGGACCGCCCGAGTAAAAATTCTCGAACACGGGCAACTCGTCCGTGTCAAACAACCCGAGGCCGTACCCGAGCTCACCGCGGGCGGCAAAGATCAGATCCCGCCATAACGGGCGGAACCACTGCAATTTGTATGTGAGTTTCGCGAATTCCAGCGACGAGCCGAAGGAAGGCATGCCCATTTCCGCGCCGACCTGATGCATGACACCCTTTTCCGGCAGGATGACCTTGTTGCGCGTGTCGTAGGCGAAACTGGCGCCCAGTCGCAGGATGTTGAAGTGATCATCATATTTGTCGATGAACCGCCGCAGCAACGACGAAAACCGATCCGGCGATATCTGCGTGTTTTCGTAATTCAGCGACGTAAAGATGAAATTGTGCTCGCTGATTGGGATGCCGAAGTTGACGCCGCCGCCCCAGACGCGGCTGTCGAAGTCAATGGTGCCGAAATCCTCGAAATCCGTGTCCTGGTAGTTGACGTTGAATCCCCGGCTGATCCCGTCAATGGTGTAATAGGGATTCAGGTAACCGACGGCGAAGCGCCGGTTCACTTCGCTGTTGTTGAACGCGAACTGGATGCGCGATCCGCTGCCGAGGAAATTGTCCTGGGTGACGCTGGTCTGGAATATCAGGCCCTGCGACTGCGAGAAACCGACGCCGGCGAGAAAATTGCCGAATGGTTTTTCCTCAACCGTATAACTTACGTCCACCTGGTCCGCGGAGCCTGCGACCGCCGGTGTTTCCACGTTGACTTCCTTGAAATAACCAAGACGCTCCAGGCGCACCTTGCCGCGTTCCACGCTGGGCGTGGAGATCCAGCCCGCCTCCTGCTGGCGCATTTCGCGTCGCATCACTTCATCCCGCGTGCGGGTGTTGCCGGTGATTTGCACACGGCGCACGTACACCCGCTTGCCCGGATCGACAAAGAACGTGAGACCGACGGACTTGTTCTCATCATCTATGTCCGGAATGGAATTCACATTGGCGAACGCATAGCCGTCGCTGCCCAGGCGATCCGTGATGCGCGTGCTGCTGTCGGTGATGTCCTTGCGGGAAAACAGACCGCCCCGCTGCACCGAGATAAGCGGAAACAGCTCTTCCTCGGGGACAATCAGTTCCCCGGCCAGCTTGACCCCGGAAACGGTGTACTGATCGCCCTCGGTGACGTTTATCGTTATGTAGATGTCCTTTTTGTCCGGCGTCAGCGAAACCTGCGTCGAATCAATGCTGAAATTCACATAGCCGTGATCCAGGTAGTGGGAGCGCACCGTCTCCAGATCCCCGGACAGTTTTTCGCGGGAATACTGGTCGGACTTGGTGAAGAACGAAAACAGCGTCGGTGGCGTCAACTCGAAGGCATCGAGCAGATCATCTTCCGGATAGGATTGATTGCCGACGATGTTGATCTGCTTGATGCGCGCGGCCTTGCCTTCGGAGATGTCGATGGCCACGCCGACCCGGTTGTTGTCCAGCGGCGTGATCCTGGATTTTATCTTGACCGCGTATTTTCCCTGGGAGAAATACTGGCGCTGCAGTTCCTGTTCCAGCCGATCCAGCTGCGATTGATCGAACACCCGCCCTTCAGAAAACCCCGCCTGCTTGAGTCCCTTCATCAGGTCCTCGGTCTTGATGTCCTTGTTGCCGGAGATCTCCATGCTGCCGATGGTGGGCCGTTCCTTGACGATAATCACCAGCACGTTGCCGTCGCGCTCCAGGCGCACGTCATCGAAGAAGCCGGTCTTGAACAGCGCCCGCACCGCCTCTACCGACACCTGATCGGTGAACTTTTCTCCGGCCTCGATGGGGAGGTAATTGAACACCGTGCCCGGGGTCAGCCGCTGCAATCCCTGGACCCGGATGTCCTGAACGACGAATTCCTCCGCCAGCGCCGGAGGGGACAGCAGGAACAGCAACGGGAATACTTTAAGTGACTTCTGAAGAGAGCTGACTAATGACATGAGGGCAAATGTAATTTTAGTTTTCTACCCTATGAGCCGCATCAAATCGTTGTAGAGCGCCAGTCCCATCAGTCCCAGCAGTACAGCCATCCCCAATTGCTGACCGATGGTCTGAACGGAGTCGGAAACCGGCCTGCCGGTGAAGAGTTCGATAAGGTAATACATTAAGTGACCTCCATCCAGTAGCGGAATGGGCAGCAGATTGAGCACGCCGAGGCTGACGCTGACGATGGCGAGAAATGTCAGAAACGAGACCGCTCCGATCCCGGCTGACTCCCCGGCGTATTGCGCAATGCTGATTGGCCCGCTCAGATTTCTCACCGATGCTTCGCCCAGCGCCATCTTCACCAGCACCCGCAGCGTGATAGCCGACATCTCCACGGTCTTGTCCACGGCGCGAATCAGTGCCGCGGGCGGGGCGTAGCGCTCCCGCGCAACGAGCCGCCCGCTGTCCAGCGCGCCGGTGTCCACGGTCGCTCCGATCTGGCCGATGCGTGCCCCGTCTGCGCCGATGATCGCGTCCGGCGTGACCGGCAACCGCATGCGAAGCCCATGCCGATCGATCTCCGTCTGTATTGTCCGCGCGGGATGCGCGCGAACCGTCATGACCCATTGTTCCCAGTCCTTGATGGCTGAATCGTTGGCAGCCATGATCCGGTCGCCCTGCTTCAATCCATCGCGCTCGGCTGCGCCCCCTGATCGCACTTCGCCGATCACGGCCGCAATGGCCGGCCGAAGCGGCGTGACACCCAGGGCCTCAAGCAACTTCCCGCCGGCCAGGTCATCAATGTCAATCCCGTTCAATTCAACGCGCACGGTTTCCTCGCCGCCATTGGCACGCCGCAGTTCTAGATCCAACGGCCGCCCGGCAATAACGTCGCTGACCACCTGCTCGAGCATGGCCGGCCAGGTAGGCGTGCGGCGCCCCGCAACGCCGGTGATCTCGTCCCCGGCGGCGATTCCGGCGACTGCGGCCGGCGATCCGCCAGTCACTCCGCCGACCAGGGGTCGCGGCCCGGATACCCCGACCATAAAGACGATCCAGTAGGCCGCGACCGCGAACAGGAAATTGAACATCGGTCCGGCGGCAACGATGGCGGCCCGGTGCGACAACGGCTTGTTGTTGAACGCCCGCGGCCGTTCCGCCGGCAGCACTTCCCCTTCGCGCTCGTCCAGCATCCGCACGTACCCGCCGAGGGGCAGCGCCGCCACGACGAATTCCGTGCCGTCGCTACCCCTGCGCCGCCACAGCGGCCGGCCGAAACCTATGGAAAACCGCAGGATTTTCACGCCGCAGCGGCGCGCGATGCAAAAATGCCCGAATTCATGGAAAGTGATCAGCAAAGCGATCGCCACCAGAAACGCCGCAACAGATTGCAGGAAATCCATCAGGCTGCCCACCGTTGTGCAAGACCCGCCGCGAACGCGCGGGCCTCGGCGTCTGCCGCCAGCACTTGGTCAAGCGTATCCGCGGCGGTCAACGGGACACCCGCCAGCGTATCTCCGACGATCCGCGCTATGCCCGTAAACGGGATCTCCCGCGCCAGGAATGCCGCCACGGCAGCCTCGTTCGCCGCATTCAGAATTGCAGTGGCAGCGCCGCCCGCGCGCAAGGCTTCCCATGCGAGCCGCAGGCATGGGAAACGCGCGAGGTCAGGGCGCTCGAAATCCAGTCGCGCAACCTTGAACAGATCCAGCGGCGCGACGCCGGCGTCCACGCGCTCGGGCCAGGCAAGCGCGTGGGCAATTGGCGTGCGCATGTCCGGATTGCCGAGTTGCGCCAGTACCGAGCCATCTGCGTATTGCACCAGCGAATGGATCACGCTCTGCGGGTGGATCACGACTTCTATCTGATCCGGTGCAGCGCCGAACAACCAGTGCGCCTCGATGACTTCCAGCCCCTTGTTCATCATGGTCGCGGAGTCCACCGATATCTTCCGGCCCATGACCCAGTTCGGATGCGCGCAGGCCTGTTCCGGGGTTACCTGGTCAAGCTCGCCCAGCGGCGTCGATCGGAATGGACCGCCGGAGGCGGTCAGCAGGATTCGCCGTACGCCTTCCGGGCGCAGTCCGGCCCGGTAGCCGCCCGGCATGCATTGAAAGAGCGCATTGTGTTCGCTGTCGATGGGCAACAACGCGGCGCCGTTCTGGCGTATCGCATCCATGAACAGCCGCCCGGACATCACCAGGGATTCCTTGTTTGCGAGCAGCACACGCTTGCCTGCGCGCGCCGCCGCCAGCGTCGGCATCAGCCCGGCCGCGCCGACAATCGCCGCCATCACGTACTGCACTTCATCGAGCGTGGCGACCCTGCTCAGTCCGTCGGCTCCCGCAAGGACCTCCACGTCCGGTGCCGCGGGTCTGAGTTCATCACGCAGCCGTTGCGCCGCGTCCGGGTCGGACATGACGGCGAATTCCGGTCGCCATTCCAGACATTGCGTGCGCATGCCCTTCACATCCGTGTGCGCAGTGACCGCTACCAGCCGGTAGCGCTCCCGGTGACGTCGCAATACATCCAGCGTGCTGGCGCCGATGCTGCCCGTCGATCCGAGCACGGTGACGCCTATCATGAAACCCTTCCAGCCAACGGCAAACCGAGCAGATACACGGGTACGGCTGCCGTGAGGCTGTCCATGCGGTCGAGCATGCCGCCGTGGCCCGGCAGCAGTGTCCCGCTGTCTTTCCGGTTCGCGCTCCGTTTGATCATGCTTTCGAAAAGATCACCCACGATGGACGCCGCAACCGTGAATGCGGCAAGCAGGACGAATATTACCATTGCCCGCCCGGAAGCATTCCGCAACGCCGCGTACACCGCGGCAAGAACCACACCGGCAACCAAACCGGCGACCGCGCCCTCCCAGCTCTTGCCCGGGCTGACCTCGGGGCAAAGCCGGTGCCGTCCCCATTTCCGGCCCGCGTAGAATGCCGCTGTATCCGCGCTCCACACCAACAGCAGCAGAAAGATGACCTCGTGCGTTCCCCCGGCCCCGGCATGCAACTGAACCAGTCCCAGCCAGGCCGGCAGCAAAACCAGCGCACCGGACAGGGCGCGCAGCCGCGGCCACTGATCGAACGCGAACCGTCTACGCTGGGTGGCGACAATCATCAGCAGCGCGGCAATCCAGAAACCGGCGGCTCCGGCCATGACATGCGTCGTTGCCTGCAGGGCCGGCGCCAGGCACACGGCTGCGCCTGCCCCGATCAGGGCGGCGACGTAAAGGCATCTCCGCGTCAGCGCCACGATCCCGGCCAGCGCACTCCATTCCCACGCGGCCAGCGTGACTGCCGCACCGACGATGCCGGTAAACGCTCCGGATGGCAGCAGCAGCACGCCGGCGATAATCGCGACCGCCAGCGGCACCGCTGTTGCGGTTCTTGCGCTAATCCCCACCGGGGAAATCCTGCACGTTTGCCAACCCGCCGAAGCGCCGTTCGCGCCGCGCATACCACTCGAGCGCCCGATCCAGGTGCGCCGGCGTGAACTCCGGCCACGGCACGTCGTTGAAGTAGAGTTCCGAATAGGCAAGGTCCCACAGCAGGTAATTGCTGATGCGCTGCTCCCCGCCCGTGCGGATGAAGAGATCCGGCGGTGGAACCCCGGCGAGAGTCAATTGGGCCCCGAGCATTTGCTCGTCAACGTGCTCCGGGCGGAGCGCGCCGCACTGAACCTGGCGCGCGAGGCTGCGGCAGGCCTGGACCAGGTCCCAGCGTCCGCCGTAATTGGCGGCGACTGCGAGCAGCAGGGTCGAATTCGCGCCGGTGCGCCGCTCCGCATCCAGCAGGGTCTGCTGCAGCGATTCGGGAAAGGCGCCCAGGTTGCCGATGAATCGCAGCCTGACTCCGTGGGCATGCAATGCCTCCACCTGATCATTCAAGGCACTCACGAACAGGTCCAGCAGCAGCCCGACCTCGTCCCGCGGGCGGTTCCAGTTCTCGCTGCTGAAGGCGAACACGCTCAACGTGCCAACCCCGACGCGGACGCAGTGTTCCACGATGGCGCGCAGCGCCCGCACTCCTTCCCGGTGGCCGGCAGCGCGCGGCAGACCCCGCTGGGTTGCCCAGCGACCGTTGCCGTCCATGATGATGGATATGTGTGCCGGTTGCGCCATTATCTGGGCCCTGAAGGGATTAAGGAACCACTGATTAACATCAGTGGTTCCTGCTGCACATGGCGGATTTTTGCTCCTGCAAAATCCGCATTTCCGCCGGCGGAAAATTGTTCCCTCCATTTTCCGCACTTCCGCCGGCAGAAAATTGCTCCAGGCATTTTCTGCACTTCCGCCATCCCTGGCGGTCGTCCCTGGCGGTCGGATGGGAGGCATCGTTTATCAAGCACGTATGTGCTTGATAAACGGAGCGAAGCCGAAGCTGTGCTTTGGCCGAAGCGAGAGGCAAAAATCCAGGGACGGACTTTTGCGTCAACTCTGTTGACACACGGCACTGCCGGGGCCCGGGCTCGTCCGGTGACATGACAGGCATCGCGCCCCGGGATCGGATCCGGACTCGAGTGTTTCTCAGATCTCCATCAGCTCCTTTTCCTTGTCGGCAACCAGCTTGTCCACTTCCTTGATGTGCGTATCGGTCAGCTTTTGGACCTGTTCCTCGCCGCGCCGCTCCCCGTCCTCGTTAATCTCCTTTTTCCTTACCATCTCCTTCAGGTGCTGGTTGGCGTCACGCCGGATGTTGCGGATCGCAACCCTGGCCTTCTCGCCCTCGGCGCGCACCACCTTGGTCAGCTCCTTGCGCCGTTCCTCCGTCAGCGGCGGCAGCGGTATCCGGATTACGCTGCCGGCTGTCACCGGATTGAGGCCAAGATCGGAATGCAATATGGCCTTTTCGAGATCCGGAATCATATTTCGATCCCAGGGTGTGATTCCCAGCGTGCGCGCGTCCAGAACGCTGACGCTGGAAGCCTGCGCAATCGGAACCTTATTGCCGTAGTAATTCACGGTGACATGTTCCAGCAGATTGATATGCGCCCGGCCGGTGCGGACCCGCGCCAGATCATGCTTGAGGGATTCAAGCGCCTTTTTCATGCGCTGGGTGGCATCGTTAATAATGTCATTGACCATATCCCGGCCTCCTAACAGGTTGTTGAAAAAGTCCGTCCATGGACTTTTTCAACTCGAAAAGCAAAAAGTGCGATTATTGCTTTTCTCCGTTTTTCAATGACTTGAAAAATGGCGGTGCATCTTGCACCGCTTTATCAGGCTGTTGAAAAGACTTTTTCAACAGCCTGCTAACTGCTGGGAAAGTCCGTCCATGAACTTCTGCCTTGCGCTCGGATTATGACACCAATGTCCCGTCATCCGCCCCGCACGCGGCGCGCATAAGAGCCCCGTGTTGCATCATGTCCAGGACCCGCAGCGGCACATGGTGGTCCCGGCACAACACTACCGCCGTCGTATCCATGACGGCCAGCTTGCGTTCAATTACCTCATCATAACTGAGCCGGGGAATGCGGTGCGCCGACCGATCTTTTTTCGGGTCCGCGGAATAGACGCCGTCCACCTTGGTGGCCTTGATGAGGAGATCGGCGTTGATCTCCACGGCGCGCAGGCTCGCGGCGGAGTCGGTGGTGAAAAACGGGTTCCCGGTACCGGCGGCAAAGATGACGATGCGGCCCTTTTCGAGATGCCGCACGGCGCGGCGGCGGATGTAGTCCTCGCAAACCTGGTTGATCCTGACGGCCGACATGACCCGCGCAAACAACCCGCGTTGCTCCAGTGCATCCTGCATCGCCAGGGAATTCATGATCGTCGCCAGCATGCCCATGTGATCGGCGGTGACACGATCCATGCCGGCAGCCGCGAGCCCGGCGCCCCGGAACAGGTTTCCCGCGCCGATTACCATGGCAATCTCGGCCCCGGCCCGGCGCAGATCATCCACCTCGGACGCGATACGCCGGATCACCATCGGGTCGATGCCGAATGGCGCGTCCCCCATCAGCGCCTCGCCGCTCAACTTCAGCAGAATACGTTTGTAGCGGAGCGGGGCTGGGCTGGTCACGGCTGCCGATTCTCCGCTGCGCCGGCTCAGGTGCCACGCGCCTGCGCCATGACCTCTGCGGCGAAATTACCCGTCTTTTTCTCGATTCCCTCGCCCACTTCCAGGCGCAGGAAACCGGCCACGCTGGCCGCGCGCGACTTGAGCAACCTGCCCACCGTGATATCCGGCTCTTTCACGAACGGCTGCCCCAGCAGCGTCACTTCATTGACAAATTTCGTCACGCGGCCGTTGACCATCTTTTCGACGATGTCCGCCGGCTTGCCGCTCTGGGCGGCCTGAGCGCGGTAGATGTCGCGTTCCCGGGCCAGCAGATCCGCCGACAAACCGGACTCGTCAACGCACACCGGCCGGCTGGCGGCGATGTGCATGGCAATGTCCCTGGCGAGACTGCCTTCGCCGCCGCGAACGTCCACCAGCACGCCGATTCGCCCGCCATGCGTATAGGAACCGACGCGGCCGCCGTTGCTGATCAACCGCGCAATCCGCCGCACGCTGATGTTTTCACCGATCTTCGCCACCAGCTGTCTGCGGATTTCTTCGACGCTGGCGCCGCCGCCCCCCGCCAGTGTCTCAGCGCCGAGCTGCTCGACGCTGTCCGCGCCGGACCCGCGCGCGGTGTCCGCGGCCTCATTGGCGAAGCGCAGGAAGTTTTCGTCCTTGGCCACAAAATCCGTCTCGCAGTTCACCTCCAGCAACATGCCGCCCGCCCCTGCGGCCAGTTCGCGGTACAGGATCACGCCTTCGGCGGCGACGCGGCCGGCCTTCTTTTCCGCCTTGGCCACGCCGGATTTGCGCATCGTTTCGATGGCCCCGTCGATGTTCCCGCCGGACTCCACCAGGGCCTTCTTGCAATCCATCATGCCGGCCCCGGTGCGATCCCGGAGCTCCCTGACCAGTGACGCGCTGATTTCCATGGCCGCTACCCCCCGGCATCGCCCTTGCGCGCGGTCTTCTTGCGTACCGTCTTTTTCCTGATCGCAGGCTTCTTTGCGGCCGGCCTGGCATCTTCACGGGCAGCCGCGGGCTTGGCCTTGGGCGCGGCGGCTTCGCCTCCGGCCTCGGCCTTTTTCTGCGGCGCCTTCTTCCGGGTCTGGATCCGCGCCTTGTGCTTCCTTTCCTCGACGATGGGCGCTCCCGACTCGTCCAGTTCGACGAATTCATCGGCGCCCTCGGCCGGGCCCAGCTGCGCGACCGACCGGCGGCCCTCGAGTATGGCGTCCGCGATACCCCGGGCGTACAGGCGAATGGAACGGATGGCGTCATCGTTGCCCGGGATCACGTAGTCGATCCCGTCCGGACTGTTGTTGCTGTCCACGATGCCGATGACCGGGATCTTGAGTTTGCGCGCTTCGCTGACGGCGATGTCTTCATAACCCACGTCCACAACGAACAGCGCGTCGGGGATGCCCTTCATGTCCTTGATTCCGGCCAGACCGCGGCGCAATTTTTCCAGTTCCCGCTGGAAATCGAGCGCCTCGCGCTTGCCCATGCGATCGAGACCGCCGTCGGCAACCATGGACTCGTAATCCCCCAGCCGGTTGATGGACTGGCGTACGGTGCGATAGTTGGTCAGCAGCCCGCCCAGCCAGCGCCGGTTGACGAACGGCATCGCGCAGCGGCGCGCCTCCTCCTCGATAATCTGCTGCGCGGCGCGCTTGGTGCCGACGAACAGGATTGTGCCCTTTCGGGCCGCTAGCCCGCCGGCGAAGTTCAGCGCGTCGTTGAACAGCGGCAGCGTCTGTTCGAGGTTGATGATGTGGATCTTGTTGCGATGGCCGAACAGGAACGGGGCCATCTTCGGATTCCAGTACCGGGTCTGGTGGCCGAAGTGAACGCCGGCCTCCAGCATTTCACGCATGGTGACTGCTGACATGGATAGTCTCCTCTGGGGTTAAGCAGCCGCACCTGGCACACGTTCATCCCGGGTCTTCGTCCGGGACACCCCAAAATGTGTGCCGCCTCTCGGCAGCGTGTGCGACCGGATTTACAGTCCGGCCCGGAGATGGATCGACATCAATCGGAATCCGGGCCGGTCTTGCGCGCGCCGTCGGGCTTGTCATAGGGAAACAGCCCGGTTGCGACAGCGGTTTGCGCCTTGCGCGGGCGCTTTATACCATACATGCTTCGGCGCAACAAATCGCCGCCGCGGCCGATCCGCGGCGCCCGATCAACTCATGCAGATCAGCATCAAGTCCCCCGACGAAATCGAAAAAATGCGGATCGCCGGCCGCCTGGCCGCGGATGTGCTGCAGATGATCGCGCCCTTTGTGCGGCCGGGCGTCACGACCGGGGAGCTGGATTCCCGCTGCCACGACTACATCGTCAATCACCAGCAGGCCGTGCCGGCGCCCCTGAATTACCGCGGTTTCCCCAAGTCCATCTGCACATCGGTCAACCATGTTGTCTGCCACGGCATACCCGGCGATCGGTGCCTGAAGGACGGGGACATCCTTAACATCGACAACACCGTCATCAAGGACGGATACCACGGCGATACCAGCAGGATGTTTTTTATCGGCGCGCCCTCGATCCGCGCACGGCGGCTGGTGGAGGTGACTTACGAGTGCCTGGCGCTTGCCATCGCGCTGGTGCGTCCGGGCGCGCGCCTCGGGGACATCGGCCATGCGATACAGTCGCACGCCGAGGAACGGAGTTTTTCCGTGGTGCGTGAATACTGCGGCCACGGCATCGGGCGCGAATTTCACGAGGACCCGCAGGTGCTGCACTACGGTGAGCGCAACACCGGGATCGCGCTGGAACGCGGCATGACCTTCACAATCGAGCCCATGATCAACGCCGGAAAGCGGCACGTGCGGCTGCTGTCCGACCACTGGACCGTGGTAACCAAGGATCGATCCCTGTCTGCACAATGGGAACACACACTGCTGGTTACCGATCGGGGAGTCGAAGTCCTGACGCGCCGGCCTGACGAAAAAATTTGATCGATGTGGTTCGAAAACATCCCCGATGAAAAACTGTTCAATCGGGCGCGGTTTCTGGATGCCGCGCGGGGGGGAACTCCGCCGCTGAAATTCTGCAAGCAGCTCATCCAGGATGCACGCGCATCGCTGCATGAGCGCTTCATTGCGGGAAATCGCATCGATGAAGTGTTGTACCGGCACGCGTGGTTCATTGACCAGATGCTGACGGGCGCCTGGCAGAGCTTCATCTCCGAGCCGGGGGCGTCGCTGGTCGCCGTGGGCGGCTACGGGCGCGGCGATCTCCTCCCCGCTTCCGACATCGATCTGATGATCCTCACGCGACCGCGTGTCAATGCGGCCCTGCGCTCTCAAATCGAACGCTTCCTGACGTTTCTGTGGGACATTGGCCTGCAGGTGGGACACAGCGTGCGCACGGTGCGCCAGTGCGTGCAGGAGGCAAAGGCCGACGTCACTGTCGTCACCAATCTCATCGAGGCCCGCCATGTCTGCGGTGAGCGACCGCTGTTCGACGAGATGACCGACGCCACCGGCCCGCGCCGGATCTGGCCCACGCACAAGTATTTCCGGGCCAAGTTCGAGGAACAGAGCGCGCGCCACCAGCGCTACGAGCATTCCGAGCACAACCTGGAACCCAACGTCAAGGACGGCCCTGGCGGTCTGCGTGACATACAGATGGTCGGCTGGGTCGCGAAACGCCACTTCGGCGCGCAACGGCTGCTGGATCTCATCGGCTACGGTTTTCTCACGGAATCGGAGTATCAGACGCTGGATCGCGCGCGCGCGTTGTTGTGGCGCGTGCGGTTCGCGCTGCACGCGACCACCGGACGCCGGGAGGATCGCCTGCTGTTCGATTACCAGAAGAAGGTCGCGCGCCTGTTCGGGTTCACCGCGGAAGGAAATCGCGGCGTGGAACAGTTCATGCGCGACTTCTACCGCACCGCCCGGGACATCAGCCGGCTGAATGAGATGCTGCTGCAGCACTTCCAGGAGGTGATCCTGGCCGCCGGAAAGCGCGAAAAGATCGAACCGCTCAACAACCGCTTTCAGGTTCATGGAGACAGCATCGCCGTGCGCAACGAGCACGTCTTCAAGCGCTACCCGTTCGCGCTGCTGGAGCTGTTTCTGCTCATTCAGCAGAATGCGCGCATCAACGGCGTGCGGGCAAGCACCATCCGGCTGGTGCGCGAGTCAATACACCTGATCGACGAGGCATTCCGCTCCGACATCCGCAATCGCAGCCTGTTCCTCGAGATCATCCGCCAGCCGCGCATGGTCGGACATGAACTGCGACGCATGCACCGCTATGGCGTGCTCGGCGCCTACCTTCCCGAATTCGCCGCCGTCGAAGGGTTGACGCAGTTTGACCTGTTCCACATCTATACCGTGGACGAGCATCTGCTGTTCGTCGTGCGCAACATGCGTCTGTTCGGGCTGGAGGAAAACTCGGCGCGCTTCCCATTGTGCCGGCGCGTGTTGCAGGCGGTTCCGAAGCAGGAATTGCTGTATCTGGCAGGGATATTCCACGACATCGGCAAGGGCCGGGGCGGCGATCATTCCGAACTGGGAGCGGTGGACGCCGAAACATTCTGCCGCCGGCATCAATTGGCCGAATTTGACTCGCGTCTGGTGGGCTGGCTCGTCCGCCACCACCTGCTGATGTCAAAAACCGCGCAGCGGGAGGACATTGACGACCCCGAAACGGTCAACCGCTTCGCCACCACGGTGCGCGACGTCATGCATCTCAATTATCTGTTTCTGCTGACCGCGGCCGATATGGCGGGGACGAACCCCGGTCTGTGGAATGGATGGAAGGCCGCGCTGCTCGGCGATCTCTACGAAAAGACCTTGCGCGCGTTGCGCCGCGGGCTGGAAAACCCGATTGACAAGGAAGAGCGCATCGCCGAGGTGAAGGCCGAAGCCCTGGCGCTGCTGGGGAGGGGACTGCCACGCGGCCTGGCGGCGGAGTCCGTCTGGGGCGGGCTGGGGGAGGATTATTTCATCCGCCACTCGCCGGACGAGATCGCGCGCCACACGCAGGCCATCGCCGAGCACACCGATACCGCGTTCCCGCTGGTGCTGATCCGCGAAATTACCGCCCGCGGCGGCACGGAAATATTCATTTACATGCCTGACCACGACAATATTTTCTCGCGCGCGGTGCGCACCATGGACCGGCTCGGGCTGAACATCCTGGACGCCCGCATCATCACGTCCACGAGCGGCCACACGCTCGACACGTTCATTGTTCTGGAGACCGGCGGCGAGCCCGTTCAGGGACACGGGCGCGTTACCGACATCCACCAGCGGCTGATCCGCGCCTTGACGTCCCTTGATCAGCCGATGGCACGGGCAAACCACGTGAGCCCGCGCCGGCTCAGGCACTTCGATGTCCCGACCCAGGTGCTGTTCAGCACGGACAGCATGAATATCCGCACCATCATGGAGGTCATCGCCACTGATCGGCCCGGATTCCTCGCCGCCGTCGGCATGGCCATGGAAAACTGCGGGGCGCGGCTGCAGGGCGCCAAGATTGCAACCTATGGCGAACGCGTGGAGGACATCTTCTTCATCACCGATCGCCACAATCGCCCGCTTGCGGATGAATCCCAAATGGCCTGCCTGCGCAACGCGATCACCGAGAACCTGGCGACTCGCTGAAAGTCACGGCGGACGGATCATTGACAACCCAAACCCAGCACCGGTCAGTGCTGCCCCCGGCCTCGGTTTCCGAACTTCTGACCCGTGCCGGCGAGATAAGCGGCATGACGCTTGCCCAACTGGCCGCGCGCCGCGGATTCGCTGTTCCCCCCGACCAGCAGCGGCACAAGGGCTGGACCGGCACGCTTATCGAATCGGCTTTGGGCGCCGTCTCGGGGTCGCAACCGCAACCGGACTTTCCCGCGCTGGGCGTCGAACTCAAGACATTGCCGGTGGGCAGGGGCGGCCGGCCGCGCGAATCGACTTATGTCTGCGTGGCGCCGGTGGATGGACGCCCGCAGTCCTGGGCGACGTCGCTGGTGCGGCGCAAACTGACCTGCGTATTGTGGGTTCCCGTGGAGGGAGCAGCGGCAATCCCGCTGGGTGAACGTCGCATCGGCACGGCGTTCCTCTGGCGACCCACAGAGGCGGAGGAATCGCAGTTGTGCGCCGATTGGGCGGAGATTATGGAAGCCATCACGATCGGCGAACTCGATCGCATTTCGGCGCGCCACGGCAAATGGCTGCAGCTTCGCCCCAAGGCCGCGGATGCGCGGGCCCGTACCCGCGCGCCCGGCGCAGATGGCATGCCGGGGCAGACCCTGCCGCGCGGCTTTTATCTGCGCAGCGCATTCACCGCGCGGATCCTTGCGCGCCGATCCGCAACCATTCGCCTGCCGGCCGCGTGGCCGGGGCGCTGAAGTGATCGTGCCCGCTACGTTATGATGCCGCCCATGAACGCAAAATTGGATCCGATCGTGCGTGCGATACCGGACCGCCGGCTCAGCGTCGCGCCGATGATGAACCACACCGATCGGCACTTCCGCATGCTGCTGCGGATCATTTCGCGGCGCACGCTGCTGTATACGGAAATGATCCCCGCCGGTGCGCTGCTGCATCGTGACGGCGCGCGCCGCCTTGAGCATGACGCTGCGGAGCATCCGGTCGGCATTCAGCTGGGCGGCTCCGATCCCGGGGCGCTGGCGCGCTGCGCGCAACTGGCCGAATCGGCCGGATTCGATGAAGTCAATCTCAACGTGGGCTGCCCCAGCGACCGGGTCCAGGAGGCGCGCTTTGGCGCGTGCCTGATGGCGGAACCGGAACTGGTCGCGGATTGCGTGGCCGCGATGGCCGCTGTGGTCGCGATCCCGGTCACGGTGAAGTCGCGCATCGGCATTGATGACCGCGACAGCTACGAACATCTCGCGGACTTTGTTTCCAGGGTCAGCGCCGCCGGCTGCCGGACGTTCATCGTTCACGCACGCAAGGCCTGGCTCAAGGGAGTGAGCCCGCGGGGAAACCGGCAGCTGCCGCCTTTGCAGTATCCGGTGGTATATCGCCTAAAGCGGGACTTCCCGCACCTGGAAATCGTGATCAACGGCGGCATCGCTTCACTGGACGATGCCGCCGTGCACCTGCGGCATATTGATGGCGTCATGATTGGCCGCGCCGCATGCAGCAATCCATATCTGCTGCACGGCGCCGACGCAAGAATATTCGGGGACGCGGCGCCCGCGGGTACCCGCGTTGAAGTCCTGCGGCGCTACGCCGACTACGCGGAACGCCAGTTGGCGCGTGGCGCCGGGATGCAGCATCTCGCGCGGCATGTAGCCGGACTGTTTCAGGGGCAGCCACGCGCGCGCGCCTTCCGACGGCGCCTCGCCGAATACACCTGCCGCAGCGGCGCGGGCCCCGCATGCCTGCACCGGGCGCTGGAACTCGTGACAGCCGCGTAGCGCCGGCTGCGCATGGTGCGAATCGCGCGCCACGCCGCGTTGCCAACCAAGGGTCAAACCTTTACCCTGCGCCCTCCCGCAGCCGTCACCCTGACCCGCCACCCCTTCACAGCGAGGATTCAATGCGCAGTTCAATCCTGTTTTTCACGTTATTTATCGGCGCCGTCACTTCGGCCGGCGGCGAGACGACGCAACCGAAAGCAGATGAAAAGTTGAGCTATGCCATCGGCGTCCTGTTCGGGCGCAACATGGCGCTGGACGTGGACGTCAGCACCGATGCGTTTCTGCAGGGTGTCCGGGACGTGCTGACCGATTCCAAGCTTAAATACACGCCGGAAGAGATGCAGCAGGTCGTAACCGCGTTCCGTGAACAGCAGATGAAGGCACAACAGGACGTCGGGCAGAAAAATGCCGCGGCCGGCCAGGCGTATCTGGACGCGAATGCGCAGAAGGAAGGCGTCACCAGACTTCCGAGCGGACTTCAGTACCAGATCCTGAAGACCGGAAGCGGGCCGAAGCCCAAGTCCACCGACTCGGTCGTGGTCCACTATCGCGGAACGCTCATAGACGGTACCGAGTTCGACAGTTCCTACAGCCGCGGGGAACCGACACCGCTGCGCCTCGATGGCGTAATCAAAGGCTGGCAGGAAGCGGTGTCGCTGATGCCGGTCGGCTCCATGTGGAAGATCTTCGTGCCACCCGCACTGGGATATGGGGAGCGCGGCGCGGGCAGGAGCATCGGCCCCAACGCAACCTTGATTTTCGAAATCGAATTGCTGGAGATTAAGGCGCAATAGGGAATCTCTGCTTTACATCAGAGGTTCCACAGTGCAGGCAGATTTTTGCTCCTGCAAAATCTGCATTCGCACCATCCCTGGCGGTCACCCGACGGCGCTGCAATTCGTCATTGTCAACAGGCACCCGCGCGCGCCGGTCCGGTAGCCACGGCAACGCGGCTTCGGCAGGCCTCCCGCAACACGTCACGCACGGCAGCAGCGACCAGGCCCGGCTCCTCCAGATGCACCAGATGGCCGCTGCGCTCCGCGCGGATCTGGCGCCCTCCGGGCACGCCGGCGGCAAGCTCGGCCTGCATTTCGGCCCACGACTGTTCCAGGGCATCCCCCATGGGCGTGTCCGGCCACACCCGGCGCCCGCGGGAGACCACGACCAGCGGCACGCGCGGCAGCGGCCCCGCCGCCTTCACCTGCGCGGCGCTGACGGTGAAGTTCGTCAGTTCGCGCTGCTCGGTACGGACCGCCTTGGCCGACGCCATAAGCGACGCCATCACGTACCAGATGTGCTCGGGGAAATGATCGCGGATCACGCGCGGATCGAAGAATGTGACCAATGTCCCGCCGCGAGCCGTGCCCGGTTCCGCATGCATTGCGGACAGCCGTTCCGCCTGGTCGGGGTGCGAAGCATCTACCAGCACCAGCCCGGCGACCTCACCCGGATGCGTCGCGGCAAAATAGGACATGTTGTACCCGCCAAACGAGTGACCGACCAGAACATAGGGGGCGGGCACGCCGGCCCGCGCCAACAGCACTTCCAGCTCACCGGCGATCTGCTCGGTGACGCGCGGTGCGGGTCCGGGATCGCTCCAGCCATAACCGGCCCGGTCATAGGCGCAGACGCGTGCATCCGCAACAAGCTGCTGCTGCACATACATCCAGTCGAGCGAAAATCCGCCCAGTCCCGCATCCAGGATCACAGCGGGCCCGGCACCGCGGCAAATAATATGGAGTCTGTACCCGCCCACATCCACCATTTCCCCGGGGGGTTGCTGGGGGTCGATGCGAAACGGCGGTTCGGGCAGGTCCGTGGCAGACGGGCTGGAGGGCGCGCCCGTCAACGCAAGCAGCAAAGCCATCAACCCGTTTGGATACAATCGCGTCATGGGATCCGCCCGGAACGCACCTCTGTGATTGCAGTCACCCCTTTGCCGGCGCAGCACTGCCTGCGCTTCCTGGTCACCATACAGGACGACGGCGGACGGACTCAACACGAGGTTGCGCTGCATCCCGACCTGCCGCGCTGCCGGGCTCCGGGCCGGAGCCCATGAGTCGCGCCGCGCTGCCACTGGTTCTTGCGGCGCTGCTCGCCCCATCCGCCGCAGCGGAGCCGTTGACCGGCACCGGCAAAGGATCACTGGCGTTCGCGCAGGGACGCGCCCGGTATGAGGCCGGAGACTTTGAACTGGCCGTGACCATCCTTGAGCAGGCAGTCGCGCTGGAGCCGGGCGTCTCCGACTATCACCTGTGGCTCGCGCGAAGCTACGGCCGCAGCGCAGAGCAGTCCAACTGGCTGCGCGCGATGCGCCTGGCCCGCAGGACGCTGCGCGAATTTCAGATCGCCGTGGCGCTGAACCCGGGAAATCGGCCGGCATGGTCGGACCTCGCCGAATATTACCGGCGCGCGCCGGGGATCCTTGGCGGCAGCGCGAAAAAGGCCGGCGAAATCGAGGCGCGGCTGGCCGCCTCCACCGCCACTGCGCCTCCGTGACGCCGCCTTCGCGTCCGCGGGCCTGGTGGCCGTATAATTCAAGTGTGTCCCTGAACTTTTTCCGCGCCCCGTTTATCCAAGTGCCCTGATGACATCGATCTTTTCATGCATCCGCCGGGCGGCCCTGACCGCGGGGATCCTGTTTGCTGCCGTGGCCCACGGCAAGGCGCCGCAGGTCGCCGAAAGCGCCTTGCACGCCGACGATTCCCAGAAACGGGCGACGGAGATCATTCTGCACGTCATCGACACCTACCATTACAAAAAGCGGCCGCTGGACGATGCGCTGTCCGCGCGCATTCTCGACAATTATCTGGAAAGTCTGGATCCGAACCGGAGTTTCTTTCTGCTGTCTGACGTACAGTCGTTCGACAGGTACCGCTCCAGCCTGGATGACGGCCTGCGCGCGCCGGAATTGTCCCCGGCCTTCGACATCTTCGTGCGCTACCGGCAGCGCGTTGCGGAGCGCGTGGACTTCGCCGTTGCGCAGTTGCGCAACAGTTATGACTTCGGTATCCAGGAAAATTTTCACTTCGACCGGCGTGACCAGCAGTGGGCCGACAGCGAGGCCGCGCTGGAAGAATACTGGCGCAAACGCGTAAAGAACGATGCGCTGAACCTGAAGATTGCCGGCCGGGAACCGGATCAGATCCGCGACGTGCTGACCAAGCGCTATACGCGCCTCAAGACCAGCACGTTTCAGTTGAACGCGAGCGACGTGTTCCAGAGCTTTATCAACGCCTACACGACAGCGGTCGAGCCGCACACCAATTATTTCTCTCCGCGCACTTCGGAAAACTTCGACATCAGCATGCGCCTGTCGCTGGAGGGCATCGGCGCCGTGTTGCGCGGCGACGGCGATTACACCGCGGTGCAAAGCGTGGTGCCCGGCGGACCCGCCGACCTGAGCAATCTGCTGCACGAGAAGGACAAGATTGTCGGCGTCGCCCAGGATGCCGACGGCGAAATGGTGGACGTGATCGGCTGGCGTCTGGATGACGTCGTGGACATGATTCGCGGACCCAAGGACAGCACGGTACGGCTGGAAATACTGCCCGCCGGCACGGGCATTGATGGCAAGAGCCGGGTCATCAGCCTGGTGCGGGACAAGATCAAGCTCGAAGAGCAGGCCGCCCAGTCCAAGGTCATCGATTTTCCCGGCCAGGGCCGGATCGGGGTGATCGACGTGCCCACGTTCTACAGCGATTTCGCAGCCCAGGCGCGCGGCGACAGCAACTACACCAGCACCAGCCGCGACGTGCGCCGTCTCATCAAGGAACTGGAACAGCAGAACATTGACGGACTGCTGATTGACCTGCGCGGCAACGGCGGCGGATCGTTGTCGGAGGCGCTGGAACTGAGCGGACTGTTCATCGAGAGCGGCCCTATCGTGCAGACCAAGGATGCCGGCGGGCGCATCGAGGTCAACAGCGATCCCGATCCCGGCATTGTCTACGGCGGGCCGCTGGCGGTGCTGGTCGATCGAAACAGCGCGTCGGCATCGGAGATCTTTGCCGGCGCGATACAGGATTACCGCCGCGGCATCATCATCGGCGAACCGACCTTCGGCAAAGGCACGGTACAGAATATCGTCGATCTGAACCGCTTTGTCCGGAATGGCGGCGCCGATCTGGGCCGCCTGAAGACCACCATCGCCCAGTTCTATCGCATCAGCGGCGGGAGCAACCAGTTCAAAGGCGTCGTACCGGACGTAGTGTTCCCGACCGCAAAGCTGGGTGAGGATTCCGGCGAGCGCTCCCTTGACAACGCCCTGCCCTGGGATCAGGTGGAGCCGGCGCGATTCGTGCCCGCCAGCGCGCCGGTGTCGTCCTTCGACGAGGTGCGCCGCCGGCACGAGGCGAGGATCAGGGACGACCGTGCCTTCAGCCTGCTGATGGAGGAATTACGGCTCCTGCGGGACGCCAACGAACGCACCACGGTTTCACTCAATGAACAACAGCGCCGCTCCGAACGCACCGCGCTGCTGCTCGCACAACGCAAGGTGGAAAACGAATTGCGTGTGGCGCAGGGGCTGCAACCGCTGACGGAACAGGTATCGCTGGATGCCGAACCGGAGGAGGATGCAGACTCCGGGGCTGCCGATGATGACGACGATCGGTTCGATCCGGGCAAGGTCCTGCTGCAGGAATCGGTCCAGATCCTGCTCGATCTGATCCTGCCCGCGCACCGGACCGCCGGCATAAACCCCGCGGCCCGCCCCCCGGCCGCCGCGGAGAAAGCCGGGAACAACCTGTAGCAGAATCAGCGCCACGCGCCGGCACGGAATCCGGATGATCACCGGCTTTTCCTTCGACCCCCGATTTCTCGATCATGACACGGGGCCCGGCCATCCGGAGAGCCCGCAACGCCTCTTGGCGGTAATGCACCACCTCGGGCGGCAGGCATGGTACCCGCAGTTGGCCGCCGTGGCGGCGCGCGCCGCGGACCTGGAACAGATTGAACGCATACACAAGCGCGAGTACGTGGAGCGGGCGCGCGCCACCTGCGCCGCGGGCGCGCCGATGCTGGATTCCATGGACGTGAGCGTGTCCCGCGAAACCTTCGACGTGGCGCTGCTTGCCGCCGGGACGCCATTGGCGCTCGCCGACGAAATCGTCGCCGGGAAACTGAATAACGGCTTTGCCCTGCTGCGCCCGCCCGGGCATCATGCCGAAAGCGACATGGCGCTCGGATTCTGCCTGTTCAACAACGTGGCCGTGCTGACACGCCATCTTCAGGACCGCCACAGCGTGGAAAAAATCCTGATCCTCGACTGGGACGTTCACCACGGCAACGGCACACAGCACACGTTTGAAGCGGATCCCTCGGTACTCTACATCAGCACGCACCAGTATCCGTTCTATCCTGGCACCGGGGCCTGGTATGAAGACGGCATCGGCCGCGGAAAGGGAGCTACGTTGAACTGCCCGATGCCCGCGGGCAGCGGCAATCACGATTACGAGCAGGCGTTCATCGAGAAGATCCTGCCGAAAATCGGCGCTTTCCGGCCGGAGTTCGTCATTCTGTCCGCGGGTTTCGACGCGCACCGGGACGATCCGCTGGCACAGATCGAGCTGAGCACGGCGTTTTACGGCTGGATGACGGACCGCGTGCTGGAGATGGCCGACACGCATGCGCACGGGAGGATCGTGTCCGTGCTCGAAGGCGGTTACAATCTGCAACGACTGCCGGAATGCGTGGCCCTGCATATCCGCGGCCTGGGTGGATTGGGAGGCGCCTCCGCATGAAAAGATTCCTGGTGGTGTTTCTGGTGCTCGTGATCGTGCTCGCCATCAACTTCAAGGCCGGCATTTTGGCGCAGTTCAGCGCGACGAATTTCTTCGTTGCCGTGCTCGTCGCCCTGATCATTTCCGCGCTGGTTGCCAGCGAACATGCCGGATTCGTGGTGCTTGTCATCGGCGTGGCCCTTGCAGCCAACGTGCCCAGGGAAGTCGCGCTGTCCATCGGCTATGACCGCGATGTCATGATCGCGCTGCTCGTGGCGCTGGTGCTGCTGCCGATCATTTCACGGCAGTTTTAGCAGCTATTTTTCTGCCGGCGCGCCGAGGCCGTTGGCGCGCGCAGTCTCCCGCAGCCTGGCCAGGGCGGCATCCACTTTGTCCTTTTCCGCACGAACGCCCCCCACGTCGAAAAACGCCCCCAGCATCGGCGGATCCTTCAGCAGGTGCTGGGCGGTCATCATGTCGCGGCTGATCGAACGCGCCTGTTCGGCGGGCAACTCCCGCCCCCACAGTTGACTCTTCAGGTCGCCGAGCGACTGCTGCAAAGCCTTGCGCGAGGCTTGCAGTTCATCGTAAGCGGCCGAGACCGCGGTGCGGCGCGCGTCGTCCGCGCCCGGATCCCGGGCCGGAGTCTCCGGATCGGCGGTGGCCGGTGTCAAAGGTTGAGCCGCGGCGGCGGGAGGTTCTGCGTCCCCACGAGGTTTTGACCCGCGCGTGAAAAATAGCGCGGCGGCGGCCGCAACCATGACGCCGGAAGCTGCAATCACCATTGCCCTCCTGTTCACCGGAACCCCGCGTCGAACCTGTCCATCATTGCCACGATATAAATAAAACTCAGTCAATTCAACGAGTTAAACATCTCAAGTTACAGCGTGTTTATTAAACTTAACTTTATGATCTGCCGCTAACAAGCGGTTTATTATGGGAAAGTTCTTGCAATCCGGCGCAAGTTGGGCTAAATGTATTGGCCATATTCCCCGTGCAGGAGAGCGAAAATGATGAGACCTCAATGGTTTAACAACCCTTTCGCACCTCGTCCGGCAAAACTCCGCCCGCCGGCCATGCGGCTACGGCATGCGACCCGCGCCAGCCCGGTTCGCGATCATCAAACCGGCTTCATTCATCACCCGGTGGGATTCCCGCTGGAGTACAAGCGCATCTGGTTCGGAGGTTCCGCACCTGACGGCGGCAACGACAGCACGGACATCGGCCTGATCTTCGAATCCGAGGAACATATCCCTGCCGGTGCGACGCTGGAGATCCAGATCCCGCTGCGCGGGGACCTGGAGCATTTTCGCGGCAAGGTGGTGCTGGTCCGTCAAAGCGGCGACTGCTGGGAAATCGGGGTCTGGTTTCCGCGCCGTCTCGATGCCAGCCGCATGCGCATCGTGGAACAGATCTGCCACATCGAGGTCTATCTGCAACATAAGAAACACGTTGACGGCCCGTACAATCTGAACCGCGACCGGGTCGCCGCGGAATGGATCAATCGCAACGCTGCTGCTGTACCTGGCCTTTAGGACCGCCTCGCACCATCGTCTGTTCCCGGATCATGATTGCCGGGAACAGTGAAAAGCAGAAAGTAAGAAGTGCAAAGTAACGCGGACCCGGCCATTCAGCACTGCCAAGCCGTTCTTTTCACTTTTGACTTTTCACTTTTTACTTATGCGCTACAACTCACGCCGGTGCCACCCAACCCGCAATACCCGCCCGGATTCTTGGCCAGATATTGCTGGTGATACTCTTCGGCGTAATAAAAGGCGGGGGCATCCAGTATCTCCGTGGTGATGGCCCCGTGGCCGGCCTGTTGCAGCATCGTGTTGTATGCGTCCCGGCTCGCCAGCGCCGCGGTGCGCTGCGGATCCGAATGCACATAAATCCCTGAACGATACTGCGTACCGACATCGTTTCCCTGGCGCATGCCCTGTGTGGGATCATGGGCCTCCCAGAAAATCTTCAGCAGCTGCGCGAATGAAACGCGCTGCGGGTCATATACCACGAGCACAACTTCGTTATGGCCGGTAAGCCCCGTACACACCTCCTGGTAGGTGGGATTCGGGGTGCGGCCACCGGCATAGCCCACCGCCGTCGTAAAGACGCCATCCTGTTGCCAGAACTTGCGCTCCGCGCCCCAGAAGCACCCGAGACCGAACAGCACCTGCTCCATGCCGGACGGAAACGGTCCTTGCAGCGGCCGGCCGTGAACAAAATGCCGCTCCGGGACCGGCATCTCCGTGCTCCTGCCCGGCAGGAATTCATCCGCGCCCGGCATTGTCAGTTTCTTGTTGAACAGCCCCATGGTCTTGACCTCACTGTTGACGCGTGCCGCGGCCGCGCCAAACTTCAGGCGGATGCAGAAAATATGTCCTTGTACGCCACGTAGGTGCCGGCCCAGACCATCGGCACCAACACGAGCAGCCCCAATCCGAACGGGATCAGCGCCAGCAGACAGAGTACAAGCATGACCACACCCCAGATCAGGAACGGCATGATATTGCGCAGACAACCATGGAAACTCGCGCTCACCGCGTCCGCGACCCCCGTCCCGCCGAGGGCCACCAGGGCCGGCGCGAACCACAGCGCCATCAGAATCGGGACATACAATCCGAGCCCGATGAGCGTCACGACTGCAAGCATGGGCAGGTTGCCCAGCAATTGCTCCGGCTTGCCTTCCATCAGTTGCGTGAGCGTGTCCATGCCGCCCAACAGCACAAATGCAAGTATGACCATGAAGATCAGGAGCACCATGACGGACACCAGGTACAGTGCGCCCAGGAGGATCAGCGATGCCGTATGGGTGGAGAAACCCCGGAACAGGTGGTCAAGTTTAAGCTCGCCTCCCTCATCCAATGCCTTGCATCCCAGCAGTACGCCGGCGGCGAAAACCGGCGTCAACAATGGCGAGAGCAGGCTGCCGATGAACGGCAGAAATCCCAGCACGATGAAGATGACCAGCCATACCACCGTGATGGCGATCCAGATCCCGGCGCTGCGCCTGAAATAATCGAATCCGTCCGCGACCCACCCCATTCCCCGCTCCGTTCCCACCGTCCGGATGTTCATGCTGCTGCCTCCCGCGGAAATGTCACACTTCGTGCCGCGAAGCATCGCCAAAGTTGATGCCTGAGTCCATGACTTTTCTGTCACTGGCACTGGCCGGCGCGCTGGCCTGGCTGCTGAGCACCGTCGCGGCCGGCGGGGCGGCCACACTGCTCGTCCCGGTGGTGGGGCTGCTGCTCGGCGCCCAGTTCGCGGCGCCGGTCATCAGCGTCGCCTCGCTTGTCGCCAACCCGTCGCGCGTGTGGCTGTTCCGCTCCGGCATCCAGTGGCCGGTGGTCGCCGTCATGCTGCCGGGCACGCTCCCCGGCGCCATGCTCGGTGCCTGGGCCCTGTCCCGTGTGGCGCCGCAAAAACTGCAACTGTGCGTCGGCCTGTTTCTGATCGCCTATGCAACCGTCGGCGCCATGGCCCGCGGCGCGGACCTGCTGCAACTGCGGCGAAGGATCTGGCTGCTGCCGGCGGCATTCATTGCCGCGTTTATCTCGGGGCTGGCGGGTGCCTCCGGTCCCATCAACAGCCCGGCGCTGCTCAGTCACGGGCTGGATCGCGAGCGGCTCGTGGGCACGAAGGCTGTGAATACGCTGGGCATGCAGTTGACGAAACTCTCTTCCTATCTCGCACTGGGACTGCTCACACGGGACGTGCTGGTGCACGGCCTCGCGCTGGGCATCGGAGCCGCCGCCGGGATAGTGCTCGCCCGGCGGCACCTGCTGCGCATCAATGCGCGGCGATTCCGCTGGTACGTGCTCGGCGCGATGGCAGCCGCGGGCCTCCTGATGGTGCTGCGCAGCATCGGCGTGGCGGGCGTGCCGCCGGGCTGACGGCGGCAGGGATATTGGCATTGACCTGCATCAAGGCATGGGCGCATGGTAGCTGCTGCAATGCATGAGCGTTTGATGCAGAACTCCTGCGTGACTGTCTGCACCAACCGGCTCACATGTCGCAAGGAAAAAAGGGGGGCGAGTCATGAACAGCGTCATCAATCGCATCCAGCAGGACCACCAAAACACCGAACGCCTGCTGCAACTCATTGAGCGGGAGACGGCGCATCTGGAGCATGGTGACTTCACCAATGTGCCGCTGCTCTCCGACATCATGCATTATTTCGTCAACTATCCCGATCTTTACCATCACCCGCTGGAGGACCAGGTGTTCGCGGTCATGAAAAAAAGGGATCCGTCCTCGGCCGCCAAAGTGGACCAGTTGTACAGCGAGCACGTGCAGATGGCCGAAGCATCCGAGGGGCTGCTGGAACGGACCATGGAATTGCAGGGCAATGCCGTCACGCCGCGCGGCAAACTGGTGCAGGAATTCCGGGATTATGTGCGCCAGTACCGCGCGCACATGAATCGCGAGGAGCAGGAACTGCTGCCGGCCGCGGAGAAGGTGCTGGAGGCCGCGGACTGGAAATCACTGGAGAAACAGTTCGCCACCGGCGCCGACCCGCTGTTCGGTCAGATACTTCAGCGCCAGTACCAGTCCCTCTACAAGGTCATCATGGCGGAAGCGGGGAAGTGAAGAACTGAAGAAAAGTGCGGACAGATTTATATTCCCGCTTCGGGAATATAAATCTGTCCGCATTCTGCGCTATTGTGCCAGCGCGGCGGCGATGGTCTCCCGCAGCGCGATTTCCACGTCCAAGTCATCCTCGCCGGAGACACGCTGGTAGCGAATAGTGTGGGATTCATCCACGACGAACAACCCGGGTGTGCCGAGGACGCCCCAGGCATCGGCGGCGGGTTCAGCGTTCAGCAACAACGTGAAAGTGAAACCGTGCTTCTTCATGTGCGCCACCGGGTCGGAATCTTCCCAGACATCCAGCGCATAGAAACGGACCGGCTGGTCCTTGAATTCGTCGGCGACGGTCTGGATATGCGGCATCAGCGTGCGGCAATAAGGGCACCACGTAGCCCAGAACAGGATTACGGAAACTTTGTCCTTGCTGTCCGCGTAGAAGTTGATTTGTTGACCGGACGGAGCATGAAGCGTCCAATCCGGGCCCGTGTCGCCGACACCGGCTGCCGATCCAGTCAATGGGAAACTGAAAAGCAGCGCAAAGGTGGAAAGCAACGGGCGGGATTTGATTGCGGCGATCATTCATGAAACTCCGTTGAGCGGAACACATTACCAGATCGATCGGTTAACACCCCAGCCCCTACCTCTCCCGCAACCCCTCACCCCGGTAACGCAGCAGCGGGCCCAGCAGGAACTCGATGATGCGCCGCTGCCCGAGATTGACCTCGACGGCGACGGCCATGCCCGGCGCGAGGCGCACCGGTTTCCCGTCCACGTCGAGACTCGCCGAGGCCATGTGCACGCGGGCCGGGAACACGGGCCCCAGTTGCTCATGGGGCACGGCGTCTGCGGCCACACCGATCACGTCACCCTGAATGACGCCGTACTTCGTGAACGGGAAGGCCTCGATCTTGATCACCGCACGGCTGCCGGGGCGCACGAAGCCGATATCCTGATTCCGCACCCAGACCTCCACCTCCAGCACTGCATCGTCGGGCACGATGCGCAGAAGTTCCTGCGCCGGCGTTACGACACCGCCGGTGGTGTGAACCGCAAGGCCATGGACCGTGCCCGACACCGGCGCGGTCAATGTCTGCCACGCCAGCCGCCGGCTTGCCTTGATCTCCTCCTGCCTCAGCGCCGCGCGTTCCCGCTCCACGCGCGCGAGTTCCTCGAGCAATCGGCTGCGCACTTCCTGGCGGCGGCCGCGCAGGCGCTGCTCGAGCGCTGCAATATCGGCATCCAGCATCGCCACGCGGTTCGCTTCGGCGTCGCGCTGCTTGAATTGGGCGACACGCAGCTCTTCCACTTCCAGCCACTGCATCCGCGGCACGAGGTTCCGATCCGCCATGGCCTGCAGGGCGGCGGCGCGCTCCGTGATCAGCGGGACCGTGGAGTCCAGCCGCACGACCTGATCCGCGGCGGCGCGCCGTTCCGATCCCCGTGCCCGCAGGTCATTTTCCAGCGCGGTCTGCTCCGCGAGAATGGCGTCCGCCGCCGCACGAATGCGCTCCTGGTGCAGCGGGGTGCTGAAGGTTGCGCGCGTGCCGCCGGCGATCAGAGCGGGCGTGGCTGTGTCAGCGCCGTCGGAATCGATCTCCGCCAGCACCTGCCGCAATCTGCCCTGCTCGGCGACCAGTGCCGCCTGCTGCCCGCGCAGGTTGCCGAGGTCTGCTGCGGGGAGCGTGGGGTCGAGCCGCAGCAGCGGTTGACCGGCCCGGACCTCCTTGCCTTCATGCACGAGGATCTCGCGTACGATGCCTGCTTCAAAGGGCTGAACCACCTTGACCCGGCCCGACGGCACGATCCTGCCCGGCGCCACGGCGACGATATCCACCCGCCCAATGATGGCCCACGCCAGCGCGCAGCAGAACAACCAAAGGATCAGCCAGAGTGTGGCGCGAACCGCGACGGGCGGCGGCACGCGCTCGATCTCCAGCGCCGCCGGCAGAAAATCCGTTTCCAGGGACATGCCGGCAGCGTAACCAAATGCAGCCGGCCCTCTCGTCCCCCGGGAGATTCAGGTACGCTGTCACCCCGGGGAGGGTCAGGGGCGACTTTTACTGCCCGAATTGATGCAGCGCAACTCTCCCCGGGCGGGGCGGTTACAGACTGTAAGGAACCTCTGAATGACTTCAGAGGTTCCGCAGTGCAAGGACGCACTGCCATTTTCAATGGCTGCAAGTCATTGAAAATGTGAGGCAAGCGAAAACCACGCTTTTCGCTTGCCGTCCTCTGACAAGCCCAGGATGGGCTTGTTCAGAGCTAACATAAATATGGTTTGGAATCCATCGCCGGTGCATGCCCGGCGGAGGTGGACGCCATGAAGACACTGCGCGAACCGTTTCATGCCTTCGCCGGCAGCAACCGGCCGCTGGACCGGGGACAGGCCGGCGCCCCCCGAACCGGCGATTCTCCGACCCTGATCGACCGGCGCCTGGTGTCGCTGTTGAAGTCCGTGATCGGCATGCCCCCGGTTGAATTCGCATTGTGGGACGATGGCGGTGCAATCACGCATGCCCGGCACGCCGGATCGGGTCGGATCACGTTTCTGACGCGCCGGGCGTTGTGGCGCACGTGCCTGCGGCCGGACATGGGGTTCTGCGACGCCTACGCGGCCGGTGAAGTCCGGATTGACGGCGATCTGATTGATGTCATGACCCGCGTCATTCGCTCCGCCGACTACAGCCGCTGGCACGAGTTCCGGCGCCGCCACCTGCTCTGGCTGCCGCTGCCGTTCGGCAATTCGCCGTCGGAGTCGCGTCGCAACATCGCCGCGCACTACGATCTCGGAAACGATTTCTACCGGATGTGGCTCGATCCGGACATGGTCTATACCTGCGCCTATTACCGGGATGGCTCGGCGGATCTCGCCACGGCGCAGCAGATGAAAATGGATCACGTCTGCCGCAAGGCGGGGCTCACGCCCGGCATGGAAGTCATCGAGGCCGGTTGCGGTTGGGGAGCACTGGCGCTTTACATGGCGCGTCATTACGGCGTGCGGGTGCGCGCCTTCAATATCTCGCGGGAACAGACCGACTACGGGCGGCAGCAGGCGCACGAACTGGGGCTGCAACAGTCGGTGGAATTCATTGAAGACGATTATCGCAACATTGACGGCCGCTGCGACGCCTTCGTCTCGGTGGGCATGCTCGAACACGTCGGCCGCGATCATTACCGTGAGCTGGGTCGCGTGATCCGGCGCTGCCTGTCGCCGCGCGGGCGCGGGCTGATCCACAGCGTCGGACGCAACCGGATCAGCCCCGTGAACGGCTGGATCCACCGGCGCATCTTTCCCGGCAGTTACACACCCAGCCTGCGGGAGATGATGGACATCTTCGAATCCGCCGATCTCTCGGTCCTGGACGTGGAGAATCTGCGCCTGCACTACGCGCGCACACTGGCCGACTGGCTGCAGCGGTTCGAGCGCGAGGTACCGGACATCACGTGGCGCTATGGCGATTATTTTGTCCGTGCCTGGCGTCTGTATCTGGGGGGATGTTCGGCAGCCTTCGCCGCCGGGAACCTGCAACTGTTCCAGGTGGTGTTCACGCCGGCACGCAACAATCACCTGCCGCGCTCACGCGCCGCGCTCTATACCGATACGGTCCCGGATTTCTGGGAGGCATGATCCGCCGTGCAGCCGGTTGACGTCATTGTCGTGGGCGGCGGGCCGGCCGGGTCGTCATGCGCGGCGGCGCTGGTCGAGGCCGGGCGCAGTGTGGCCGTCCTGGATCAGGCGACATTCCCGCGCACGAAATTATGCGCGGGCTGGGTGACCCCGGCGGTGTTTCGCGCATTGGGAATCGCGCCCCCGGACTATCCACGCGGCCTGCACGAGTTCGACCACCTGGTCATCCACGTCAAGGGCCTCACGTTCCGGCTGCCCTCGCGCCAGTATTCGGTGCGCCGCCTGGAGTTCGATGATTTTCTGCTGCGCCGGAGCGGCGCCACGATCATCCCGCATCAGGTGCACGTGATCGATCGGGACCGGGACGGTTTCATGGTTGACGGTGCGTTCCGCTGCCGCCATCTTGTCGGCGCAGGGGGTACGCGTTGCCCGGTCTACCGCCAGGTGTTCCGGGAAATTTGTGCGCACAATGCGTCGTTGCAGGTCGCCGCCATGGAGCTGGAATACCCGATTCAATGGCGCGATCCCCGCTGCCACCTGTGGTTTTTCGATCATGGCCTGCCCGGATACTCGTGGTACGTTCCGAAGGCCGGCGGCTGGCTCAATATCGGCGTCGGCGCGATGTCCGGGCCGTTGCGCGCACGCGGGCAGAACCTGCATGGACATTGGGCGCGCCTCGTTGCGCGTCTGCGCAGGGATAAAATGATTGATGATCGCCCGCTGGAACCGGCGGGCTACAGTTATTACCTGCGCGACGGCAGTGGTCCGTGGCAATGCGGCAACGCGTTCCTTGCCGGCGACGCCGCCGGCATGGCCACGCGCGATCTCGGCGAAGGCATCGGCCCGGCGATCCGCAGCGGGCAGGCCGCTGCGCGCGGCATTCTCACCGGGACCGCCTGTGCGCCGACCGAAATCAGTGCGCTGTCCCTGGACGAGGTAATTCAAAACGGCCTGCTGCGCGCGCTCGGCCGATCCCTGCTGCATCTGTCCGGCGTCACATCCCGGCAACTTCCCCTCGCCGCCTGAAGCCGCTGCGTCTCCCCGGCCCGCAGCAGGGTCGCCGGGCTGATAAGATCGCCTGCGGATGGAAAAAATATTCATCAGCGCAGGACAATTGCTCGCGGATTCCTTCCTGCTGGCGGAGCGGGTGTACGCGTCCGGCTACCGTCCCGATCTGATCGTAGGGGTGTGGCGCGGCGGCACCCCGGTGGCCATCGCTGTGCAGGAGTATCTCGACGTGCGAGGTTGCGGCGCGCGCCATGTGCCGGTCAAGACCTGCGCCTATCGCGGCATTGATGAGCGGCGCGGCGAGGTGGAGGTGACCGGGCTGGATCTTGTGGCGGATGCGGTGGACGCCGATTCGCGCCTGCTGATTGTGGATGACGTATTCGACACCGGCGTCAGCCTCGAGGCCCTGCTCGGCAGGCTCCGGTTCCGGCTCGATGAGCGCTGTCCGCGGGAAATCCGCATCGCCTGCCCCTGGTTCAAGCCCGGGCGCAATACAACCGCCCTGCGGCCCGATTATTATCTGCACGAAACGGACACCTGGCTGGTATTTCCGCACGAACTTGCGGGGCTGACGGCGCAGGAGATCGCACGCAAACCCGACCTGACGCCGTTCCTCGACAGGCTGCACCTGGAAAGCAGCAACAAGCCACAAGCTACAAGCGACAAGTAAAACAGATTGAGTTCGTTCCTTCCTTGTTGCTTGTGGCTTGTAGCTTGTAGCTGTCGTCTTGTGACGTGTCGCTTGTGGCTCCGTCAGTTCTCCGGCTGTTCGTAGATCAATTTCCCGTCCAGGATCGTCATCACCACGCGCGCCTCGCTGATCTGTTCCGGCGGGATCTTGAACAGGTTCCGGTCCAGCACCACCAGGTCGGCGCGCTTGCCGGCGGAAATCGTGCCCACCTGATCTTCTTGGTGCATCAGCCATGCGCCCTCGCGGGTGAAGGCCAGCAACATCGTGTCCAGATCCACGCGCTCATCGGCATTCAATACCGCGCCACCGGCGCGCGTGATATCCGAGCGGCGCAGCGCGGTTTCGATCTCTTCCAGCGGATTCGCCGAGGATACGTCCCAGTCGCTGCCGGCGACGATGCGGCCGCCGTGTTTCTGCACACTGCGGATGGGATACATGCGGTTGACGCGCTCTTGACCGACCACCGGCAGATTGATCTGCATGATCCAGGTATCCGGGTAGGCCCACAGCGCCTGAAAGTTCGCGCTGACATTGAGTTGCGCAAAGCGCGCCAGGTCCTGTGGATGGATCAGTTGCAGGTGCGAGATGTGATGGCGATTGTCGGTGACGCCATTTTTTCCGCCCGCGAATTCGAAGGCATCGAGGCCGGCGCGCACCGCGGCGTCCCCGATGGCATGCATGTGCACCTGCAGACCCATCGCATCGAAGCGCAGCACTGCCGCGTCAAGCTCATCGGGCGGAAGATTCAACTCGCCGCGATGCTCCCCCATGCCGGTATAGGGATCCACCAGCGCGGCGGTTTCTCCTTCCAGCACGCCGTCAACGAAGATTTTCACCGCGTCGGTGTTGATGCGCGGCGATGCATAGTGTTTACGCCGGCTCAGTACCTCATCGAACTCCTTGCCCGGGTGCCGGGAGAACGTGCCGTAAGTCAGCGAGGTCACGACGCGCGCCGTCAGTGCGCCGGCCCTGTCCACGGCCTGATAGGCCTGCATGTCGGACTCGCTCACGGAGGCATCAATGAAGGACGTGATGCCGAGGGCGTTCAGATGGGCGAGCGCGGTGCGCAGCGCTTGCGCGCGCTGCTCCAGGGTCGGCTGCGGCAGGAGTTTCGTGAATGGCTCCTGCGCGGTCTCGCGCACGGTGCCGCTGGGCTCGCCGGTCTTCGGGTCGCGCATGAAGACACCCTTGGGCGGATTGGGCGTGTCTTTTGTAACGCCTGCGCGCCGGAGCGCGGTCGAATTCACCCACGCGTTGTGACCGTCCGACGCGGTCAGAAACACCGGCTTGTCGGGCACGATTTCATCCAGCAGGGCCTTGGGCGCATTGCCGCTCGCGAACAGGCTGAGATCAAACCCGGATCCGTACACCCACTCGCCCGGCGCCACCTTGTCGGCACACTCCCCTATGGTCGCCAGCAGCGCTTCCACCGGGCGGACATCCAGCAGGGTGCAGGTGGACAACGCCGAGGAAATCGGATGCACGTGGGCGTCGTGAAACCCCGGAACCACCATACGCCCGGCCAGATCGATGATGCGGGTATCTGCGCCGGCAATCGCCCGTGCCTCCGCGCCGGCCCCCACGAATGCGAGCGCTCCGTCGCTGACTGCCAGGGCCTCCGCCCAGGGGCGCGTCGGGTCAGCGGTGTAGATGGCGCCGCCGTGGAGCACCAGGGTGACGCCTGCCGCTGCAATCTCGGGAACCGCCAGAATCAGCCCCAGCACCAGAGACCGGGCCGGGCGGATCAGCGTCACTTTCCGGTCAACTGAAACATGTCCACGTTCAGGAGGTCGATGTAAATCATTAGGAATCATATAGTTACAAGTGAAAATGTGAACCCTATTACTTTTATGTTATCAATAGAGATAATTCATGAAAGATATGTTGCGCTGCACCATTTTCCTGCGTATGATGCACCGCAACAAATCCCCAGACACCCCCAAATCGGAGGATGAAACATGAACGCACAAGTTGAGAAGTATATGGCACCGGTACAGGAACTGAACGCGCTGGCCGTAGCAAACGTCGAGAAGATCCTGAACTTGCAATTGAAGCGCATCGAGGAGACCGCGAAGGTGAGTATCGAGCAGCTCAAGGCCGTCGCGTCCATCAAGGACGTCGAGGGCTTCCAGGGCTACGTGACCAGCTACGCGGAAAGCCTGCGGCAGTTGGGCGAGCGCACCGCGGAAGACTTCCGCACGGTGTATGAGCTCGGCAACAGCTACACCACCCAGGCACAACGCATCTTCAAGGACGCCCTGAAAACCAATTGATCTCCCCCTCCGCGGCGTTTCGCCTTCCGGCGAGGACAAAGCGGAATCAACTTAAGCCGCCCCACAAGGGCGGCTTTTTCTTTTCTGCCTGTCTCTCCCGAGTGACAATGGCCCGGTGAAGCGCCTATAGTATTAGCGTCAATCCGTGATGTAAGTCACTGAAAGTCCGCTTTTATTTTCGGAAATTGTCGTAGCATCAGCGACTTGGCAGGAAGCGCGCGACAATACAGCATCCTGGCCGGCAAATTGCTTCAGCCAAATTCGCCAACGATTCAGCCAAGGGCATTCGATGAGTGAAGCCAACACTCCAAAGCGCATCCTGATCCTCGATGATGACGCCGACTTCCGCGGCCTGCTCAGGGTCTATCTGGGCAAGCTGTTCCCCGGCACCGAAGTGGAAGAGTACGACCCCGTCGCACGCGGCGCGCCCGGAGACGATTTCGACTGGTCCCGGTACGACGCGCTGATCCTCGATTACTACCTGTGCATTCATAACGTCACCGGCCTCGACATCCTGCAGGCGCATCGGGCCAAGCGCCACTTCCCCGCCACGGTCATGATGACCGGCGCCGGCAACGAAGAGATCGCCGTGCGCGCACTGCGCGCCGGGGTCTACGACTACCTGCGCAAGGAAAAATTCGACAAACAGCAGCTCAGGGATTCACTGGTTGCCGCGGTGGAGAAACATCGCGCCGAACGCGCGCGGTTGTCGGAGCAGACCAGCCACAACCGCGCCTTCAACAAGGCCCTGTTTTATCAGGAACTGGAGCATGGCGGCGAGCGGGGCATCGAAGCGGATCGGATCCTTCTGCTCGTGGACTTGGATGAGCACGCAACCCTGGAGGAGCGGTTTGGCGTCATCATTCGCGACAACCTCGTCCGCCACCTGGCGAAGCTGTGCTACGAATTCTTCAAGGCCGCGCAGACCGATCCGCACATCACCCGCCTGAGCGATCAATCCGTGTCGCTGTTGATCAACGCGCCCGGTTCGTTCGAGGCATTAAACAAAATAATGGCCGAGTTATGCGCCCATCTCCAGGAAAATCCCTATCGCTTCGAGGAAAAGAAACTGCGTTTTACGGTCAGCATCGGCGTTGTCCCGGTGCCCAAATTCGGGCGATCAGCAGAGGCGCTGCTGCAGACTGCCCGGGACTGCGTGTTGATGGCGGGCATTCAGGACAGGAACTCCTTCCATATCCATATACCCAAGGCAACTTCGTTCGACGAGGACCTCTGCATCCCCGAGCCCATACCGGAGCCCCTTCCCGAACCGGAACCGATCCCGGTCCCGGTTGTGGCAACCCCGCCCCCGGCGCTGGAATCGGCTATCGAAGAAATCCCCGAGGCGACGCTGACCGTTCCCGAGCCGGCGCCGGAGTGGACCGCGGTACCCGCCTCCGTTGAACCGGCGGTGCCGCCCCCGAAAAAGACGGTACTCGCCCCGCCGGCCCTGCCCCCGGCGAAATCAGTTCGTGCCGAACCGCCGAAGCCCGCGCAGCCGGCGCCCGCGCCCGTTGCGCGTCAACCGGCCCCGGCGGCAGCGCCGCCTAAACCAGTCCGTGCCCCGCAACCGTCTTCTGCTGCAAAGGCGGAGGGGCCTTCCGTTGCACCGCGCAGGGAACCTATTCCGGGGGCCACGGCAACCCCTGCGGCGAAGAGCGCGGGCGTTGCGCCGCCATTGTCGAGGGGCGCGCCCCCAACCGCACAGAAGCCCCCGGCCGCGCCGGAAACCCCGTTGACCACCCCTGCGGCCGCACCGCCGCAACCGAAGTCCGCGGCGGCCCCCACGCCTGCAATCAGGCCTGCGGCCGTATCACGGGTTGCGCCCCCGGCGGTGACGAAACCCGTGGTTTCCAGGCCCGCTCCCCTGACGCCCGCGCCGGCTGCATCCGTGCCCGCGAAGGCCATCCCGCCGGCAGCCGCGCCCGCGGCGAAGGCACCCAACGATTTGCAACTGGATGAAAGCGCGCTCAGCCCGGAAGCGCTCGCGATCAAGTGGGCTTTCAACGACAACCGCGTGACGCAACTGTTTTCTCCGGTCATTTCCCTGACCGACGCGGAGCAGACGACCGGCCGGGATATCTACCGCATCGGTCTGCAAATCGTGGAAAAGACCGGCCAGGTCACCGGGGAGGAAGCGATTTACGGCACGGCCACGGCGCCGGCGCTGCGCCAGTTCATCGACCGCTGGCAACTGCGTGAGACCATTGGCCGTGTGGTGCGACAGCCAAAGGACCGGTATCTGTTCCTGCTGCGCCTCAGCGGGGCGTCACTGGCGGATCCCGGATTGTTCAACTGGCTGCGGAAACTGCTGGCCGGCTTTGACAACCGCCAGCCGGGCCGATGTATCGGGCTGGAACTGGCGGCAGCCGACTTTCTGGAGCGGGAAAAACCGGTCGGCGCGCTGATGGCCTATCTGCACAAGTCGCACGGATTCAGGTTCGCACTGGGTCAGTTGCATGACGAAGGCGTCATACAGGCAGCAGGCGTGGCGGGGGAATTCGACCTGGTACTCATGCACTTTGTGCAACTGAAGGCGCTGGCAAACAATCGTCCCGGGACGGGATCCGGGCCTGCGCCACTGCTGGAGCGGCTCCGCGCCAAAGGGCGGCGCATCCTGGTGGATGACATTCAGGACTCCATGTCGCTGACGGAAGCGATTGGGCTGGGGGCGGATCTTGCGATGGGCCGGTTCGTAGGCGAGCCGATCCCGGAACTGGATGAAGTTTCCGGTGTTCATACGATGGAATTAGTCTGAAAATGCCGGAGTTTCTGGCATAGTTATTCGGCGCACCGCCGTTTTTCGAGGATACGAGGCATGCAGGACAGCGATAAACAGGACACAAAACGCCTGGGCGAATACCTCGTGGTTTCGCGCCCGGTGCTGCAAAACGCCGTCAAAAAACAGGGACAGGAACTGAAGCGGGGTGACAAGCCCCGACCCCTGGGCGAGATCCTGTTCCAGAATGGAGACGTCTCCAGGGACGAGCTGGAAACCGCCATCCGGCACCAGCGGGTGGATCGGTTGCGGCGCTGCCCGGTGTTTTCCACGCTGTCGGAAATGGAACTTGCCGCCATCAGCCAGCGCTTCTCCGAGGTGTCCGTTCCACCCGGAACACAGTTCATCGTCCAGGACGAACCCGACCCCACACTGTTTGTGATTGCCAAGGGCCAGGTGGAGGTCTACCGGACCACGCTCGACGGGAAGCACATTCATATCGCCAACGTCGGCCCGCCGGAACCCATCGGCGAGATGGGCTACTTCCAGGGCGGCATTCGCACGGCGTCGGTGCGGGCCATTGACGCGACGGAATTGCTGCGCGCCGAATACAATGCGCTGTCGCACTACTTTGAACACGTCCCGCGCGTGGCGCATGAATTCATGCGCATCGTGGATCGCCGCCGCCGCGCCACCGAGCAGGTGATGGCACAGCCCTCGGGCTGATATGCCCCGGCGCGGGCAGTCAGCGAATGGCCCGGAAGCGGAGTCCGCGGGGGATCGCCCGCCATTCCAGCACATCGAACAGCGCCTGCACCGCCAGCGCCAGCAACGCGGCCGGAACGGCACCCTCGAGGATCAAGCCGAAGTCGTCGCGCCGGATGCCGCTCAGGATCGGCTGGCCATAGCCGCCGGCGCCGATGAGTGCGCCCAAAGTCGCCGTGCCCACGTTGATGACCGCCGCCGTCTTGATGCCCGCCAGAATGCCGCGCAGCGCGAGCGGCAATTCGATGGCACGCAGGCGCGCGAGGGTTGGCAGCCCAAGCGCCACGGCGGACTCGCGAATCGGGGCCGGGATGTCGCGCAGGCCGGCGTAGGTATTGCGCACGATGGGCAGCAGGCTGTACAGAAACAGCGCCACCACCGCCGGCGCGAAACCGATCCCCAGGACTGGAATAAGGAACACCAGCAGCGCCAGCGCCGGAACGGTCTGCACGGCGCCGGTTGCGCCGAGGACCCAGCGCGCCGCGGGTTCGTGCCGTGCGGCCCATACGCCCAGCGGCACCGCGACCAGGATCGCCGCGCCCAGGGACAATGCCACCAGCACCAGGTGATCGCGCGTGGTGCGCAGCAGACGGCCGGCGCGGGTGTCGGCGGTCAGCACGGGCTGAACGCCCAGCTCAGCGAGCAGAAATTCCGCAGCCACGTTCGTTTCGGCGGCGCCGTCAATGCGCGCCGCGGCATTCATCCGGATCATGCTGTCCAGGTCGATCCGCCCCTGCAAGCGCGCCATCGCCCGCAGCGCCCCCGGCACCCGCCGGTCAAGATCCAGCCGATACAGCAGTACCGCCTCATAGCGCGGGAAGAATCCGCGATCATCGGCCAGCGCGCGCAGGTCGAAGCGGAGGATCTCCGCGTCCGTGGAGTACAGATCGATGACATCCAGCGCGCCGTCGGCAACGGCACGGTAGGAAACGTCGTGATCGAGGCCGCGCACCTGCTGCTGCGGC
>JACORW010000008.1 GCA_016179185.1 Gammaproteobacteria bacterium | reverse complement strand
GGATGGCGGAAGTGCAGAAAATGCATGGAGCATTTTTCTGCCGGCGGAAGTGCAGAAAATGCAGGAGCATTTTTCTGCGGCGCAACAGGCCCGCCGGACGCCAGGCGTCCCGGCAACCTGTCAATCAGTCCTTGAGGACGAAGTCCGTGCCGCAATAGGGGCACTTGGCGCGCCCGGTTTTTTCGATGGGCAGGTACACGCGTGGATGGGAGTTCCACAGGCTCATCTCCGGCAGCGGGCAGTGCAGCGGCAGCCTGGACCGGCTGACATCGCGGGTGCCGCGGTCATTGGGGGTGGCGCTACCGTGTCGCGGATCCGGCATGGCGCGCCCCCTCTCGATCCCAGTTCACATGGGTCAGCCACTCGGTCCGGTTCGCCCGGCGCCCGCTGGCGCAGTCGAAAAACAGCGCCTGCAACCGTTCGGTGATCGGGCCGCGGCGGCCGGCGCCGATGGTGCGATTGTCCAGTTCCCGGATTGGCGTCACCTCTGCGGCGGTGCCGGTGAAGAACGCCTCGTCGGCGATGTAAACCTCATCGCGGGTCAGGCGTTTCTCGCGCACCGGGATGCCGCACTCCTGTGCCAGGGCAACCACGGTCTGGCGCGTGATGCCTTCCAGTGCGGACGTCAATTCCGGCGTATAAATGATCCCGTCGCGGACAATGAATATATTTTCGCCGCTGCCTTCCGCCACATAGCCTTCCGGATCCAGCAACAACGCTTCGTCGTATCCGGTTTCCATCGCTTCCTGCAACGCCAGCATGGAATTGATGTAGTGCCCTACCGCCTTTGCCTTGCACATCGAGATGTTCACGTGATGGCGCGTGAAGGACGATGTGCGGATGCGGATACCACGCTCCAGCCCCTCCTTGCCGAGGTAGGCGCCCCACTGCCAGGCTGCCACGACCACGTGGGTCTTCAGGTTGTCGGCGCGCAGCCCCATGCCCTCCGAACCGTAAAAACACAGTGGCCGTATGTAGCAGGCATCGAGGTTATTGCGCCGGACCATCTCGATGCAGGCCTGGTTGATCGTGTCACGATCCCAGGGCATGGGCATGCGCAATATGTGCGCGGAGCGGAACAGGCGCTCCGTGTGATCGTAGAGCCGGAAAATGGCCGGCCCGCGATCAGTTGCGTAAGTGCGGATGCCTTCGAACACGCCCATGCCGTAATGCAGCGTGTGCGTCAGTACGTGCACGCGTGCGTCACGCCAGGGCACGATTTTGCCATCCATCCAGATCACCCCATCGCGATCGTCCATCGTCATGGCAGCCTTCCTCCGGAATTTGCGCCGCACGGAACAGGAATGACGTATTGCAGCATACTTGGCGGCCAAGTGCCAAACGGCGCCACAGGCCTGCGGGTATGCCGTAAAATGAATTATTGACCGGCTGCCGGGAAACTCGATTTTCGGCGGCCGGTTGTGTGGCAGAAAATTGCTCCTGAATTTTCTGCACTTCCGCCGGCAGAAAAATGCTCCATGCATTTTCTGCACTTCCGCCATCCCTGGCGGTCGTCCATGGCGGTTGTTAAGAGGTGAGCCGGAGAAAGCCGGGGGCCCGCTGGGTTTCCGGTCCGGCGACGGCGTGCGAGTGGAGGCAGCCATGATCACCGGGGTGGATCCGAAGCAGGCCTGGGAAATCCTGCGGCGGCAGCCGGAAGCCGTGCTGCTGGACGTGCGCTCGCGCGTGGAGTTCGATTATGTCGGCCATCCCGTGGGCGCGGTGCATGTTCCTTGGCAGGAGTTTCCGGACTGGCGCGAGGATCCGGAGTTCGTCGCCAAGGTGCGGAATCGCCTGGGTGCCGCGCGGCCCGGGTTCGAGCCCGAGGAACTGCCGGTGCTGGCCATGTGCCGCAGCGGCAGGCGTTCCGGGGCGGCGGGTCAGGCGCTGGAACGGGCGGGTTTCCGGCGCGTGTTCAATATCGTGGAAGGCTTCGAAGGAGACCGTGACGTGCACCGCCACCGGGGCACGGTCAACGGCTGGCGGTTTCATGGCCTTCCGTGGGAGCAGACCTGAGCCGGATCCATGTTGCGGCCGCTGACCGATCTGGTGGGCAATCTCCATGCCGGCCTGCGGCTGGCGCTGGCGCTCCCCGTGACGCGCTGGGAGTTTCGTCCGGAGTTTCGGCAACTGGTGTTATTGCTGGCGATATCGCTGGCGCTGAATCTCGGTTACGACCTGTATCTGGTATGGCCGGACGCCAGGTTCAGCGTTCTCGGTCTTTATTACCAGTCCATGCTGTACCTGCTGTTTTTCGCCAGTGTGATCCTGGTGGCGTCCACGGGCCGTGAACCGTCTGCCGCGCTGCCCCTGTCCGTGCTGATACTGGCGGTGGCACCGACAACCTTTGCCATCTATGTGGGGATTCTGCTGGGCGCGGAGTGGCTGGTTCCGGATCTGCCGTCCGCGTTCTATTCCTGGCTGACGCCGATCTATCTCGGCTGGTATCTGTGCATCGTCCTGCGCGCCGTCCGCCTCGTGCTCGAACCCCGGATGCTCACGGGAGCCGGCATGCTGGTCACGTTCGCTGCCTTGAACATCCTGCCGTGGTATCTGTTGCCTCCCGAGCCGCTTTGGACCAGCGACCGCTCGGCGCAAGAGGCAAACGCGCCCCCGGACGTGGAACGGCTGTTTTTCCAGCAGGACGAACTGATGGCCCAGGGACTGAAGGGCCTCATCGATCAGCGTCCCGGAGTTGTGGATGTCTACTTTGTCGGCGTGGCCGGGGACGCGGGCGAAGATGTCTTCATGAACGAGGTGCAGCAGGCGGCGCGGGTGTTCAGCCGGGACTTCGAGGCCGCGGGGCGGACGCTGCTGCTGGTGAACAACCGGGGCACCTTTGAACAATTGCCGCTCGCGAGCCGCGACAATCTGAACGAAGCCCTGCTGGGCGTGGCGCGCAGGATGGATCCGGACGAGGACCTGCTGGTGTTGTTTCTCTCCTCCCACGGCGACGAAGAGGAGGGGCTGGTTCTGGATCTGGACGGGTTCCGGCTGGAGGGGATCTCGCCGCGTGCGCTGCGGGCCGCCCTGGACGGCGCGGGTATCCGGTTTCGCGCGGTCATTGTTTCCGCGTGCTTTTCCGGTGTTTTCGTGGAAGAGCTGCGCGACGATGCCACGCTGGTCATTACCTCGGCACGGCGGGATCGCAGCTCCTTCGGCTGCGGGCATGACGGCACGTTCACGTACTTCGGCGCGGCATTTCTCGGCACCGAACTGCCCAAGGATCTGTCGCTGGTGGATGCCTTCGGGCGCGCCCGGGACTCTCTCGGGGTCCGTGAAGCAAAGGAGGGGCTGACGCCGTCGGAACCCCAATTGTGGGTCGGATCGCAAATCGGGCCGCGGCTGGAACAGGTGAGCGCGCGCTTGCGCGCACGGGGAGCGCCGCAGGCACCGACCGCAGCACCGGATGAAGGCACCGCCTCAATCCCGTCGTTGCAAAGCGTTTGGATGAATACCGCGGCCCGCTGACGGGTGAAAGTACAATGTAAAAAGCGAAAAGCGGGGCGAAGTGCAGTCGGGCTCCGGCTGCTTTTCACTTTCCGCTTTCCGCTTTGAGCCTCCCCAAAAACAGCCCGATCTCGAATAACAGCCACAACGGCAGCGCGAGCAGGATCTGCGACAGGACGTCCGGGCCGGGCGTCAGCAGCGCCCCCAGCGCAAAGGCCCCGAGAATGATGTACGGCCGGCCGCGCGCCAGTGCCGCGGCGGAGATCAGCCCCGTCCAAATCAGCAACACAGTGGCCACGGGCACTTCGAACACCACGCCGAAGGCAAAAAACAGCTTGAGCACAAAGTCGAGGTAACGACCGATGTCGGTCATCACCGCCACGCCTTCGGGCGCCACGGCGGTGAAGAACCCGAATATCAGTGGAAAAACCACGAAGAAAGCGAACGCAAGGCCTGCATAGAACAGCAGGATGCTGGTCAGGAGCAGCGGGACCGCAAACCGCCGTTCATTGTCATAAAGCCCCGGCGCGACGAAAGCCCAGATCTGATACAGGACAAAGGGCATGGCGGCGAAAAGCGCCGCGAACAGGCACAACTTGAAAGGAACGACAAACGGCGCCGCCACCTCGGTGGCGATCATCGCGCTGCCGACCGGCAATTTAGCGAGAAGCGGCCCCGCAACGGCGGCATAGATGTCGTTGGCGAACGGCACCATGGCCAGAAAAATCGCCGCCAGCACGATGAGGCAACGCAACAGGCGGGCACGCAGTTCAATCAGATGCGCGATCAGCGGCAGTTCCGGATCGCGATCCCGGGGACCGGCGCCGGTCATGTTCCGGGCGGCGGCGGATCCGGGTCGGGCGCGGCAACCGGCGGCACGGATTTCGTCGGCGGTTCCCGATCGGGGGCGATGCGCATCAGTTCGTCCATCTCGGCAAGGCCGCGTTTGAAATCGCGCGCGACATCAGCGTCCAGCTCACGCTCGATTTCAAAGCGCGTCTCGGTGATGAAGCGCCTGAACGCCCGCAGCCAGCGCCCGCCGTCACGAACCAGTTGCGGCAGGCGCTCCGGGCCGACCACAAGCAGCGCCACGACAGCGAGTACCGCCAGTTCCCAGAATCCGATGTCGAACATGGGAGCCGTCCCGCGCAAACCGCGGGGAGATCAGGAACTCTGGTCCTTTGGTGCCGGATCTTTTTCCGGCGGGCGGGCAGCGGTGCCGGACTGCGCAGCGCTGTCATCGCGCATTGCCGCCCGAAACCCCTTAATCGCGTTGCCGACATCGACGCCGATGCTGCCCAGTTTCCTGGTGCCGAACAGCAGCGCCACGATGACCAGAATGACCACCAGTTCCCAGATACCGATATTCATATCACGCCTCCAGCACGCTGCATTTGGTCTACTTTCGCAAACGCGCAGCCTTTTCGTCCAGCCCGGAACGGCCCTGCCGCCGGCGCAGTTCGTCCAGCACGGCCTGCGGCCCGATCCCGCGGCCGGCCAGCAGCACCAGCGAGTGGAACCACAGGTCGGCCACCTCGTTTACCAGCGCCGCGGCGTCGCCCGACTTGCCCGCCAGCAGTACTTCGGCCGCCTCTTCACCGATCTTCTTCAGTATCGCGTCCTCGCCGGCCGCATACAGGCTCGCGACATAGGACGAGGCCGGATCGGCATTGCGCCGCTCCGCCAGCAACCGTCCCAGCTGTTGCAGCATATCGTCTGTCATGCCGGCCATCCTATTTTTTCCGTGAATATATTGCAGCCGGAGACATCAACACGGGATCCGCTTCGCGCCACGAATCTCCCTCCAGGCGGAGAAAGAAGCATGTCTCGCGGCCGGTGTGGCAGGCGATGCCGGATTCCTGCCGGACCCGCAGCAGCACTGCGTCGCGATCGCAGTCGAGCCGCAGCTCTTCCAGCCATTGCGCGTGACCCGATTCTTCGCCCTTGCGCCACAGGCGTCGTCGCGACCGGGACCAATACACCGCGCGCCCTTCGGCGACGGTCAATGACAGGGCAGCGCGATTCATCCACGCCAGTGTGAGCACTCGCCCACTATGAGCGTCTTGCGCCACGGCGGGAACAAGTCCGTTCCTGTCCCAGTGTACTGATTCGAGCCAGTCGGGTGCCGCTAGGCGCTTTTTCGTCCGGCTCCGCTGCGTGGGTTTGCGCTTCACATGCGTACCTCGATGCCGTGCCGTGCAAGGCGTTGCTTTGCCTCCAGCACGGTATGCTCGCCGAAGTGAAAGATGCTGGCTGCCAGAACCGCATCGGCTCCGCCGATGCGGATGCCGTCCACCAGATCGTCCAATGTGCCGACGCCGCCGGAGGCAATCACCGGCACCGGCACGGCGACGCTTACGGCGCGCGTCAGGTCCAGATCGAAACCGCTGCGAGTGCCATCACGGTCCATGCTGGTGAGCAGGATCTCGCCGGCGCCGAGATCAGCCATCCGGCGCGCCCACTGCACCGCGTCCATGCCGGTTCCGCGCCGCCCGCCGTGGGTAAAGACCTCCCAGCCGGTCGCGCCGCGCTTTGCGTCGATGGCAACGACCAGGCACTGATTGCCGAATTCGCGCGCGGCCTCGGCGATGAACTCCGGCCGCTGCACGGCAGCGGTATTGATGCTGATCTTGTCCGCGCCGGCCAGCAGCAGGCGGCGCACGTCCTCCAGCGCGCGGATTCCGCCGCCGACGGTAAGCGGAATGAACACCTGGGATGCCACCGCTTCCACTACCTCCACCATGGTGTTGCGCTGGTCGCTGCTTGCAGTGATATCGAGAAACGCAATCTCGTCGGCCCCCTGGGTATCGTAACGGCGCGCGACCTCCGCCGGGTCGCCGGCGTCGACAATATCCACGAAGCGCACACCCTTGACCACCCTGCCCCGATCCACGTCCAGGCAGGGAATGATGCGTTTGGCCAGACCCATGGGATCAGTGACCGGCGCACAGCGTGTCGGCAAGCGCCTGCGCTTCGGTGAAGTCGAGCGTGCCCTCGTAAATGGCGCGCCCCGTAATGGCGCCGGCAATGCCTTCGCCGGCCGCGGCGCACAAGGCCCTGATGTCGTCCAGATTGCGGACCCCGCCGGAGGCGATGATCGGTATCTTTACGTGACGGCACAGCCGAACCGTGGACTCGATGTTGACGCTCGCCAGCATGCCGTCGCGGCCGATGTCGGTATAAACGATGCTGGCCACGCCGTCATCCTCAAAGCGGCGCGCCATGTCCGTCACATCATGATGCGAGAGCTTGGACCAGCCCTCGGTGGCCAGTTTGCCGTCCCTGGCATCAAGGCCGACGATGATATGTCCCGGAAACTCAAGGCACACGTCGGAAACGAAGTGCGGCGTGGTCACCGCGCGCGTACCGATGATGACGAAATTTACACCCGCGTCCAGATAGGTCTGAATCGTGTCTTCGTCGCGGATCCCGCCTCCGACCTGGATGACGATGTGGCGGTATTTTTCCGCGATGGAATGGATGATATCCGCGTTGCCCGGGCGCCCGTCCACGGCGCCGTTAAGATCCACAACATGCAGCCGCCGCGCGCCGGCCTTCACCCAGCGCTCGGCCATCTGCACCGGATCGCCGTACACGGTTTCCGCCTCCATGCGGCCCTGCTTGAGGCGCACGCACTTGCCGTCCTTGATGTCGATGGCCGGGATCAATTCCACTGGGAATGACCTTGGATCGGGATCGGGGTACGGCGCGGAAACGCGGCTGCCTGGGGAAGCGGGTCTGATGAGATGTTAGCACAGGCGGCGCGCAAGGCCAGCGCGGACCCGGCGGCGGCGGGGAGTCAGTGCGCCTCGTCCCAGTTGCGGCCGACGCCGGTGTCCACCGCCAGGGGCACGCTCAATTGGGCCGCGCCGGACATGACTTCGGCCACGGCCGCGCGCAGCGCCGCCGCGTCCTGTTCCGGTGTCTCGAACACGAGCTCGTCGTGCACCTGCATGATCATGCGCGTGCCGGGAAAGCGCCGCGGCAGCATGGCATCTATGTCGATCATCGCGCGTTTGATGATGTCGGCGGCCGTACCCTGCATCGGCGCGTTGATCGCGGTGCGCTCGGCGTATTGCCGGCGCGCACTGTCGCGGACGTTGATGTCCGGCAGGTACAGCCTGCGGTGGAAGACGGTTTCCACGTAGCCGCGGTCACGGGCGTCTCTGCGGGTGCGATCCATGAATTCGCGCACCGCGGGATAGCGCTGGAAATACCGGTCCACGTATTCCTTTGCCGCGCCCCGCTCGATGCCGAGCTGGCGCGCCAGACCGAACGGGCTCATGCCGTAAATCAGCCCGAAATTGATGGCCTTGGCAGCCCGTCTTTGTTCCGCGGTCACCGCCTCCGGCTCAGTGCCGAAGACTTCCGCTGCCGTTAGGCGGTGCACGTCCTCGTCACGGGCAAAGGCCTGCACCAGGCGCGCGTCGCCGGACACGTGCGCCATGATGCGCAGTTCGATCTGCGAGTAATCGGCGGCCACCAGCACATTGCCGGGCTCGGCCACGAATGCCTGGCGGATCCGCCGCCCTTCGGATGTGCGGATGGGGATGTTCTGCAGGTTCGGATCCGATGAGGACAGCCGGCCGGTTGCCGCCACGGCCTGATGATAGGAGGTATGCACGCGCCCCGTGTCCCGGTTCACCTGATCCGGCAGGCGATCGATGTAGGTGGATTTCAACTTGCTGAGCATCCGGTGATCAAGGATCAGGCGCGGCAGTTCATGATCCTCGGCCAGCGTCTGCAACGCCGATTCGGCGGTGGACGGCTGTCCCGTCGAGGTTTTTTCCCGCACCGGCAGATTCATCTTTTCATACAGGATCTGCTGGATCTGTTTCGGCGAGCCGATGTTGAAGGGCTGCCCGGCAGCGGCGTGCGCCTGGCGCTCGATCTCACTCATGCGCCGCGCCAGCTCCAGCCCCTGGGTGCGCAGCATGTCGCAATCGATGCGGACGCCGTTGCGCTCCATCCGTGACAGGACCGGCACCAGCGGCATTTCCAGCTGTTCGTATACCGCCCGCAATCCCGGGGTCGCCAGCAACAACGGCCACTGGCGTTCATGCAGGCTCAATGTCACGTCCGCGTCCTCGGCCGCGTAGGCCGTGGCCGCGTCGATGGCGACCTGATTGAACGGGATCTGGCGCGCCCCCCTGCCGGTGACGTCCTCATAGTGAATGGTCCTGCGGCCCAGCCGCTTTTCAGCGAGCGAATCCATGTCATGGCGCGATCCGGCGCTGTCGAGAACATAGGACTGCAACATCGAGTCATGGCAGAGACCGGACAGCGACACGCCGTGCCGGGCGAATACACTCAAGTCATATTTGAGGTTGTGCCCCAGCTTCCCCGGCTGCTCTGTTTCCAGCACCGGACGCAGCAGCTCCAGGGCCTGCGCTGCCGGCAACTGCGGTGGCGCCCCGGGGTAGTCGTGGGCGACGGGAACGTATGCAGCCGCGCCTGGGTGCACGCAAAACGAAATCCCCACGAGGCGCGCGGTCATGGGGTCGAGGCCGGTGGTCTCCGTGTCCACGGCGATCAGATCGGCGTCCCGGAGCCGCGCCACCCATTTCTCGAGCGCCTTGACGTCAAGCACGGTCTCGTAATCCGCGTTGGGTCCGGTCGCGGCCGGCTGTGGCGCAGGCGCCGGATCGGCAGCGTCACTCCAGCCGCGCAATTCATAGCGGCTCAGCAGCGGTTGCAGGCGCGCGCCGTCCGGTGCCGTGCGCAGCAGATTTTCGGGTTGTACCGGGAGACCGACGTCCGTTTTCAGCGTCACCAGTTGCCGGGTCAGGGGCAGGAGCGGGATCGCGCCACGCAGATTCTCGCCAATCCTGCCCCTGATGTTGTCCGCCTCTGCGACGATGCGATCGAGGGTTCCATACTCGGCGAGCCATTTGGCCGCGGTCTTTGGGCCCACGCCGGTGACGCCCGGGACGTTGTCCGAGGCGTCACCCACAAGGGTCAGATAATCCACGATCTGCGACGGCGCGACACCGTACTTGTCCTTCACACCTGCCGGGTCCAGTACCACGCCGGTCATGGTGTTGATGAGCCGGATGTCATCGGTGACGATCTGCGCGAGATCCTTGTCGCCCGTGGAGATTAGCGTCTCAATCCCGTGTTCTGCCGCGCGCCGCGCCAGCGTGGCGATCACATCGTCCGCCTCGACCCCGTCAATCACCAGCAATGGCAGGCCCAGTGCGGCGATGATCTCCTGCAACGGCGCAATCTGGGCGGCAAGGTCCGGATCGATGGCCGGGCGGTTCGCCTTGTAGGCCGCGTACATCTCGTTTCGAAATGTGTCGCCCTTCGGGTCAAACACCACGGCGAAGTAATCCGGACGCTGATCGGCCAGCAGCTTCCTGAGCATGTTCATGACGCCGAACATCGCGCCGGTGGGCTCACCCGCGGAATTGCTCAGGCGATCCTTGAGCGCGAAAAAAGCGCGGAACAGATAATATGATCCGTCCACAAGCACGAGCTTCTTGCGGGCGCTCATCGGGATCGCCTTCGGGCAGGAAGATCGCGGGGCATAATGAAAGACAAGAGAAATTCCAGTACGCGCGCAGCCGGCGATCCGGACCTCACGCGCGAGTCATGGAAGGTGTTCCAGATCATGGCCGAGTTCGTCGAGGGATTCGAGCGGCTGGCGCGCATCAAGCCGTCGGTCAGCATGTTCGGTTCCGCGCGCTTGCCGGCGGAGAGCCCATTCTACAAGCTGGCAGAGGAGATTGGACGGCTGGTTTCGGACGCCGGGTTCAGCGTCGTTACCGGCGGCGGTCCCGGGCTGATGGAGGCCTTCAACAAGGGCGCCTATGCCGGTCGTTCCGCGAGCATCGGTCTGAACATCCAGTTGCCGCAGGAGCAGATCGCCAATCACTTCCAGGACGAGGCGTTGTATTTCCGGCATTTCTTTTCGCGCAAGGTGATGTTCGTCAAGTACGCCTCCGCCTACGTCGTACTGCCCGGCGGGTTCGGCACGCTGGATGAACTGGCCGAGATCCTGACGCTGATCCAGACCGGCAAGAGCCGCCGCATACCCGTTATCCTGGTGCACGAACCGTTCTGGAACGGACTGATGCAGTGGTTTCGCAACGCACTGCTCGCGCACGCCACGATCAGCCCGATGGACATGGATTTGTTTGTTGTCGTGGACACGCCGCAGCAGGTCGTCGAGGCCATTTTCCGTTATTATGAGCAGCGCGGCCTTGCCCCCGGAGCGCCGGACAAGGCCCCGATCCTGGATTTATGAGCGTGCTGCAAAACCCGGTTTTGTATCAACCGGTTGCAGCCAAACCACGGAAGCTGAAAATGTCTCGAGCGCTGTTGTTGGTGATGTCGCTGGGATTGCCCCCCGGCGTGGTCCAGGCGCAGGAATCGCCGCCCACGGTGCAGGAGTCACCCGCAGCCGCCGCCCCGGAGGTGCCGCTGTCCGGCGAAGAGGCGGCGGAAGGTTTCTCTGCGGAACCCGCGCCACCGGAGCTCCCGGCCCGCCTGGAAGACGGCCAGCCGATCGAGCCCGAGATCACCATTGTGCGCCAGCGCGATGCCGTCGTGCATGAATACCGGGCCAATGGGCGCCTGTTCATGGTGAGAGTGACGCCGAAGGTGGGCAAACCGTATTACCTGATGGATCGCGACGGAGACGGGCGCATGGAATCGCGCATGTCCGAGATCTATGACGAGATCGCGGTCCCGCAGTGGGTGATTTTCAGCTGGTAGCAGCGCCGCGCCCTGTTGATCAAGCGGCCACGGGCCGGTATTCCTCCACTATGGCCCCCACATCGGCGCCGCAGGTTGCTGCCAGCGCGCGCTGCGCGAGGCTGCCGAGTTCCCCCAGGTCGCTTGCCATGATGATCTGCTTCACCTCCAGCAGGCTCGCCGGGTGCACGCTGAAGCAGCGCAATCCCAGGGCCAGCAGCAGGCGCACGTAACGCACGTCTCCCGCCATTTCGCCGCACATGGCCACCGGAATGCCGGCGTCGCTGCCCGCGGCGATTACCCCATGCACCAGCCTAAGCACGGCCGGATGCAGCGGGTCATAGAGATAATTGACCTCGTCGTTGACCCGATCAATCGCCATCGTGTACTGGATCAGGTCATTGGTGCCGATGGACAGGAAGTCGAGCTGGCGGGCAAAGATATCCGCACACACAGCGGCGGCCGGAACCTCAATCATGCCGCCAACCGGGAGGTCCGGGTTGAACGCCGCGCCTTCCGCCCGCAGCTCGGTCCGGATCTCGTCGATCAATCCCAGCACCTGTTCCATTTCCTGGGTGTTGGAAAGCATGGGAATCATCAGGCGGACGTCGCCCGCAGCGGAGGCGCGCAGGATGGCGCGCAGCTGGGGGCGGAACAGCGCCGGCTTCTTCAGACAGAGCCGCACGGCGCGCAATCCAAGCGCGGGATTGGCCGCGAGCGATCCCGTGCGGCGGCCCGCATCGCCGGCCTCCTTGTCGCCGCCCAGGTCCAGGGTGCGAATGGTCACAGGCATTCGGCCCAATACCTGCACGGCTCCGAGGTAGTTCCGGTACTGCTCGTCTTCGTCCGGCGGCACATCGCGATTCATGAACAGGAACTCGGTGCGGTAGAGCCCGATCCCGTCCGCGCCCACGCGCAGCACATTGTCGAAGTCCGCCGGCAATTCGACGTTGGCTTGCAACTCGATGCGCACGCCGTCAAGTGTGCGGGCCGTGGCGTCCTTGAGCCGGATCAGCCCCGAGTAATAGCGCTGATCCTGTTCACGACGCGAGCGGTAGAACTCCAGCGTGGTCGGATCCGCGCCGGCGAGCACGACGCCGCGCGTCCCGTCCACGATCACCGGCTCCTCGTCGCGGATGTAGGCATGGGCCTGATGCAGGCCAACGATGGCCGGAATGCCGAGGCTGCGCGCGAGGATCGAGGTATGCGAGGTCGGGCCACCGTACTCGGTCACGAACGCGGCGATGCCGTGGTGCTGCATCAGCACGGTGTCCGCCGGCGTCAGGTCATCGGCGAAAATGATGTAGCCCGTGAGACGACTGTCCGGCTGTTCGTGGCGCAGCGGGGAATGTTTGAGCAGGATGCGCTGGATGCGGTTTACGACGTGCGCCACATCGTCGCGGCGCGTGCGCAGATAGGAGTCGTCCATCTCTTCGAACACGCGCACCAGCGCATCGCGCTGGGACTTCAGCGCCCACTCAGCGTTGCGCCGCTGTTCGCGGATCAGCCGCAGCGGCTCGTGGATCAGCGCGGCGTCATCCAGCATCAACAGGTGCGCGTCAATCAAGGCCGTGATCTCGGTGGCCGCCGCGGCCGGGACGTGGCGGCGGATGGCGCGCAACTGGTCCTGGGCGGCCATTACTGCTTCCTTGAGCCGCTCGATCTCGTCGTCGATCAGTCCGGCGTCGATCTCATACTCGGGTATGTCGAGTTGATCGCGCTCGACGATGTGCGCCGGGCCGATGGCGATGCCGCGCGAGATGCCGAGACCATGCAGGGCAAGCGTCATTCGTCCTCCCCGAAGCGATTCAATACCAGCGCCTCGATGCCGTCCAGCGCGGCCTCGGCGCCAGGCCCCTCCGCCGCCACCTCGATGGCGGTTCCCTTCGCGGCGGCGAGCATCATCACGCCCATGATGCTCTTGCCGTTCACGGTCTTGCCGTTGCAGGTGACCCTGATGTCGCACTCACAGGCCGCGGCCGCCTTGACGAAACTCGCGGCGGCGCGCGCGTGCAGCCCCAGTTTGTTGATCAACACCAGGGATCGCAGCGGCACTTCAATTTTTTTCCACCGGCAGCACGCCATCGCGCCCGCCGGTCAGGGCCGCAGCCGCCAGCTCGTCAAGCCCCAGGCCCGGGAAGTTCAGCACGTTCAGCAGCATGGGCAGGTTGGCGCCGGTGACAATACGCACGCGCCGGGCCGCGGCGATCCGGCGCGCCACGTTGGTCGGCGTCGCGCCGAACATGTCCGTCAATATGAGCACTCCGTCGCCCTGATCGAGTTCCGACACGACGGCGTCGAGTCGCTCGAACACCTCCTCCGGCTGACTGTCACGGGACACGACCACGACGCGCACCGGCAGCGGCAGATCGCCGAGCACGAAGTGCGCGGTACCCGCCAGCGCCGGGCCGATGCCGTCGTGGGCAACGAGCACGATCCCGACGCTCATTCAAGGTCCCTGTGTCGCAACAGCACGCGCCGGTTCGCGGATCCCAGGCGCCGCGCGAGCCAGTCGGCCATGTACACGGACCGATGCCGGCCGCCTGTGCAACCCAGCGCCACGCTGAGATAGCTGCGCTGTTCCGATTCGAAGCGCGGGATCCATCGCTCCAGGAAGCGCAGTTGATCCTCAAGCATCGCCTCCACGTCGGGCTGGCGCCGCAGAAATTCCGCAACCGCGGCATCCGTTCCGACCAGATTGCGCAACCCCGGCTCCCAGTATGGATTCGGCAGGCAGCGCACGTCGAACACGAAATCGGCATCGAGCGGGATCCCGAACTTGTATCCGAAGGACATGAATTGAATGCTGGGTACGGCAACCGCGCGTCGCGCGACGCGCTCCTGCACCAGCTTGCGCAGCTCATGGACCGTGCTGTGGCTGGTATCTATGCGCAGATCCGCGATCTCTGACAGCGGCCCCAGAAGCCGCCGTTCGGCGCCGATGGCGTCGGGCAAATTCCGCCCGGCGGAGGACAATGGATGCCGGCGGCGCGTCTCGCTGAAGCGCCGCACCAGCGCATCGTCGCCGGCGTCCAGAAACACGACTTCAGTGGGAACGCCCGCGGCGCGCAGTTTCGCCACCTGGGCCGGCAGGCCGATCAGCGCGGCCTCCGGATTGCGGGCGTCGATTCCGACGGCCACCTGGTCCGGAAGGCCGTCGACGCCGCGGGTCGTCCGCTCGCAGAAAGGTTCGAGCATGCCGGCGGGCAGGTTGTCGATACAGTAAAATTCGAGGTCCTCCAGCGCATTCAGCGCCACCGACTTGCCGGCGCCGGACAGCCCGGTGATCACGATGAAGCGCCGGCCTGCGGTCATGGACGGCATGATTGGGTACCCGCCGCTGTGCAGCCGGGGCGGTTGGCCGCGTCAGCCGGCTCCGCGCCCTTTTCGCGCCGCGTTGCCGCGGCGCCGGTCCTGCAGCCGCTCCTTGTGCTTCTTGACCTGGCGGTCGAGCTTGTCCACGAGGCCGTCTATGGCAGCGTACATGTCGGGATGCTCGTGATCGGCAAACAGATCCGCGCGATTGACGTGCACTGACGCCTCGGCGCGACGCCGTTCCTTCTCCACGTGCAGTATCACATGCACGTTGGTCAAGCGGTCGAAGTGCCGCTCCAGTCGCGTGAATTTCTCCTCCACGTAGGAACGGATGGCGGGGGTGATGTCGATATTCTGTCCGGTGACGCTGATCTGCATGATTCGCTCCATCGCTGTTTGTTGTTGCCGGCCCCGGCGCCGCTCATACCAGGCGCTTGCGTTCGTTGGACGGCGGTATGGACATGGTTTCGCGGTACTTGGCCACGGTGCGCCGCGCAACATTGATCCCCTGTTCCTTGAGCAACGTGGCGATGCGGCTGTCGCTCAATGGTCGATCGCCGTGCTCCGCGCCGATCAATTTGCGGATGAATGCGCGGATTGCGGTGGACGAACAGGCGCCGCCCAGGTCGGTGCTGACGTGGCTGGAAAAAAAGTACTTGAGCTCGAAGATGCCGCGCGGAGTGTGCATGTATTTGCGCGTGGTCACGCGCGAAATCGTGGATTCGTGCATGCCCAGCGCCCCGGCTACATCGTGCAGCACCAGTGGCTTCATGGCTTCCTCGCCGTGCTCGAGAAAGGCCCGCTGGCGCTCGACGATGCAGCTGGCCACCTTGAGCAGTGTCTCGCTGCGGCTCTGCAGGCTCTTGATCAGCCAGCGCGCCTCCTGCAGGTGCGCCTTCAACGAGGTATTGTCGGGACTGCTGTCGGCGCGGCGCACCATGCGGAGATAACCCGGGTTGATCCGCAGCTGCGGCAGAACATCGGTATTCAACTCCACGCGCCAGGCGTTGCGGTCGCGGCGCACGTAAACATCGGGGACTACATATTCCGTCGGGACATCCTGCACCTGGCTGCCCGGGCGCGGATTCAACGACTGGATCAGGGCGACGGCCTGCTGCAGGACCCCGCGATCCAGCTTCAGCCGGCGCAGCAACTGTTGATAGTCCCGCAGCGCCAGCAGATCCAGATGCTCGTCCACGAGGCGCAGCGCTGTTTCGCGGTGGGGCGTCTCCGGGGGGAATTGCGCCAGCTGCAGATGCAGCGATTCGCGCAGATCCCGGGCGCCTACGCCGGTGGGTTCCATTGCCTGCACCAGATGCAGCATCGCCTGCACCTCATCGATGTCCAGTTGGAACTGCGGCGCAAGCGCCTGGCGGATCTCCTCCGGTGTGCAGGTCAGGTAACCGTCGGTGTCCAGCGCATCGATGATGGCGGTCGCGATCGCCCGGTCGGTGTCGCTGGTGGGGGTCAGATTCAGTTGCCACAGCAGATGGTGGCGCAGCGATTTCTCCTGGGTCGCCTGGTTCTCATAGGTCTGGTATTCGCCGTCATCGCCGGCGCGCACCGCCGCCGACCCGCCCTGATAGATGTCCTCCCAGGCTGTGTCCACGGGCAGATCCTCTGGAATGTCGTCGGACTCCACAGGGGCGGCGGCGGGGTCTTGATCCTCGGCGGCGGGCTCCGACTGGGACTGCGCGGCCGGGGCCGGTTCGGGTTCCTCCTCATCCAGCTCGAGCATCATGTTGGATTCCAGCGCGTCCTGTACCTCGGCCTGCAGTTCGACACTGGACAGTTGCAGCAGGCGGATCGCCTGCTGCAATTGGGGCGTCATCGTCAGGCTCTGGCCGAGCCGCAGTTGCAGGGAGGCCTTCATGAGCGCGATTCTAGCAGTTCGATGCAAAACTCAGTCCATGGACTTCTGCACGGCATTGCCCCCAATCTATCAAATACTTGCAACTGAGGGTGATGCTTCACCGCGGCTCAGGGGAGCGGGTGGCGGGCGTCGGGTTTTTGGCCGGTCCGGACCGTCCGGATTTCGTGCCCGAGGGATTGCTTACAGACGGAACTGCTCGCCCAGGTAGACTTCGCGGACCCTGGAGTTCAGCAGGATCTCGTCCGGCGCCCCCTCGGCAATGATGTGGCCGTCATTGACGATGTATGCCCGGTCGCAGGTACCGAGCGTTTCGCGCACGTTATGGTCGGTGATCAGCACGCCCAGGCCACGCCCCGCAAGGTAACGGGTCATGCGCTGGATATCACCCACGGAGATCGGGTCAATGCCTGCGAACGGCTCGTCAAGCAGCAGAAACCGCGGGTCGGTGGCGAGCGCGCGCGCGATTTCCACGCGGCGCCGATCCCCGCCGGACAGGCTCTGGCCGAGACTGTCGCGCAGATGCGCAACGCTGAACTCCTCCAGCAGGTGTTCAAGGCGCCGGCGCGCCTCTTCCTCGTCCAGATTCGGTCGCGTCTCCAGGATGGCCAGGAGATTTTCCGCCACTGTCAGCCGGCGGAAGATGGAAGATTCCTGCGGCAGATACCCGAGCCCCATGCGAGCGCGCCGGTCCATGGGCAGCGCGCTGATGTCGGTGTTGTTCAGGTGGATGCTGCCGGCGTCACAACCCAGCAACCCGACAATCAGGTGGAAACTCGTGGTCTTGCCGGCGCCGTTCGGCCCCAGCAGCCCGACTATTTCGCCGTCGCGGACGGTAAGGCTCACGTCGCGCACGACCTGGCGGGCGCGGAAGCTCTTGGAGAGGTGCTGGACCGAAAGGATGTTCATTGCGGCGCCTGGTCGTCCTTTTTCTTGATGATTATCTTGACGCGCTCGCGCGGTTGCTCGTCGGTCGCGCTGCCGTCGTCCGGGGTCGCGGGCGGCTTGCTCCAGGCCTTGACCTTGCTCAACTCGGTATCGTACTCGATCCGATCGCCGCTGAACCGCAACCCTTCCTGCCGCACCACGGCCCGGCTGATCAGAATGACCTTGTTTTTTAACTCGTGATACTCCATGCGCAGGGCTTCGGCCTCGTCGTAAATCGGGCTTTCGTCAGGCAATTGCTTGTAGGTCGCCGGCCTGCCTTCGATGATCAGATGATCAAGATCGTCGCTGTCGGTCTGGTACACGGTCATCAGGTCGCCGGTCATGCGAATGCTGCCCTGCGTGACGATTACGTTGCCGCGGTAGATGCTGACGTTTTTGACGTCATCCAGCTCGGCCGAGTCGGCCTCCACCTCGATGGGCTGATCCTTGTCGGTGGACAGCGCGAACGCGGGCGCCGCCGGCGTCAGAGCCAGCGCAATGATCGCGGCCGCGAGGTCAGCTGTTCGGCCCCGGGGCAATCGTCGTCCGTTCATGTTTTCTCACCTCCAGTCTGCTTTCCTTCAGATACGCCCGCATGCCGGTGCCGGAGATAGTGCTGCTGCCGGAAACGATCACCGCCGGTCGGTCGGTCTCGGCATATTCACTGTCCAGGAGGACCCTGGCTTCGGTGGTATCCACCTGCAGCACGCGCCTGCCCGCGGCATCATCCTCCCACAGGCGCACTGCGCCGCGCAGGATCACGACATTATTGTCATCGGTGACCCAGCCGCGCTCGGCGCTGATGAACAGCGGCAGTCGGCCGATCCGGTAGATCTCCATGCCGGGGCGCAGCAGTTCCGTGGTGTCGTCGGCGGGATAATGGGCCATGTACACCGCCCGCAAGCGATGCTTGGGCCGCCCGTCTTCCTCCATGGTCAGCGTGGAAAAATCCTCCATGTAATAGTCGGGGTCATGAAAGGCCCCGGCATCCGGTCCACCCCGTTCCGCGGTCAGGTAACGCAACAGCCAGGTGGTCAGGCCGGCAACCAGAAACAGTCCCAGCAACCACAGCGCGCGTTGATTCACGGCCGGCGATCCGTCGCGAAACAAGGGGGCGGATGGCGCATCAACCGATTAGAACTGCGCCTCCGGCGCCGGTTCCGGTGAACAGGGCTCATGGCGGCAGGTGGCGATGATAAACCGCATCAAGCCGTCCCTGGGCAGTGAGTAACAGCTCACATACTTCACGCACGGCGCCGCGGCCTCCTGCCTTGCCCGTGATCCAATGGGCACGGGCCCGCACCTGCGGGTGCGCATCGGCCACGGCGATGCTCAGTCCGGCTAGGGCCATGGGCGCCAGATCCACCAGATCGTCCCCCACGAACGCCGCCTGCTCCGGTGTGATATCGAGCTCCGTCAGCATTCGGCGCAATTCTCTGGACTTGTCGTCAACGCCGAGCGCCAGATGGCGGACGCCCAGGGCTTGCATGCGCGCGGCGACCACGTTCGAGGGGCGCGCGGAGATGACGCCGACCTCCAGCCCGGCCTCCAGCAACAGCGCGATCCCGAGCCCGTCATGGACGTGAAACACCTTGAACTCGCTGCCGTCCGCTCCCAACATCAGGCCGCCGTCAGTGAGCACGCCATCCACATCGAACACCGCCAGCCGGACGGCGGCGGCGCGCCTCAGGATCTCCCCGCGCACGTCAGACCACCCGCGCGCGCAGCAAATCGTGCATGTTGAGTACACCGAGAAGCCGCTGTTCCGGATCGATCACCAGCAGCGCGTTGATCTTGTGCGTTTCCATCATCTGCAGCGCTTCGGCCGCCAGCGCCTCGGGACCGATGGTCTTGCCGCCGCGCGTCATCGCCGATCCGACGCGAGTGCTGTGCACGTCAATGCCGGCATCCAGCGCGCGGCGCACATCGCCGTCGGTGAAGATACCCAGCACGCGGTTGTCTTCATCCACGATCGCCGTGGTGCCCAAACCCTTTTGCGTCATCTCCACCAGTGCCCTGGCCAGCAGCGTGTCAGGCCCTACCCGCGGCATGGCCATACCCGTGTGCATGACATCCGTGACGCGCAACAGCAGTCTGCGGCCCAGTGTGCCACCGGGATGGGACAGCGCGAAGTCCTCCTTGCGAAAGCCGCGCGCCTCCAGCAATGCGATTGCCAGCGCATCGCCCATGGCCAGCGCCGCGGTTGTGCTGGCGGTGGGCGCGAGCCCCAGCGGACACGCCTCGCGCTCCACGCTCACATCGAGGCTGACGGTGGCGGCGCGCGCCAGCGTGGACTTGCTGCTGCCGGTGAGCGCAATTAACGGCACGCCGAGCCGCTTGATCACAGGCAGCAGTGAAATTATCTCATCGGTTTCGCCGGAGTTCGACAACGCCAGCACGACGTCGTCGGAGGTGATCATCCCCATATCGCCGTGGCTGGCCTCGCCCGGATGAACGAAAAACGCCGGCGTGCCGGTGCTGGCCAGCGTCGCGGCGATCTTGCCGCCAATGTGCCCGGATTTGCCCATGCCGATGACCACGGTACGGCCGCGGCAGCCGAGCATGCAGCGGCAGGCGGCGACAAAATCCGCATCAATCCGGGCGGCAAGCCGGGTCAGCGCCTCCGTTTCGGTCTCGATGACCGCACGTCCCAGTTCCATCAGTTGCGTCGCGTCGTTCATTGGCGTTGTATTTGAACCAATCGCCCCCGCACGCGCAATGTGGAATCGTGGTGACGGCGGGAGAAGGCTGCCCCGGCGCCCGGCGGCGGACCGCCGCCAGACTGGTGCGGGACACGGTTTTGCATCAACCTATCGGCATGCGTGGGTCAAAGAGCGGTCCTCCATGCGTGCAATGATCCTCGCCGCGGGCCTGGGCACCCGCATGGCGCCTCTGACGGACACTACGCCGAAGGCGCTGCTGCGCGCCGGCGGCAGGCCGCTGTTGCAATACCACCTCGAAGCGCTGTCCCGCGCCGGGATCCGGGAGGTGGTCATCAACCACAGCCGGTCCGGCTCCCGGATCGAATCGGCCTTCGGTACCGGGACGGGGCTGGGTCTCAACATCCGCTACTCGGCGGAGGGGGACCGGCCCATGGAAACAGCCGGGGGCATCCGCCGCGCCCTGCCGATGCTGGGGGAGGCGCCGTTTCTGGTGATCAACGCCGATATCTGGACCGACTTCGATTTCAGTCTGCTGGTGCCGCGCATGCCGGCCGGCGCGCACATAGTGCTGGCGCCAAATCCCGAACATCATCCGGCGGGTGATTTCGGGCTGGACGGCCCGCGGGTCACGGAATCCCGCAACCCCGGCCTTACCTACACCGGCATCGGCGTATACCACCCGGGCCTGTTCTCCACCCTGACCGATGAACCCGCTTCCCTTGCGCCAATCCTGCGCCAGGCTGTCAAGCGGGGGGAGGTCACCGGAGAGCGTTGCGGCGGATTGTGGTTCGACATCGGCACGCCTCGGCGTCTGGCTGATCTGGACCGAATGCTTTGCGGTCACCGGTAGCAGTTTGAGCTGACGCCGCGACACGCTGCAGGAAGTCCCGTTTCCCCGGCCTCCTGGTGGAAGTGGCGAGGCCGTTCCTCTCGTAATCCATTGATTTTTAGGGAGTCCTACCCCTTCAATAATGTATGTTGCATTGCACCAATTCGGCTGTTAGAGTCCAGTTCGCCTTCACCTGAGGAATCTATATATTGTGGTGTCTGAGAAATGAACCACTATATATAGATAAACCGGTAGTTTATGCGTATATTCAGGCTTCCATTTTCGACCAAGCCACGACAGAGGCCGGAAAATCGGGGGGCAACGGTGCGAAAAGCCTGGGTGTCTCTGGGCGTGCTCGCCCTGGTAGCGCTGGTCACATCCATCGGCGTTCACTCCCTGGGGCCGCCATCCATCCCGGCGCCAGAGCCCCCTCCAGGGGCCGACGTCCGTCACCCCGCACAGCCCCTGCGCGGGGATCTGGCCGATCTGCGCGCTCGCGGCGAGCTTCGGATCGTCAGCCGGCGCGGCACAGGGGGGATCATCCTCGACGGCGCGGAACGGGCGCTGCTGGAAGAATTTGCCCGCAGTCAGGGAATGCGCACCGAATTCATTGAGGCGGAAACGTCGCAATTGCTGGTGGCCGTGGAGGACGGGCGCGCCGACCTGGCCGCCGGGGCGCGGGACGTCGAGGTCCGGGAAGGGGTTCGTTTTACCCTGCCCTGGGGTGTGTCGGGCGCCCAGGTGATTGGGCGGATCGGGGCCGGGCGCCTTCGCAATGAGTCCGACCTTTCCACGCGCCAGGTGGCGGCGAAAGTCTCGTCGCGGGTCTGGGGACAGCTGAAACGTCTCGCCGCGGCCAATCCCACGATGGACCTCATGGCGATCCCGGAGCACGAGCGCATCGAGACCATGCTCACCGGCATTTCATCCGGCCGCTACGATCTGCTGGTGGCGGACAGCGCGCAACTGGAGGGTCATCTCTCCCGGTACCCGGACCTGGAGGTCGCACTGGACCTGACCGCAGGTGAGCCGCGCTCCTGGGCGGTTCGGGCCGGGGCCGCGGCCCTGTTGTCGTCGCTGAACAGTTTCCTGAACCGGCGCCATCTGGAACTGGAGGCGGCCCGGGTTTATCGGGAGGATCTGGACGGATTGCGGGAGCGCCGCGTGCTGCGCCTGATCACGGTCCCGGGCCCGGTGAATTACTTCGTCAGGAACGGCCGCCTGAAGGGGTTCGACTATGAACTGGTGACCCGGTTTGCCGAGCGTCACCGGTTGCGGGTGGACGTGGTGACCGCCGGGAGCGTGGACGAAATGCGTCGCCTGCTGCTTGCGGGACGCGGAGATTTGGTGGCGGCATCATTGCCGGCATCCGCGGCGGGCGCGGCTGTTGCGGCGACCCTACCTTATGATTACGCCGCGCCCGTGGTCGTCGCCCGGGCCGACGACCGGCCGCTGGTGGATATCTCCGATCTGGCGGGCCGGAGCATTCTGCTGCCGGCCGAGAGCCCGTATTCGAGCAATGTGCGCGCCCTGCGGCGGAGCGGCGTGAATGTGACGGTGGAAACGGTTACCGGGACAATGGACATGGGGGAGGCATTGGCGCGTGTGGCCGCGGGCCGGAGCGATTTGACCGTCATCAGCGGCAGCCTGGTACGCGCGGAATTTGCCCGGCAACTGGAGTTGCGTGGCCAGTTTGCGTTGTCGGAACCGGAACCGGTTTCATGGTTTGTACGGGCCTCCGATCGCCAGTTGCTCGCCGCGCTCGATGATTTCGTCGGCGAAAACTATCAGTCGGGATATTACAAGGCACTGTACTCCCGCTACGTCGAGCGGCCGGCAGTCTGGGCGGACGACCGGGCGCGGGTTGCCGGCGCCGAGGCAATCTCACCCTACGACGACATCGTGCAGAAATACGCCGCCCACTATGACTTTGACTGGCGGCTGATCCTGGCGCAGATGTTCCAGGAGAGTAACTTCGATCCCAACGCCGAGTCCGTGGCGGGGGCAAGCGGCTTGATGCAGATGCTTCCCGGCACCGCCGAATTCATCGGCGCCGGAAATCTGGACGATCCGCGCGACAACATTCGCGCGGGGCTGAAATACATGGATTTCCTGCGCAGCCAGTTTGAGGAGAACCTCAATCTTGAGGACCGCACCTGGTTTACGCTCGCGGCCTACAATGCCGGGCTGGCGCGCGTGCAGAAGGCCCGCGCCCGTGCCGCCGCGATGAATCTCGACCCCGACCGGTGGTTCGACAACGTGGAGCTGGCGATGATGTCCTTTGCCCGCCCGGTGGCGGATGCCGGGCCCGATTCCGTCGCCTGCCGTTGCGGGCAGGCCGTGGTTTATGTGCGCGACATCCGCAGCCGGTACAACAGCTACCTGCACTTGACCCGCGACACCGGCGACGAGAGCGCCGCCCCCTCAGGCTGACAGGTACCGGGTCGGGTCGGGCAGGCCCGCGCCGGCAAATCCGTCGCGCCGGAAACGGCACGAGTCGCACACGCCGCAGGCCCGGCCCCCGGCGTCGGGCTGATAGCAAGACAAGGTCAGCGAATAGTCCACGCCGAGCTGCGTCCCCAGCCGGATGATTTCAACCTTTGACAGACTGATCAGCGGCGCGTGAATGCGCAATCGCGATCCTTGCACGCCAGCGCGCGTGGCGAGGTTCGCCAGGCGCTCGAATGCGGCGATGAATTCCGGCCGGCAGTCGGGATAGCCGGAATAATCCACGGCATTGACACCGATGAAGATGTCGCGTCCGCCCAGCGCCTCGGCTTGGGCGAGCGCAATGGCCAGCATGACGGTATTGCGGGCGGGGACATAGGTGGACGGAATGCCGGCGGAGGGCTGCTCGGGTACCGGTATGCCGGGATCCGTCAGCGCCGAGCCGCCGATGGCGCGCAAATCGAGCGGCATGACGCGGTGATCCCGCGCACCTCCGGCCATGGCCACTTTCGCCGCCGCTTCCAGCTCCAACTGGTGGCGCTGGCCGTAGTTGAAGCTCAACGCATGGCAGATGAAGCCGTCGCGACGCGCCACCGCCAGCGCAGTGGCGGAGTCGAGGCCGCCCGACAGCAGCACAACGGCCCGTCGCTCAACGTCCGCGCTCATCTCCCCACAGATACTTGTGCAGCTGGATCTGCAATCTGACTGTCAGCTCGTCGGCCACCACCCAGTCCGCGAGATCGCGCGCCGGCAACTGGCCATGGCTCGGGGAGAACAATACCTCGCTGCGGTTGTGCAACTGGTGGTGCGCGACGAATTCCCGCGCCCATTCGTAATCGCGCCGATCGCAGATCACGAACTTGAACTGATCCCGCGCCGACATATGCGCCAGGTTACCGGCGAGATTGCGTCCGGACTCCCCGGAACCGGGCGTCTTCACGTCCAGAATCTTGCAAACGCGCGCATCCACGGCGGATACGTCAATGGCGCCCCCGGTCTCCAGCGACACGTCGTAACCCCGATCGCACAGGTGCGTAAGAAGCGCTTGGCAGGATTTCTGCGCCAGCGGCTCGCCGCCGGTGACGGTCACAAGGCGCGTGGTCCACGGCGCCAGCGCCGCCATGATGTCCGCAGCGGTCATGGTACGGCCCTCATGGAAGGCGTAAGCGGTGTCGCAGTAGTGGCAGCGCAGCGGGCAGCCGGTCAGGCGGATGAAGATCGTCGGCAGGCCGGCGCGGGTGGTCTCGCCCTGCAACGACAGGAAGATTTCATTGACGCGCAGCGTGATATCGGGCGCGGAACCCGGGGTCAACGGGACCGGGGCCGTAGCTTCCGCGCGCACGGGATCAGGGGGCGCGCCCGGCGGCGGTCATCACGCGCAAGCGCTCCTCGGCCAGCCGCGCCGCGGTCGTGCCTGGGTAGCGCTGCGCCAGATCGTTCAGCCGCGCGCGCGCGTCATCCGGGCGGCCCAGTTCCTGCAGGCAGTAGCCGCTCTTCAGGAGCGCATGGGTGATCTTCTGGCTGTTGGGAAACTCTCCGATGAGCCGCTCATACTCAATCAATGCCTGCCGGTAATTGTTTTTCGCGTGGTAGCCTTCCCCAAGCCAGTACTGCGCGCTGTCGGAATACTGCCCTTTCGGCCATGCGGCGCGATAGGCGCGGAACGCCTGGATGGCGTCATCGTAGCGTGCCTGCTTCAACAGCCAGAATGCGCGCTCATAATCGGCCTGGTCGGCGGTTGCGGCCGCGGCACCAGGATCCGTGCTGGGCGCCACGACGCCCGCAGCGGCAGCGCCGGTCGAGGCGGTCGCTGCCGCCGCCGACAGCGCCGCACCGGCGGAGCGGCCGGCGGCATCGGCCGCAGCGACGGCGGTGCCTGCAGCGGCTGCCGGTGCGCTGACGGTTTCCACCGTCAACGGGGTGTCCGCCTCCGGGCCCGCGGGAATGTCGTCCTCCGCCCGAACCGCGGACAGGCTCTCCAGCGGCGGCTCCGTGCCGGCATCCGGCGCGGCAGGCTCCGGGGCCGTTGTTGTTCCGGGCTCCAACGCCTGCAGGCGCCGGTCCATGTCTGCATGCAGCGCCCGCTCGCGCTCGCGCATCTGTTCCAGCGCATGCGTCTGAACGTCCACGGCGCCGCGCAGGCTGTTGACGTCCTGCTGTAACGCCTGCACCTGCTGCAGCAATTCCAGCAGTCCCTGGTTCTGCAGCAGGCGTTCCAGCCGTTCCACGCGCTCGGTCAGCCCGATTGCGTCCTTTTCCCTGACCGGCGCGGCGGCGTGCGCCGCCGGCGCCAGCCCGAGGCTGGCGCAAAGCGCCAACGAGCCACTCCGGCGCAGGGTTTCAGTAAATGATTTCCACACGCCGGTTCTGGCTCCAGGAGGTTTCATCGTGGCCGTCCACAACGGGGCGTTCCTCGCCGTAACTGGTGGTGCGGATCTGGTCGGCGGCGGCGCCCAGGAGCACCATCTGCCGCTTAACCGACTGCGCGCGCCGTTCGCCCAGCGCCAGGTTGTATTCCCGTGAGCCACGCTCGTCCGCATGTCCTTCCAGCGCCATGGTTATTTTCGGGTTCTGGGCCAGAAACGCGGCGTGGGCCTCCACGGTTTTCTGGTATTCCGGCAGGATGTCGCTGCTGTCGTAATCGAAATAAATCGTGCGCACCGCCAGCGGGCTGGCGGGATCGTTCAGCGCGCTCATGGCGCCGCCGGTATCCGTGCCCGTGCCGTAAGTCTGGGTCCCCTTGTCCGTGGTTGCCGAACGATCTTCGACCTTTTTCGACGTGTCGGCCTGCTTAGGCTTCGAGCTGCACGCGGTCAGACCCACTGCCAGGCACAACGCCAGCGCCAGGTACTTTTTCATGATTGATTCTCCTCGCTACATGAATTAGTCAAATGTCTGCCTATGATCGCACATCAATGTTGCCGAAATAACCGGCCCCGCTACTGACCTGACAGGAACGGGCCCCACGCCGGTTCCCGGACCTCGCCGTCCTGCAAGGCAAGCCGCTGATGCACATGGCCGTCGGTGGAAACGGCGGCCAGTTCCGATCCGCGCGCGCCCACGGTGGTGTAGATGATCATGCTGCCGTTGGGCGCGAAGCTGGGCGACTCGTCGAGCCGGGATTTGCTCAGGATTTCGAGCCCGCCCTGCCCGGGCGCGAATACGCCGATCTGGTAACGGCGATCCCGGCCGTGCACGACGGCGATGGAACGCCCGTCCGGGGCGTAACGCGGCCGCGCATTGTAGGACCCTTCGAACGACAGCCGCTGCGCCGGCCCGCCCTGGGCGCTGGCCTCGTAGATTTGCGGCCCGCCACCGCGATCCGACGTGAAAGCGATGCGGCTGCCGTCGGGAGACCAGGACGGTTCGGTGTCAATGGACCGATCATGGGTCACCTGGTACAGCCCGCGCGTTTCCAGGTTGAGTACGTAGATCTCCGGGTCCCCGCCCATGGACAGCGTCAGCGCCAGCCGCCTGCCGTCCGGCGAAAACGCCGGGGCGCTGTTGATGCCCGGGTTCGCGGCCACCTTCTGGCGCTGACCGGTGATGATGTCCTGGACATAGACGGACGTCGTGCGCCCCTCGAACGAGACGTACGCGAGCCGCTTGCCGTCGGGCGCCCAGGCCGGCGACAGCAGCGGCTCATCGGATTCCAGCAGCACCTGCGGATTGAACCCGTCCGCGTCCGCGATCTGCAGGCTGTAGCGGCTGTTGCTGCCGGTCTTTTTCACGGTCACGTAGGCGATGCGCGTGTCAAAGGCCCCGCGCACGCCGGTCAGTTTCTCGAACACGATGTCGGCGATGCGGTGCGCGGTGCGCCGCAACTGCTTGCGGGTCGCCGGCACGCGGAAGCCGGCGAGCTGGGAGCCATTGAAGGAATTCAACAGCCGGAATTCCACTTCATAGCTGTCGGGCCCGGTTTCACGCAGGCTGCCGATGACCACGTTCTGCATGCCCAGCATGCGCCAGTCCTTGAAATTCACCGCCGCGAACTCCGTGGGGGTCTGCGGCATGTCCTTCGCCTCCATGGGGGCAAAGCGCCCGCTGCGCGCGAGATCGTTGCCGATGGTGGACTCCATGAATATGGGCTGGCTGTCCGCGGGGCCGGACCAGCCGAACGGGACGACGGCGACAGGCAGGGGCTGCTCCACGCCCTCGGTCACCGTGATGTCAATCACCGCAAACGCCTGCGGCACAAGCACCGCCGGCAACAACGACAGCACCAGCACTACGACCTTCCTCATCGGCGCGTTCCTTCGTTCAATCGGGCGCAAACCTTAGTCGAATTTCGCGCATCTTTTCAAATACGCGCTGATCGTCCGGCACCGGCAACGGCGAGGCCCGGAATACCGCCGCTTCCGCGCGCCGGTCGAATACGTCGTTGCCGCTGGACTGTTCGATCCGCGCCGCGACGACTTCGCCGCCGGGCACCATGCGGATGAACAATACGCATGACAGCCCGTGGGGCAGTCCCACGGTATTGAACTGCTGCGCGATGGCCGCGCGGATTCTGGCGCTGTGTAGATCGATCAGCGTGAGATCCTGCTTTGCCTGCGCCGCTTCCTTCGCCTTCTGCTCGTCGGCCTGTTTTTTCCTCTCATCCTCCTCGGCCTTCTTTTTCTTCTCCAGGTCCTCCTTCTGTTTCTTGAGTTCCGCGACGCGCTTTTCCTCGGCCTCTGACTCCTTGCGTTGTTTTTCCTTTTTTTCCGCAAGCTCAGCCAGGCGTTTTTCCTCGGTCGTGCGCTGCTCCTCGGCCGCGCGCGCCTTGCGCTCCAGCTCCTTTAGCTTCGCCTGCAGTTCCCTTTCGCGCTGCCGGTCCGCCGCTTCTTTCTTCTGCTCGATCTCCCGCAGGCGGTTGATCTCCTGTTCCACCTGCCTGCTGTCCACGCTCACCGCCTTCATGACGTCCTGCGGTCGTATCACCAGCTCCTCCTTCTGAAAGTCGAAGCTGAACACCAGCAGCGCCAGCATGACCGCGTGCAGGATTAGCGACAGGGAAAAGGCGCGCAGCGTCATCGAATCGGTGCAGCCGGGTCAGCCGCCCGGCGGCGTCGTGACCAGCCCGACGCCTTCCACGCCGGAGCCTTGCAACAGCGCCATCAGTTCCACCACCCGGCCGTAATCGACCTTGCGATCCCCCTTGAGATAGACGGGGATCGCCGGCTGGTACTTGCGCAATGCCGCCACGCGGTTGACCAGCGTCTCCAGCGGCACGGGCTGGTCCTGGTTGTCGCCATAGTTGATGAAGTACCTGCCGGCACCGTCAATGCTGATGACCACCGGCTCCCGGTCCGGCGCGGGCAAAGGCTTCGCCGCCGCGCGCGGCAGCTCCACGCTCACGCCCTGGGTCAGCAGCGGCGCCGTGATCATGAAGATTACGAGCAACACGAGCATCACGTCGATGTACGGCACGACGTTTATCTCGGACATCAACTTGCGTCTGATTCGTTGGCGCATGATTTCGTGGCTGGTGGCTGGTGGCTGGTGAGCAGTGCGATACGGTTCGAACCAGAACGGGATCCGGTGTCCTGACCGGGTTTTGTCTTTTACTTGTCACTTGTGACTGCTTCTATGCATGTGCATGACGGTGGAGGATGGCCGAAAACTCTTCCATGAAAATGTCGTAGCGGATTGACAGCCGCTCGACGTCATTGGAGAACCGGTTGTAGGCAATCACCGCCGGGATGGCGGCGAACAGGCCGATGGCCGTGGCGATCAAGGCCTCGGCGATGCCGGGCGCGACCAGGGAGATGGTGGCCTGCTGCACGTTTCCCAGGGCGCGGAAACTGTTCATGATCCCCCACACGGTGCCGAACAGGCCCACGTAGGGGCTGGTTGAGCCCACCGTCGCCAGGAACGACAGGTGCACCTCCAGTGACTCCAGCTCGCGGTTCAGCGCCACGCGCATGGCGCGCTGCGCGCCCTCCATCACGGCCTCGGAACTAATCCCGGTCTGTTTGCGCAGCCGCGCGAATTCCTTGAATCCGGCCTCGAAGATCTTTTCCATGCCGCTGCCGCCATAGCGCTTCGCGCTGATGCGGTTGAACAGCGCGTTCAGGTCCTCGACGGCCCAGAACTGCTCCTCAAACTGGTCGGCCTCGCGCCGGGCGCGTTGCAGGTTGACGCGCTTGCTGAAGATCATCGCCCAGGAGACGACCGATGCCGCGAGCAGGGCCAGCATCACCAGTTTTACCACGGCGCTGGCGCCGAGGATCAGGTTCAGGAACGACAGATCAGTGGACATGTTTCAGTCCCTCCTTGATGAAGTCCGGCAAACGGCGCGGTTTCAGCGTTACGGCATCTATGCAGGCGACTTCCACCAGCGCGCGGCACAGCGGCCCCGTCTCCCCATCGTGCACGGTCTGCTCGAAGCGCATGCTGGCGCCCCGGCAGCGGGTGATGCGCACGGTCACTTCCAGCAGCTGATCAATGCGTGCCGGGCGCATGAACCGCACTTCGAGGTCGCGCACCACGAACACGATGCCGGTTTTGCTGCGCAGGTCATGCTGCCCGTGGCCCAGATGGCGCAGCCATTCGGTGCGGGCGCGTTCCATGAACTCCAGGTACGTGCTGTGGTAGACCAGGCCGGTGGCGTCGGTGTCCTCGTAATAGACACGCACCGCCCAGCGAAATTCCGCGCCGGCGGCCTGCGCGCGGCGCTCAGCCCCCATTGTCGAACAGATCCTGGTCCGCGGCGGCGTTGCGCGGCGCCTCGATTCCGAAGTGCAGCCAGGCATTGCGCGTCACCATGCGGCCGCGCTGCGTGCGCTTCATGAAACCCTGCTGGATCAGGAACGGTTCGATGACATCCTCGATTGTGCCGCGCTCCTCGCCGATGGCGGCGGCGAGGTTGTCTATGCCCACCGGCCCACCGTCGAATTTCTGCATGATGGCGAGCAGCAGCTTGCGGTCCATGACGTCGAAGCCGTGGCTGTCCACGTTCAGCAGGTCCAGCGCACGCGCTGCCGTGCGCGCGCTTACCTTTCCGTCGCCCCTGACCTCGGCAAAGTCGCGCACGCGCCGCAACAGCCGGTTGGCGATGCGCGGCGTGCCGCGCGAACGCGAGGCGATGGCCATCGCACCCTCGGCATCCACGGACACATTCAATATTGCCGCGGAGCGGGTGACGATGCCGGCGAGATCCCCCGTGCTGTAGAACTCCAGCCGCTGCACGATGCCGAAGCGATCCCGGAGCGGAGAGGTCAGCAGCCCGGCGCGCGTGGTGGCGCCCACGAGAGTGAACGGCGGGATGTCGAGCTTGATGGCGCGCGCCGCCGGGCCCTCGCCGAGGATTATATCGATCTGATAATCCTCCATGGCGGGGTAGAGGATTTCCTCGACCACCGGACTCAGCCGGTGGATCTCGTCTATGAACAGCACGTCCCTGGGTTCGAGATTGGTGAGCAGGGCGGCGAGATCCCCGGCCCGTTCCAGCACCGGCCCGGCGGTCTGGCGCAGATTGACCTGCATTTCGAACGCAATGATGTGCGCCAGCGTGGTCTTGCCGAGCCCGGGGGGGCCGAAGATCAGCACGTGGTCCAGCGCCTCGCTGCGGCGCCGCGCCGCGCTGATGAAGATCTCCATCTGCTCGTTGACCTGCGGCTGGCCACGATAGTCCGCCAGCCGCTTTGGCCGCAGCGAGAGTTCGGCGGCGGCGTCCTCGGACGTGCCCGTGGCGGAGATGACCGGATTGGTGTTGCTCATCGAATCGAGGCCTTCAACGCCTCACGGATGATGTCCTCGCTGCCCATGCCGTCCTGAACCACGGACTGCACATGGCGGCTTGCCTCCTGAGGCTTGTAGCCCAGGGCGATGAGGGCGCTGACGGCCTCGTCGGCGGCATTGGCGGGCGTGGCCCCCGGCGCGCCTGCCGCCGCGGCGCCCTCCGCGTTGCCGGCGGCTTCCCAGTCCGCCAGCCGATCGCGCATTTCGACCACGAGCCGCTCGGCGGTCTTCCTGCCGATGCCGGGCAGGCGCACGAGCCGCTGGACATCACTGGTGCGGATGCACTGCACGAGCATGCCGGTCTCCATACCGGACAGGATGGTCAATGCAGTGCGCGCACCGACGCCGTTGACTTTCAGCAGCGCGCGGAACAGCCGGCGTTCGGCCTCGGTGGCGAATCCGAACAGCAGATGCGCATCGTCGCGCACGGCCAGATGTGTGAACAGATGCATCTCCGCGCCCGTGGCGGGCAGCCGGTAGAATGTGGACATCGGCGCCTCGATCTCGTAACCGACGCCCTGAACGTCCAGCACCAGGTGCGGCGGGCGCTTGATCAACACGATGCCGCGCAATTGCCCGATCATTGGCGTGCGCCTTGCGCCAGCGCCGCGGCGAGCCGGCGCCGGCCTTCGCGCTGGTGACCGTGGCACAGGGCCACGGCCAGCGCATCCGCGGCGTCCGCCTGGGGCAGGTCCTGCAGACACAGCAGGACGCGCACCATGTGCTGCACCTGCTGCTTTTCCGCGTGCCCGCGTCCGACGATGGCCTGCTTAATCTGGTTCGGGCTGTATTCGTTGATGGCGAGACCCAGGTTGGCGCACGCGGTAACTGCGGCGCCGCGCGCCTGCCCCAGTTTCAACGCCGAGTCCGCGTTGCGATCCACGAATACTTTTTCCACCGCGGTTTCCGCCGGCCGCCACTGCGCAATGATCTCCCCGATGCCCGCGAAGATGCGCCGCAGCCGATCCCCGAGTTCGCCGCTTTCGGTGCGGATGACGCCGTGGCAGACGTGGCGCGCATGATTTCCCGTCAGGTCAATGATGCCGTAACCGGTGCGCAGGAAGCCCGGATCAATGCCGAGAATGCGGACCGGGGTCATGATCCGGACGCACGCCCGCTCATGCCAGTTGCTCCAGGATCTCCTCCGCGATGTCGGCGTTGGAGTACACCTTCTGCACGTCGTCGAGTTCCTCCAGATTTTCCAGCAGCCGGAACATGGATTCGGCGGTGGCGCGATCCAGCGGCTGGGAGGTACCGGCGCGCATGGTCACCTCGGCGCTGTCCGGCATGAGCCCCGCCCTGACGAAGGCCTCCTTGACGTCCACGAGGGAATCCGGCGCCGTCAGCACTTCCGCCGATCCGTCCGGGCTCGTGATGACGTCCTCGGCGCCGGCCTCCAATGCGGCCTCCATGATCCGATCCTCGCTGTGGCCGGCGTTGAACCCGATGACGCCCACCTTGCGAAACAGATACGCCACCGAACCGCTGCTGCCAAGATTGCCGCCGTACTTGCTGAACGCGTGGCGCACCTCGCCGGCGGTGCGATTGCGATTGTTGGTGACGCAGTCCACCAGCACGGCGACGCCGCCCGGGCCGTAACCCTCATAGCGGATCTCCTCGAGATCCTGGCCCTCTTCATTGCCGACGCCGCGTTTCACCGCGCGCTCTATGGCGTCTTTCGACATGTTCTGCGCAAACGCGGCGTCCACGGCGGCGCGCAGCCGCGGGTTGTAAGCCGGATCAGCCCCTCCGGCGCGGGCGGCGATGCTGACCTCCCGGATCAGCTTGGAGAAGAGTTTGCCGCGTCTGGCGTCCTGACGGCCCTTGCGATGCTGGATGTTGGCCCATTTACTGTGTCCCGCCATGCGCGCATCTCTGGGAAGTGGTGTCCGACAGGATTGAACGGTGAATATTTTATCACCTGGCAGACTGGGCCGCCCCGCCGAATCGTCCGCAGCGCAGAAACTGCATGGTGTACTCGGCCACGCGCCTCGACAGCACGAGACCCAGGTGGGACACCGGCGCGGTGATGTGATCGGTCATGCCGTCCAGTCGCGTTTCGGCGACCGCGACGGTGCCGTCGCTGGGTGCCGGGATGCCGGGCACCAGCCTGCCGAAACTCAGGCGTAAGGTCCCGGCGATGGAGCCCAGTTCATGTCTCCGGTTCCAGCGTGGCGCGCCGCCCAGCAGTCCCTCCTGCAAACTGCGACCGAGAAGGTATCGCCCCGGCCCGATGCGGCTCAGGCTGCCGGCCGCGCTGCTGGGCTGGTGCGGCGTGCCCAGCGTCACGACGCGTCCCGGGCGCTGATCCGGGTAATCGAAAAACAGGTGCCGCAATACCAGTCCGCCGAGGCTGTGGCCGACGAAGTGCAGCGCCCGGGCATCCAGTTCGCGGCAGAAGGCATTGAGCGCTAGGGCGTTCGCGCGCGGCGCGTTGCGCACCGTGGAGTAGGAGAATACCGCGGTGCGAAACCCGGCCCGGTCCAGCCGGTGTTGCAACAGCCCCATGCTGTGGCCGCTGAACCAGAGGCCGTGGACCAAAACGACGGTTTCGGAGGAAGTCACAAGGTAAAAGTCACAAGTTACAAGTCATAAGTCACAAGAAAAAACACGCCCATTTCGTCCAACGGAGGCCGCGGCTCTCTTTATCTTTGTGACTTATAGCTTGTGACTTGTGACGTTGTTACGCATCCCCGGCGCCGTAGATCGTGCGACGCCGTTCCCCGGCAAAATTGAGCAGGCGCTTGATGGGTCGCTGTGCCCGTTCAATGACCGCGGGATCCAGCAGGATCTCGTTCGCGCCGGTTTCCAGCGTGCGCTGCAGCCGCGTCAGCGTGTTCATCGCCATCCACGGGCAATGGGCGCAGCTCTTGCAGGTAGCGCTCCGGCCGGCGGTGGGCGCCTCGATCAATGTCTTCCCCGGCACGGCCTGTTGCAATTTGTAGAAGATGCCGTTGTCGGTGGCGACGATGAAGGTATCCGCATCCAGCTCGCGCGCGGCGCGGATGATGCCGGTGGTGGAGGCGACAACGTCCGCCTGCCTGATCACTGAAGCCGGGGATTCCGGATGCACCAGGACTTTGGCGCCGGGATGTTTCGCGCGCAGTTCCGCCAGCTCCAGACCCTTGAATTCCTCATGCACGACGCAGGCGCCCTGCCACAGCAGCATGTCGGCGCCGGTCTGCTGCTGGATGTAGTCGCCGAGATACCTGTCCGGCGCCCACAGGATCTTCTCCCCGCGATCGCGCAGGAAACTGACCACTTCCACCGCGCTGCTCGAGGTCACCATCCAGTCCGCTCGGGCTTTGACGGCGGCACTGGTATTGGCGTATACGACCACGGTGCGATCCGGCTGCTGATCGCAGAACGCGCTGAATTCCGCCGCCGGACAGCCCAGGTCCAGCGAGCACTCCGCCTCCAGCGTCGGCATCAGCACGCGTTTTTCCGGATTCAGGATCTTCGCGGTCTCGCCCATGAAGCGCACGCCGCAGACCACCAGGGTGCGGGCCGGGGAGTCGTGTCCAAAGCGCGCCATGTCCAGCGAATCGGACACATGCCCGGCGGTCTCGTCGGCCAGCCGCTGCAGGTCCGGATCGGTGTAGTAATGGGCGACCACCACCGCCCCCTGCTGCCCGAGCAACTCCCTGATGCGGGCGCTGATCCGCGCGCGCTCCGCCGCCGGCAGGATCTCTACGACAGTCTCCGGTACCTGCTCCGGCGGCAGCCGGTGGTCACGCATCTCAATCGCGGCGGACATGATGTGCGGCCCCGCTACCGGACGATCCGCACTGCGCCCGGTTCCTTGACGGTGTACAGCCGGGCGGGACGATGATTGCCGTTGCGGCGCTGCTGGCCGGTGTCCACGAGGCAGTCGTAGGCGCGCAGGCGCTTGCGGAAGTTGCGCTTGTCCAGGGGCTCCCCAAGGATGATCTCGTAGACGCGCTGCAATTCGCCCAGTGTGAAACGCCCGGGCATGAACTGCAGCGCGATGGTGGAATATTGCAGTTTCGCGCACAGCCGCTGCTGGGCCATGCGCACGATGTCCGCGTGATCGAAGGCCAGCGCCGGCAGGCTGTCGCAGCAAAACCAGCCCACGTCGCGCGCATCGCTGGCGGGACGTGGGTGCAGCCGATCGATGGGCACGAGGGCGTAATAGGCCACGGTGATCACGCGCTCCCGCGGGTCCCGCTGCGGCGCGCCGAACGTGTACAACTGTTCGAGGAACACGCCGGTCACGCCGGTCTCCTCGGCGAGTTCCCGCAGCGCGCAGGACTCGAGGTCTTCGTCGATTTCCACGAAGCCGCCGGGCAGCGCCCAGCGATCCTCGAACGGCCCATGACCGCGGCGGACCAGCAGGACCTTCAGGGAGTCCTCATCTATCGTGAAGATCACGACGTCCGTGGTAACGGCCGGGTGGGGGAATTTATAGTTGTATGTCATGGGTTCGTGTCCTAATCACACTAAACTAAGCGTAGACTTTACACGAATCATTGGCAAGGACGGTGATCAGCTGTGTAAAATCGCTAATCAAATGCCGTAAAACGAGAGTGAATGTTCACTCTCTTTGAAAATACCCGGATGGACTTTTTCAAAAACCTGTCGTTGAAAACTTTACGGCGATGAGGTGAATGAGAGACACGCTCAGGAAGGCTTGGCGGGAGTTGTTGCCAGACGAATGCCCAGTTCCTTCAATTGCGGTTCGCCCGCAGGCGAGGGTGCCGAGGTCAGCAGGCAACCGGCAGTCTGCGTCTTCGGGAACGCGATGACATCGCGGATGCTGTGCATGCCGGCCAGCATCATCACCAGGCGATCGAGGCCGAAGGCTATCCCGCCGTGGGGCGGGCAGCCGAAATCCAGCGCCTTGATCAGGAATCCGAATTTTTCCTCAGCCTCCTGCGGCCCGATGCCGAGCAGCCCGAACACGGCCTTCTGCATCTCCGGACGATGGATGCGGAGGGAGCCGCCGCCCAGCTCGATGCCGTTCAGCACCAGGTCATAGGCGCGCGACAGGCTCGCGCCGGGGCTGGCCTCGAGATCCGCGATGCTGTTGACGCGCGGCGCCGTGAACGGGTGGTGCAGCGGATCCCAGCGGCGCTGCTCTTCGTTGTACTCGAACATCGGAAAATCCAGCACCCACACCGGCGCCCAGTCGCCCTGCAGGAGACCGCGGTCCTGGGCCAGCCGGTTGCGCAGCGCGCCGATGGAATCGTTGACAATTTTGGCCTTGCCGGCGCCGAAGAACACGACATCCCCGGTGGCTGCCCCGGTGCGCTGCATCATCGCGGCGATGGTTTCATCGCCAAGGAATTTCAGAATCGGTGACTGCAGCCCGGCGCGCCCGGTTGCCGCATCATTCACCTTTACATAGGCAAGCCCCTTTGCGCCGTGCTGGCCGACGAACGCGGTGTAGTCGTCAATCTCCTTGCGCGTCAGCTCGCCGCCCCCTGGCAGGCGCAGACCCACAACCCGGCCGCCGGGCCGCGCGGCATCGGCGAACACCTTGAATTCCACGTTCTCCATCAGGTCCCGGAGTTCCACCAGTTGCAGCGGATTGCGCAGGTCCGGCCGATCGGTGCCGTAGCGGGCCACCGCGTCGGCCCAGGTAATGCGGGGAAAGGTTGCCGGCAGCTCCACGTCGGCGGCCTGTTTGAACAGGTGCCGGATCATCTCCTCCATGAGTTCGGTGATCCCGGTCTCGTCCATGAATGAGACCTCGAGGTCCAGTTGCGTGAATTCCGGTTGGCGATCGGCGCGCAGGTCCTCGTCGCGAAAACAGCGCGCGATCTGGTAGTAGCGGTCCATCCCGGACATCATCAGCAACTGCTTGAACAGTTGCGGCGACTGGGGCAGCGCGAAGAACTGGCCGGGATGGGTGCGGCTCGGCACCAGGTAATCGCGCGCCCCTTCCGGTGTGGCCTTGGTCAGGATCGGCGTTTCAATCTCCAGGAAGCCGTGCCGGTGCAGGAATTCACGCAGAATGCGGCACACGCCGCTGCGCAATTTGAGATTCTGCTGCATCACCGGCCGGCGCAGGTCCACGTACCGGTAACGCAGGCGCACGTCATCGTGGACGACGTCCTCGTCCAGTTGAAACGGCGGCGTGCGCGCCTGGTTCAGGATCTCGATGCTGTGCCCGAGCACCTCCACCTCACCGGTGGGAAGCCCCGGATTCACCGTGCCTTCGGGGCGCCGCCGTACCTTGCCGGTCACGCGGACCACATATTCGTTGCGCACCGAATCGGCGATCTTGAAAGGTTCCGGGCGATCCGGGTCGAACACGACCTGGGCGAGGCCCTCGCGATCGCGCAGGTCAATGAAGATCACGCCGCCGTGGTCGCGGCGGCGATGGATCCAGCCGCACAGTTCCACGAGGCTGTCCACGTGGCCGGCGTTCAGTTGACCGCAGTAGTGCGTGCGCATGGTGATGATCCGGGACCGGCATGAAAAAGACCGGGCATATTAGAGAGGTAGACTGCCGGCACGCAACCCGCAGCCCTGTGTACCTGTGGGGCCGGGTTTACCCCGGCCATACCTTGGCATGGCGAAACCCGCACCCCCTATGCACCTGTGGGCCGGGCCGCTCCGGACATCCTGTCCTTGCGCGGCATTTCCCACGTCCTGTGGGTCGTTTATCCCGGCCATACCTTGGAAAAGCGGCTCAGTCTTCGGCTGGTTTCCCAACTTTCGCTTTGGCCGGTTTTTCCTCTTTTTTCAGGGCGGATTTTTCAGCAGCCTTCTCTTTGGATTCAGGCTTCGTGCCCGCGTCCTTGGTCTCTGGCTTGCCCTCGGCCTTCTCGGGCTTCCCGGTCTTGGAATCCGTGGCTTCGGCCTCAACATGCACGTTCTTCTTGCCGCCCTTCTTGAAATCGGTCTCATACCAGCCCGACCCCTTGAGGCGGAACGCGGTGGCGGAAACGAGCTTGCGCAGTTTGTTCTTCCTGCAGGATGGGCACTCCCGCAGCGGGCGTTCGCTGATCTTCTGCATCACCTCGACGCGCTCACCGCAGGCGTCGCACTGGTATTCATAAATGGGCACGGCACCGCACTCCGGATCCAGGTCGCCGCAGAAAATAGGGACAGCGTCAGGGAAATACAAGGGGGAGAAACGCGCGAGCGAATTCCCCATTGGCCGGTTCTCCGCTATCATCGCGCCCCTTTTAGCATTCGGGCGCGGACAGCCGCGGTGAATTTCCCGCTTTTACTTGTAGCTTGTGGCTTGTAACTTGTAGCTGCCTTTCCGGGCCGTTAGCTCAGTCGGTAGAGCAGCTGGCTTTTAACCAGTTGGTCGCAGGTTCGATTCCTGCACGGCCCACCATTCCTGCGCGCTACTGCGTCATGCCTCCAGGCCCGTTGTCATGCGCCGCACGCACTTGTACAATTACCTGTACAACTTACAGGACCCGCACCATGGCCACGATCAGCTATTCAGAAGCCCGCAGCAAGCTTGCCGAAACGATGGAGAAAGTCTGCGAGGACCATGCACCCATCATCATCACCCGGAAGAATTCCCGCTCGGTCGTGATGATGTCACTGGACGATTACGAAGCGCTGGAAGAGACATCATTCCTGCTTCGCAGTCCGAGAAACGCACGGCGACTCCTCGAATCCATCGCTGAACTGGAATCCGGCGGCGGCATCAGACGGAAGCTGATTGAGTGAGCGTAATTTTTTCCGGGCATGCCTGGGAAGACTATCTGTTCTGGCAGCGGACCGACCGGAAGATCCTCGAGCGAATCAATCAACTCATCAAGGAGATCCAGCGCTCACCATTCACCGGGATCGGAAAGCCCGAGCCCCTGAAACATGGGCTTGCCGGCTACTGGTCCCGGCGAATCAACGAGGAACACCGGATCGTTTACAAGGTTCAAAAGAGATCCCTGTTCGTTGCCCAGCTTCGTTACCATTACTGATCCCCGGTCTGTCCGCACTGGATAATGTGAACTGCGCACCGGCGATCGATGCGAACCTATCCCTCCAGCGCCACCAGCTCCTGTTCATAATCGTTGTTCCAGTCCGCCGGTGTCGTGGATTCCTTGCGCACGCGCTTGACCAGCCCGACGCCGGGGGCATACCACTCGGTCTGTTCGATCCGGACGAAGCTGATGCCGAGAAATTCCTGCAAAGCGGCGCCGCCGGAGATGGAGCCCGAGGATTTCACGCGCATGCAGTTCGCGAATCGTCCGGCGGCCACGACCACGGTGTCATCCATCGCCTCGATTTCATAATCCAGATCGATCGTCTGCTTCTTGCGTTCCTGGAACGTGAAGTGAAACGCGCCGGTCACTTCCAGGAACAGGATCCGTCCCGGCGCGTGCCACGTCACATTCGGCTTCAGTTCGGCTGGCAGTACCGGTAACCCCGGGCCGTTGCCGTGGTTTACGCGCACGATGCCGTCCCCGGTGCGCGTGAATACACCCACGCGATCATCCAGCCGCGCCTGTGGAAAATATTCGATGCCGTCTATTACCACCGGCGGAAAACTGGTGAGCAGCAGCCGTTGCAGGTGTTTTTCGCCCTTGATGATGCGACGGATCTCATAGTCCCAGGTCTTGCCGCCGCTCAACGGAAAGTAATCCGTATCGGCGCGGTTGCAGCCTGCAACCAGTGCTGCGGCAACCATCAGAAGCGATAGTCGCGCCGTACCCCGCATCTTCGTCACCTGCTCATCTCCCCGTTAAGGAAGCTCTGATTAACATCAGAGCTTCCCGCAGTGCAGGGCAGATGGCGTGCTCCTGCGCCATCTGCATTTCCGCCAGCGGAAAACCGTTCCATACGTTTTCCGCACTTCCGCCATCCCTGGCGGTCGTCCATGGCG
>JACORW010000077.1 GCA_016179185.1 Gammaproteobacteria bacterium | reverse complement strand
GTGAATAGATTATGAATAGATAATGGGACGCACAACCCTGAAATGCAAGTTTCCGAACCTGCCGCAGGGGACCGCACTTACCATACGCGCATGGGGGACACGTTCGAGAAATTCACGGTCGCGGCCGTGCACGCGGCCTCCCCGTTCCTCGACCGCGGCGAGGGCGCGGAGAAAACCTGCCGCTTGATCGCCGAGGCCGCGGGACGCGGCGGGAGGCCAGTTTCCAACTGGACAAGGTCCAGCGAGGGCAGGATCCGGATGACTGGAAACCCCTCGCGACCGTAGGACCCGGCGTGCGGGAGATCCGTATCAGGGAGGCGAGTGGCGCATTTCGCGTTATTTACGTGGCGAACTTCGGCGCATTCATCCACGTGCTGCACGCTTTCCGAAAATCGACGCCGAAGACGAGTCGGCGCGATCTGCAACTGGCGCGAGCGCGCCTCGAAGCAATCAGGAGCAGGCAATGAAAACCAGCAAGCACGCCGCAAGAACGGTCACGCCGGCAGGCCGGAGCGTGTTCCGGGACCTGTTCCCTCCAGCGGAAGCCGCTGAACTGGAGATCCGCGCGACGTTGCTGCGTGGTCTCCAGGAATGGCTCGCCGCCTCCGGGAAGTCCCAGGCAGCCATGGCCAGGCAACTGGAAGTGACCCAGGCGCGTGTCTCGGACATCAAGCGCGGCAAGACAACGCGTTCAGCCTTGACCTGCTGGTGAAACTGGCCGCGCGCGCGGGGCTGCGCCCCAGGGTGGAACTGGCGGCGTAACCGTTTCAGGGTCGGCCGCGACGCGCTCACCACCCAGGGCGAACAGGTGCACATCGCCGCCTGGCCGGCGATCTCGGCATTGAGCCACGATCCCAGTTCCGGGATCTTCGACAACCTCACCGAAGCCGCGGCGCGCCATCACGCCGCCGCCGGCCAATGCTTCGTCATCAACGCGCAGTCCTGCATTAATGCCGCGACCATCGAGCGGTTCGGTCTCACCGGTCGCCCGGACATGATCCGGGAAGGCGGCGGCTGGAGCGCCATCATCAGCCCCATGGGAAGGATCATCGCCGGACCGCACCGGGACATAGAAGCGATCCTGGTGGCAGACATCGACTTCACCGAGATTGCCATGTTCAAGTACGTGGCCGACTCCGCGGGCCACTACGCACGCCCGGACGTGTTTCAGCTTGCCGTGAACTTTGGGCCGCAGCCCATCACGGTACCGATGCCCGCACCTCGCAACAATGCCACTACAGGGGGGCTGGGTTCAGAACAAATCATTTTCGGTAGCGGCGACTTGAGACAAAAGTAAATCGTACCCCGTTGCCCCCAATAGGAAGTGATTCACGTTATTGGAGTCGCACTCGTCCATGTGCTGCGCATGGTCTGTAAGAGCGTCTCGGAGTTGCGCGGATCCTTGATCACGCTCAGCATGAATGCTTTGCTACCCGCATCCTTGATCGAACAGCCTATGTGCCAACACTTAGTTTCATCAATGACGATGAAACGGTCATGGAAATCCCGTGAACGCCGCGCCTCGATTTGCACCTGCGGGTACTGTTGTCCAAATTTTGCAGCCTCCTGCACAAAATCGGCCGGAAACTTTGCACCGAGAAGTTCGACTGTCAGCGATCCCTGAACGTCGCCGAAAATGGCGAAGACCGTTCCGTCAAGCCAAGGGTCGACAATCCGTACCGAGCGCTGGGCGCGGCGAACGATCTCCCTGATGTGCACATAAGCGTCGTGTTGCGTGGGCACGGCCACGCTGTTGTGTGGACTTGTGTCGGTACAGCGCTTTATACTTGTTTTAGTAGAACGCTTGGTACTTGCACAGGAACAGCGGTTTGAACTTGTAATCAGCCCCCAGGGAGAAACCGAGGCCCGTGGCTACGGCGAACGAGAAGCTAGCAGCATCCCTCGCCCAACTCCAGAAGTTGCAGCGGCGCGGCCGGCGCGTGTTCCGGTCTGCGGAGTTCAGCCGGACTCACCGGGATCGCCTACTCCTCAACGGGTTTCTTCGACCTGTCATCCGGGGGTGGCTGATCTCCAGCAGCCCCGACGTAAAACCGGGAGACACGACGCCGTGGTTTGCCTCTTTCTGGGAATTCTGTGCGCACTACTGTCGCCAGAGATTCGGTGGCGATTGGCATCTCTCGCCCGAACAGTCGCTGCTGCTCCATGCCGAAACTTCATCGGTACCAACACAAGTCATCGTGTACAGCCCGAAGGGAGCCAACAACACGATCCAACTGCCGTTCGGGACCTCGCTCTATGACCTGAAGCAGGCGCTGCCGCCCGCAGCCGAACTCACCGAACGCGACGGCTTGCGGCTGTTTCGACCGGCCGCGGCGCTGGTCAGGGTCCCCGAGGCATTCTTCCGGGCGCGCGTGCTTGAAGCACAGGTACTCCTCGCCGGACTGCGTGACGTTTCGGTACTGCTCGGCCTGCTGCTGAACGGCGGCCAGACGGTCGTCGCCGGGCGAGTGGCTGGCGCGTTTCGCCGTGTTGGCCGGCAGGATGTCGCTGACGAGATCGTCGCAGCCATGCGGGCGGCCGATCACAGGGTGCGCGAAACCGATCCGTTTGCGGCTGGACCTGTCTTCGGACAGCTCGTGCGGACCCCAATACCCATCGTCGGACGACTCCAGGCCATGTGGGCATCGATGCGCGGGTCAGTGTTGGCGAACTTCCCCGAGCCGCCCGGGCTTCCGGCAGATCGCGCGGCGTACCTGGCCTCCGTGGATGACCTCTACACCACGGATGCGTATCACTCGCTGTCCATTGAGGGTTATGCGGTTTCCGAGACCCTGATCGAGCGTGTGCGCTCGGGACAGTGGGATCCGGATCACCTTGAGGAGGATCGTCGCAACCGCGATGCGCTGGCGGCTCGTGGATACTGGCAGGCGTTTCAGGCGGTGCGCAAATCCGTGGAAGCGATCATCTCCGGCGGGGATGCCGCGTCGCTGGTTCGGGCGGCGCACGGGGATTGGTACCGCGAGCTGTTCCAGCCGGCTGTTGCAGCCGGCATCATCCCGGCCGCGGCGCTCGCGGGCTACCGGAACGACGCCGTGTTCATTCGCACGTCGCGGCACGTGCCGCCGCGCTGGGAGGCCGTGCGCGATGCAATGCCGGCGCTCTTCGACCTGCTGGAAGGCGAACCGGAACCCGCGGTGCGGGCGGTGCTCGGACACTGGTTGGTGGGCTACATCCATCCCTGGCAAGACGGTAACGGGCGGATCGCGCGCTTCCTGATGAACGCCTTGTTGGCCTCCGGCGGCTATCCATGGACTGTGATCCGCGTGGAAGATCGCCGCGCGTATTTCGATGCATTGGATCAGGCCAGCGTCGGGATCGAAATCAAACCATTCGTTCGGTTCGTCAGGGGCCAGATGCAGCATCGCGTGTAGGGCCAGATTTATCCGGCCGGGATACTCATGAGGCTTGCGCTTCCTCAAGCGGTAGTCGAAACCCTGCATACGCAAACGCGCCGCTGATCATTTCGCAGTCTTTGTCGGAGACCCCTTCTCTGCGTGCGAATCCGTACCAACGGTCTTTGACGGTTTGCTCCATGGTGTCGAGGATCGCCTTCGCATCGCCGCTGTCGACCAGAAACCGGGCGCTCTGTGAGAGCAGATTGGCGGCATTGGCGTAGCGGCCCAGGTCGCCGCAGGCGAGCGCAAGGTCGCGGCGTTCGATGCTGATCTGCGGGTTCGGGATCAGGTCATAGACCGGCGAGAGGCACCAGGCATTTTCCATCGCGATCACTGCGTGGTTGCGCGGGTGATCGTCGCTGTTGCTGATAAGCGCGTTGAAGCACATCCGCCTGAACAGTTCGGGCGCGTCGTCTTTCGGCTTCGCCGCGATGCGACGGAGTTCCTCGGCCAGGAGCACGTACGACCACCTTGACCCGTCGGTGTGCGTGTCCTCGGCGCGCAGCAGCGTGAGCGCGCTCACCATGCGCGCGCGGCGGTAGCCATTGTCAGTGTGCTCGCGGTCGAAGCGCTTGACGAGCAGCGCGTCGCGGTCGCCGATCGTCGTCAGCCGGGTTTCTGCCGTGTGGATGCCGCAGGCGCGGGCGAGCTCAAGCATGGCGCGCTCGACCTTTGCGTGGTTCCAATTGTCGTCCGGACGATTGAACTTGGCGATCCACAGCGCACCGTCAGCCTCGACCACGGCTTTGGGGCGCGCGCCGCCCATCGAGGTGCCATCGAGCAGCAGCTCCTGCACCTGCCGGGCGTCCGGGTCATCGGGCAAATCTTCGTCAGCGATGATCCGATCGGCGAAGTCCTGGAGTTTTTGCAGATCGATCGTGCCGTTGAATTTCCGCCGGGGAGCCGGGGGCTCGGAGCCGCGGCCGAAGCCCAGCGCGCCCGCGCGGTCATCCGGCGAATACAGCAGGTAGTCGATCTCGCCGAGCCGGGCTGTGCGCACATGCTTCTCGATCACGCGGCGGCCCCAATAGTCGGGGCTCGCATCCCGCAGGGCGCCGAAGACGCCTTTGAGCAGCCGCGTTTCGTAAGTTGTCGGCGCGAGCTTGAGTTCGATCGGATCGATCGGCACCGCGTTGTTTCGGGCAAGATAACTCTTGCCGTAAACGAAGCGGCCCGTCGCGGCGCCATGCCGGTCGGTGTCGAGGCGGAAACGCCCTGCCGTGACAAACGTGGTTTCGCCAGGCAGGGTGATATGGACGAAGCACTCAGAAGTCACTGTCGAGCTCCTGCGGGCCGCGCGTGCGGGCGCGTTCGCGCTGCGCCGACCGCGTGAGTCCTTCCCTGTCCGATGCCGGGTCGGCGATGGTCTCCATTGGGGCCAACAGGTCATAGGCCCACAGCAGCGCTATGTAGACGGCGGCGCTCGTCGACGCCTTGCCTTTCTCCGCGTCAGAGACGGGCCGGGGACCGGTGCCGATTTTCCCGGCGGCTGCCTCGATCGTCAGGTTGCGACGCAGTCTTGCCGTGCGCAGGTTCGCGCCCAGCCGCTTGAGCGCCAGTTCGACCGGGTAGGGAGGAGCCGTGATCAACGTGTTAATCTTGGCCATCTGCGGTTTAAAGCGCCTTAAGTTTGTTAATCTGCTTTAAACAGCATACCGACCAGGTTGGAACGAGGCAAGAGGAATCTGCGATTTAAAGCAGATTAAGTCGGTCAAGCTGCTTTAAAAGGCAAGAATCCTTGGCAAATCTTGTACGTACAACGCCTGGCTCAGGCTACCCGATCGCCCGCAGGCGTACGGCCATCAGGGCGCCGGGGACAAGGATGAGCAGGATGACCATGCCGAAGGCGCCCATGCTCATGAGTGCATAGACCATCACGTAGAAAAACATGGATCCGGCGTAGCCGGACTGCGCACCGACGTGCGCAATGGTGGGAAAAGACCAGCGGCTGCGGGCCGTCCACCAGCAGGCGGATTCACTTTCGAGCTTCCGTGACGATAGGTCGCACCCTGGCACGAAAGTGCCGCCGCGCCTGCCAGAGATCGTAATCGGCCTGCATCCCGTACCAGGAGCCCGGCGTCGTATTCAGTGCCTTGGAGAAGCGCAGATCCATGTCGGCACTGACACCCGCTGCTCCGTTCAGGATGCGCGACAGCGCGACGCGGGTGACGCCCAGGCGCCGCGCAGCCTCGGTTACCGAAATCTCCGCGAGCCATTCACGCAACACTTCCCCGGGGTGAGGGGGGTTGTGCATTGGTGCAGGCGCCAACCGGGTACGGCCATGTCATTGGGTCCTCTTGCACGATGCCCTTATGCCGGAACGAGCGGATCACAGAGCGGATCAGGGCGCTACATAGCTTTCGCGGCCGGCCGTTGGCAGGCTGGGCGAGAGGAGCATCCGCCCGTGGCAGTAAAGGAAGATCAGCAGCGGCACGACCCACAAGACTGCTGCGGCGGCGGTGAGGGGACCGGCAGGCGCAAGGGCGCCGGCGACTCGCAGTCCGGCAGCCGCAAGCATCACGAACATTCCCATTACCACTGGCTTCGGGGCAATCACCGGCCGCCCGGTATGACGCAGGGCAATCCGGCACAGCAGGCCGAGATGCATCAGGCCCACTGCCCCCACGGTAAAGGCGTGCACTGATGCGTCTGCCGGGACGGCCGGATTCCAGGCGCTCAGCACGCGCAGCAGCATGGACGCGAGCAGCCAGGCATAGGCCAGATGCATCACCCAGATCAGCGGGATGCCCAGGATCGCGGGCCGATACCAGCGTCCCATGCGCACGGCGTGGACCAGAAACGCCGCGGTTCCCGCGCCGATGATCATATTCACGTTCTCGGCAGCCAACGTGGCAATGAGATACAACAACATGCTCAGCGCGGCGGCGATTTCCAGCGGCACGTTGAAAGGGATGGTGGTCTCGTGTCCCGCACTCCGCAGTGCGTCCTGGGTGAACACAGGGGTGAGAAAACCCGCCACAACCGAATACAGGAAAGTCAACCCGCAGAGAAACAACTGAAGTCCAAAGCGCGCCGCCGCCGTGTCTCCCTGCACGGCGCCGAGGTGATACTGCAGGTTGCCGCAGAAAAGCGCCACGAGGATCAGAATCACCGCCAGGTAACGCTTTTGCCGGGCGGGCAGCAGGGTCGGCGCCAGCGCCGCGGCGAGGAACGCAAGAAAGGCCAGGTCAAGCACCGCCACCACCGGCGCAGGGGAAAACGGCTGCAACCACATCGCCAGCCTTCCGAGCGCCCACAGCAGAAACAGGAATGCCAGCCGTGGCCCGATGATCGCGCGTGCGCCGGCCCAGCTCGGAAGCGCAGTGAGCAGAAATCCGCCGATCAGCGCACCGGCCCAGCCGCACAGCAACTCATGTCCATGCCACAGCGGCCCCCAGGTCGGCGTCGCTGCGGCGAATCCGGGCAGCGTGGATGCGGCCAGTGACTGGACAATGATGGCGGGGCCGTAGATCGCGCTGGCGAGAAAAAACGGGCGAAACCCGCTGCTCCACACGGGCCCCATGTTTCACTATTCCCTTGCTAATCCCCGATGATCTTCAGCAGCACCCGCTTCCTGCGCTGACCGTCGAACTCACCATAGAAAATCTGCTCCCAGGGTCCGAAATCGAGTTTGCCGCCGGTGACGGCGACAACGACTTCGCGTCCCATGATCTGGCGCTTGATGTGCGAATCGGCATTGTCCTCGCCGGTGTCGTTGTGACGGTATTGGCTGATCGGCTGGTGCGGCGCCAGCTTTTCGAGGAATTGCGCAAAATCGTGGTGCAGCCCGCGTTCGTCGTCGTTAATGAACACGCTGGCCGAGATGTGCATTGCATTGACCAGGCACAGGCCCTCTTTCACACCGCTTTCGTGAAGCGCGGCCTCGACCTGCGGCGTAATGTTGATGAATTCCGTTCGCGCGGCAGTATTGAACCACAACTCCTTCCGGTATGACTTCATGGATCGCTCCGGCGGCGCATCATTCCCCCCGCTGATCCGCCCCCGCGATGTGGCCACGAAATTCCGCGAGCTTCGACCTCAGCAACTTCGCGTTATCCGGCCCCACCCGCAGCAAGATCTTCTGGCCGGCGGACAATTTTTCCAGTTTCGGATCCGCGTATTTGTAGTACACCGCGGGTCGGACCAGCTCGACGGCGCCGGGCGCCTCCGGCGTCGCCAGCAGATGATCGATTACCGCCACCAGCCGATCATTGAAATACCCCGACGGATATCCCAAATCGCGGTAGGCCTGCTGGAACAGCGGATAGTAATGTTGATAGAGCCCGGCGGCGCGGCGCGTGTCCACGGCGGACATGACCGCGACGAACGGCTGATAACGGGATGGATTCTCGGGTGCAATCAGGGTCTTTCCGCCCTGCTCCAGCACCGCAAATTTCCCCGCCGTGGGCCGCACCGGCCACAGGCGCAACGCGAGCTTCTCCCGGGGCAGATTGTCCACGGTGGAAACGATGCGGCGGATCAGTTCCTCCGGCGCCAGGAATTTCGCGACGGCATCGGCGCCAATCAGCGCCGCGATGTCCTCCCGCACCGGTTGATCGCTTTGTTGGAGAACCGGCAACGGTTTTTCCGGCGGCGGCGCCTCCGGCACCGGGAATTTGATCGCGGGCTCCTGGCTTGGGACCGGCACCGGTTGTTCCAGTGCGGGCGGCGGCTCGGGCAGCGATTCAACCTTGGCGGTCTTGCGCGGGAAAAACAGGAATGCCGCGATGATGACGATGGCTGCAACTGCAATCAATCCGAGTCCGCGTTCTTTCATCACATGCTCCGTAGCAAGGCAGATTTTCCGATCAGGAATTGGCGCCCAATCCAAGTTCGCTTCCCAGACGTCCGAGCACCTGCCGAATGACGGGGCGTGTCACCTTGCCAATCCTGGTGGCGTCCGCAGCTTCAATCGTTGCGATCTTTGCCGAACGAACTACCGATGGGACAGGCAGACCGGCCAAAGCCAGATCCTTCACATCCACGTCCCCCGGCCAGCCACGGTTACTCGCGCTGGTAATCATCACGACCCATAGCAGCCCGTGAGCCGACTCAATGGCACCGACCGACACAACCAGCGCAGGTCTGAACTGCCGCGTGGACTGGTCGGTGTATGGGAACGGCACCTTGACTACATCGCCCTGCCTAAAGCCCGGCATAGGCTTTTGCATCCGCCTTCGATCCCCATTCGCGGAATGTACGGAACGGATCATCCGTCTGGCGGCCGGATTTTGCCTTGGTAAGAATGACGCGCTGGTCATCAATCTCGTACGCCAGCTCGTCACCCGGCGCAAGATGCAATGCCGTGCGTACCGGTTGCGGGATTGTCGTCTGTGCCTTTGTGGTAAGTCTGCTGATAATCACCGGCAATTGCCCGATGTAAGGAATTTCCTTATCGTAAGGATAATCCTTTCAGGCGTCAAGGCTCACCAGCCCCAATCCCCTTTCATTCATGTTCGTAGCGCCTGAGAATTTCCGCGGCCGCTCGTGGATCAATGCCGCGTAGCCGAAGCAGATATGCACGCAGGTGGCTCCACGAACACCCTGTAGGGCGCGATTCAGCGCCTCAACACCATATTCCCCGGCTTTCTGCGGGCGCGCCTGCATGTACGGCTCATCGAGCTGGACCACGTCCGCGCCGGCGGCGAACAGATCCTTTATTTCGGCGTTGACGGCGCCGGCATAGGCCAGCGCGCACCCTCCGGTCAGGGGTCAGCGGCCGCGGGAAAGAATCGTCGAATCGTTTGGCTTCTGCGGCGCCGGAAACGCCTTCTTGCTGTGGGTCAGGCCCAGTTGCAGGAACATCTCGCATAGCTTGTACGCCACCTGACCGGGGTTGATCACCGGCACCGGGAGCCGCTCCCTGAGATAACCGTGCGACTGGTGCATGGTCGTGGAGCCGAGCACGATCACATCGGCGCCGTCCTCATTGATGGCGCGCAACGACTCCTGTTCCAGCTTCCTGAACACGACCTTCTCCTTGCCGGCCAGCAGGTCCGCCAGATCCGGCCGGGTCCTGATGGATCGCAGGGAGGCGCAGCGGGATTCGAGACCGTATTCCTTCAGTGTCTTGGTGTACAGCGGGAACCACTCGTCCCACATCGTGATGATCGAGAATTTGTGCCCGAGGCAACAGGCAGTGTGGAAGGCGGCCTGCCCGGGTCCGATCACCGGGATCGTCAGGCGCGAACGCAGCGCATACAGGCCGGAGTCGCCGACCGTGTCAATGCATACCGCGGCAAAGCCCTCCTCTTCTGCCTTGAGCCCCGCCTCGAACACGCTCATGTCCATCAGCAACGTGTCGTAATAGCTGTCGCCGAGGGCCGCCCCCCACGTCACGGCGGCGAATACCACTTCCATGTCCGGCATGACCATCTGCCGCGGCAACTGGGCGGCACGGTTGGAGACGCCGGCGGCGTCCGGCGGGACGGGGACAATTACCTTTATGCGCTTCTTCATACAATATCGGAACAGTGGGCCTATTCCGATCAATGGCACCGTACAATGAGCTACAAACTACAAGCGACAAGCTACAAGGGGATCGTAATTACCGACACGGTATATACTTTCGACATCCTGACGCCGATCAGAAACATCCTTTCCCGGTTTCCTTGTTGCTTGTAGCTTGTTGCTTGTAGCTTGTAGCTTGTAGCTTGTAGCTGACCCCCCGGAGATATGCAATATGCCAGATGATCAAGGGAGCCTTCTCGCAGCCAGCTTCTGGATGCTGGTGCTGTCTTTGCTCCTCATCTGGCTTCCCGGCGTGGGGCCGCTGATCGCCGGCATCGTCGGTGGGAAACTGGCGGGCAGTGCGCTGCGCGGGATCCTGGCGGCGTTGCTGCCGGGGGTGGTCATTGCCGTGGCGCTGTTTTTCGGCGGAACGATTCTGACCGGCATTCCGGTGGTCGGCGCGTTCTTTGCCGGGGGAACGCTGCTCCTTTATCTGCTTTGCATCCCGACGATGCTGTTGGGCGCCTTGATCGGCGGATTGCTCGCGTGAGTTCGGCGGCACGGCATGGTGCGGTTCGGCGCGATGGAAAGAGGATGATGTCATCTGTGGGGCCGGGTTCATCCCGGCCATGCATTCTGGCCGGCATAAAGCCGGCCCCACATTTTATTGTCCGGACTGCGGTATTCCCCTCTGATTAACCCTGGTTGACATAATCAATCTGCGACTGCATCCGCTCGAACAGACCGTCAATGCCCTTGGACTTGATCACATTGCGGAATTCGTTGCGATAGTTGCTGGTGAGGCTCAAGGACTCGACCAGGATGTCGTAGGCCATCCACTTGCCGCCGATCTTCGACATGCGGTACGTCACCGGGATCTCGACATCGCCGGACAAAATGATCGTGTCAACCGTGGCGTCGTCGTCGCCCTCCATGATGGCGGTTACATACTCGGCCTTCTCATCCTTGTACTTGCGCATCTGTGCCCAGTAGCTGTCCAGCAGCAACTGCCTGAACAGATCCTGGAACTTCGCGCGTTGCGCCTGATCCAGATTTTTCCAGTCCAAAGCCAGGATCCGCCGCGACATGCCTTCGAAATCAATGCGGTCTTCCACCAGCGTGTACACCCTGGCGCGTTTGTCGGCCTCGGCCGACCTGGTATCACGCAACACGACCAGCACCTGGTTGACCGTATCCATGACCGCCGGCCCGGGATCGTCGCCGTTCTGGGACTGAACGGCCGGACTGACGGCAATCAATGCGCCGAATACCGTCAACAGGGATGCAATGAGGTTACGCATGGGTGCGAAATCCTTTTTTCTTCTGAGAAATGAGCGGCGATTGTGCATGAACTGGGATTTTGATGCCATGGTGCCCTGGTATTGCGGAGGGCCGCCGGGATTACGCCGATGATGACAACCTTTTGCGTGGTTTCCGGTCCCACGTTAATGGTTGGTACGCAGGCCTGCGTCGCAGGGAACCGGGAGATACCTGATAGCGGCAAGGGACATGGCCCTGCCTCTGCAAAGAATCGGACCCAGGCGATGGACAGACGCCCGGGGCGCCGCAACCACTATATCTGGTGGTTTTTCGAGGGATTTTTGTCCATAATTTGTGCTTAGCCGCCTGTCGTGGGGGAATTGACCCAGCATGTCTCGACTATCTGTCTTTTTACTGATCCTGCTCCACTCCCTGCTCGCCTCCGCCGACCTCCAAAGCGCGCGCGATGCCCAGGCCCGCGGCGACCTGCAGGCCGCGGCAGCCGAATATCGCCGCCTTGCGGATGCCGGCGATGCGGTCGCCCAGGTAAATCTGGGGTACATGTATTACGTCGGCGAGGGCGTCAATCAGAACTATGCCGAGGCGGTGAACTGGTATCGCAAGGCGGCGGTTCAGGGAGAACGGGACGCCCAGTACAACCTCGCCGTGGCCTATGCCTTCGGCGAGGGCGTCACGCAGGACATGAAGGAAGCCGCCACCTGGTACCGGCGCGCCGCCGAGCAGGGGCACATGGTCGCCCAGTACAGCCTGGGCCTGTCCCATTTATACGGTGAAGGCGTCGCGCAGAATTCCACCGAGGCGCAGAAGTGGTTCCGCTTGTCATCCGATCAGGGATACGTGCGCGCCCAGGTTCAGTTGGGCAGCATGTTTCATACCGGCGACGGCGTGCAACAGGATCTGGCGGAGGCGGTGAAGTGGTATCGCCTCGCGGCGGACAAGGGCGATGCGGTGGCCCAATACAATCTCGGATCGCTCTACCGTTCGGGCAAGGGTGTGCCCCAGGATTACAACCAGGCGCGCCGCTGGTTCCGCATGGCGGCCGATCAGGGGTACGCGGCGGCGCAGAATGAGCTGGCGAGCCTGGAGCGAGCCACCGCTGCCGCGGCCCGTGCGGGCACACGCTTGCGGCCGACACCGTCATTGTCGCCCGGTCCGGCCACGGCCCAGGCATCGCCGCCCGCAACCGGCGCCACCACCGCGCCTGCTCCAGTACCGGTCCCAAGCCCGCCTCCGGCCACTGCCCCTGCGCCCGTTGCAACGGCGACCCCTGCGCCGCCGTCCACCGGCGCAGCCAAGGAGGAAACACCTGCGGCTCCCGAGGTGCAGCAGGAGATGTTCAGCGTGGAACGCGGCGACCTGCTGACTCTGGACAAGGAGCAGGAGAAATCACCTGCGGCAGTCGCACCCGAATCAGCGGGAGAATCAGCTATGACCGCAGCGACCGGCCCCGCATCGCCGGAGCCATCGGCCGGGCCGGTGGCCGAACCTGCCACAGGTACGGAACCGGAAGTTGCCGGGGCGGAACCGGTTCCTGCCGGGGAACAACCCGCCGCTGAATCCGAAGCGCCCCAAAAAAGCGGTATCGGCGGATTCTTCCGGCGGCTGTTCAAGACCGAACCGAAGGAAACGGCCGCAGTAGCGGAACCTGCCGAGGTCGCGGCACAGGAACCCGAAGCCGCAGAATCGCCGGCGCCGGAACCCGGGCCGGAGGCGCAACCACCCGATGAAACGGTGGACGCCGAATCGGGCCTGATGGCCATGGAGGACATCGAGCCGCAGGTCCCGAGCGTATCGCCCGCTCCGGAATATCAACCGCCGGAAATGGACGCTGAGTCCGGTGAAGCCGCGCCGACGGCAGAATCCGTGGCTGCCGAAACCGGGGCGGTGGAATCGGCGGCACCGGAATCGGAACCGGCAGCGGGATCCGAACCGCAGAAGAAGCGCGGTTTCTTCGCACGCCTGTTCGGCCGCGACCAGGGCGAAGAACAAGCCGGGCCCACGCCGGACGCGGCCGGATCCGCCCCGGACGCCGCGGAACCGGGATCCGAAATCGCCACAGAGCCGCCTCCGGCTGAGGAACCCCTTCCCGCGGAAGCGGAAGCCGGCACGGAGCCGGTCGCACCGCCCGCATCGGAGCCGGCAGTTGCCGACAGCAGTTGGCCGGTACCCGGGCAGGAAACACCTTCGAGCGCTCCCGGCGAATCGGCCCCGGAACCGGATGCATCGTCAACGGTTGAGGCTGCGGAAGGCGCCGCGGAACTGGAAATGGAACCGGCCGAAGCCGCCGGGGAAGGGAAAAAGCCCGGGTTCTTCAGCCGGTTGTTCGGGCGAAAGAAAGAGGAATCCATTCCAGCCGGGTCGGAGCCCTCCACAGTGGAGGAGGCGGCAGTCGCCGGACCGCAGGTCAGCGATGAGGTGGCGAGCGCAGGCCCGGCGGATAGCGCTCCGACCTCCGAGACTGCACCCGAACCCCCGCAGACAGCCGAAGCGGAGCTCGAGCCCGAGCCCGAGCCCGAGCCCACGCCCGAGAACATTGAGACCGGAGACATGCCGAGCGGCGATGCCACGGCGGCCGGCAGCAGCGAAAGCGAGCAGAGCGGTTTCTTCCGCCGCCTGTTTGGCCGTGGGAAAAAGTCCGCGCCGGAGTCCGCGCCCCCTGCGGAAGCGACGCCCGCGGAGGACCAGATTGCGATGGTGGAACCGGACGCGACGGATGTCCTCCCGGCGGAAGCCGAATCGGAATTGCTTGAGGAAGAACTGCCCGCAGCCGGCGCGATCGATCCCGCGCAACGCGCACGTGCGCTGGAGGATTTGCGCGCGGGAAATTATGAGCGGGCGGTGACCCTGCTGCGTTCGCTCGCAGATCAGGGAGATGCGGAGTCCCAGTTCCACCTCGGTTCCCTGTTGCATCAGGGACTCGGCATCGAGCGGGATTTTGCCGCGGCAGCGGCCTGGTATCGGCGTGCCGCGCAGCATGGCAGCGCGGATGCCCAGTACAGCCTCGGCAACATGTACCTGATGGGCGAAGGCGTTGAACAGGACGACCTGGAGGCCGCCACTTGGTACGAGAAGGCCGCGGCGCAGGGCCATGACGCGGCACGGCACAACCTTGAAAATCTGCGGCGGGTCGCGGAACTGGGGCGGGAACCCGCCGCGGAACCTGCCGGAAAGATCGAAATACCGGAAGAATCCGAACGCACCACCGCCGGTGCGGAAGCGCCGGTCAAAAAGAAGGGATTCTTCGGTCGCCTCTTCGGCAGGGATGACGAGGCGGAGACCGCGCAGCAAGCACCCGCCGAAGAGACGGCGCCGGAAGCCGAACCGCCGGCGGATGCGCCGGTGGAACCTGCGCCGGCTCCTGAAACAGAAGCAGCGCCGGCACCGGAAGTGGCGTCGGAATCAACCGCGCAGGAGGGCACGCCGGAGGATGCGGGCCAACCGGAAAAACGCGGATTCTTCGGGCGGCTGTTCGGCCGCGATACGGACGAAACGCCGGCCGCGGAGACCGGCACGGGGGCCGGGTCACCCGCTGCATCGGCAGACGCGCCTGAGCAGGCCCAGACTGCCGCGGAGGCTGCCGCCACCGAGGCCACCTACCAGCGCGGCATTGAACTGACCCTGGCCGACCCCGGGCCGGAACAGCAACAGGAGGCATTCAGTCTGTTTCGCGCCGCCGCCGAACAGGGGCATGCGCTGGCCCAGTATCGCGTCGGCGTCGCCTATGCCTATGGCGAAGGCGTCGCCCAGGACCTGGCGCAGGCCGCCGAATGGTACCGCCGCGCCGCGTTGCAGGGATACTCCACCGCGCAGAGAAACCTCGGCGTGATGTACATGAACGGCGAGGGTGTCGAGCAGGATCGACCGCTGGCCCTGGCCTGGTTTACCGTCCTCGCCGATGCGGGGAATCCGATGGACAGGCAGCGCCGCGACTCGCTGCTTGCGCAGCTCAGCGACGCGGAACGCGGCCAGGCCGACAAGCTGGCGCGGGAGATCCGCGACCGGACCGCGGCCGGCAACTGAGCAGGAACCACGTTTCCTTGCCTGCACCGGCCCAGTCCGTCCCCGCCGCTGGACCGGTTGAAAGCACGGCGCTGCCGCCGGTCATCGAGGCGCACAATCTGAGCAGCCACTACGGCACGCGCCAGGTGCTGTTCGACATCGATCTCACTGTGGGTCCGGGAGAGATCATGGTCATCATGGGTCACAGCGGCTGCGGCAAGACCACACTGTTCCGCCACCTGCTGGGACTGAAGGCGCCGAGCACCGGTACGGTCCGCGTCCTGGGCCAGGATCTTGCCGGGCTGGATCGCAGCGGTATCTACCGGTTGCGCAAGCGCCTCGGCGTGGCGTTTCAGAACGGCGCGCTGTTCAGTTCGATGTCCGTGCGCGAAAACGTGGAACTGCCGCTGCACGAGCACACGCGGCTGGATCGCAACACGATCCGCATCATGTCGCGCCTCAAGCTCAACTTCATGCGCCTGGCCGAGCACGAGGATCTGATGCCGGCCCAGCTTTCGGGCGGCATGTTGAAACGCGCGGGACTAGCGCGGGCCGTGGTCATGGACCCGCAGTTGCTGTTCTTCGATGAGCCCAGCGCCGGACTCGACCCGGTGAGCGCGGCGGAGCTGGATCGCCTGATCCTGGATCTGCGCGGCGCGATGAAAATGAGCATCGTCATCATCACGCACGAGCTGCAGAGCGTGTTCAACATCGCCGATCGGATCATGGTGATGCACGCGGGACGGAATCTTCTCACCGGCACGCCGGACGAAGTCCGTTCCAGCAGCGACCGGCGCATCGTCCACATGCTGAACCGCTCGCCGCACCAGGAAGAATTCGACGCCGACCGTTATCTGCGCACGTTGACCGGGGAGGAGCAGTAATTCATGGAAATGATCCGCCCGACACGCATGGTTGACCTGCTGGCGGATCGCATCGCGCGCCTGGGGCGCGCCGGCGTGTTTCTTTCTACCGCGCTGTGGCAGGGCCTGACCCCGCCCTGGCGCCTGTATCCGGTGGTCCGGCAGATCCATTTCATCGGCGCGCGATCGCTGCCGGTGATTGTCGTGGCCGGTACATTTGTCGGCATGGTTGTGGCGCTGCAATTTCATGACACCCTGCTGCGCTTCGGCGCCGTGGGCCTGCTCGGGGCGGCCGTGGGACTGAGCCTGGTGCGGGAACTGGGCCCGGTGATCACCGCGCTGGTCATCATCGGCCGCGCGGGATCGGCGCTGTGCGCGGAGATCAGCATCATGCGCAATGAGCATCAGATCGACGCGCTGGACTGCATGGCCGTGGACCCGTACCGGTTCCTGATCGCGCCGCGCCTGCTGGCCGCAATAATCTCGGTGCCGCTGCTCACCGCCATTTTCATCGGCGTCGGGATCGGCGGCGGTTATTTCGTCGGCGTCGTGCTGTTCGGTCTCAGCCCCGGCGCGTACCTGGGCGGCATGTTCGACAGCGTGCTCTGGCGCGACCTCGTGATGGGGACCGTCAAGGGCAGCGTCTTCGGCCTGCTGATGGCCTGGATCTGCCTGGCCAAGGGATTTTTCCTGCACCTTGACCCCGCCGGCGCGCACGGATCCGAAGGCGTGAGCCGCGTGACCACCGATGCCGTGGTGCTGGCCTCGATTTCTGTGTTGTTCTCCGATTACCTCATCAGTGCATTGATCCTATAGGTGACACCATGGCGGAAAATCGCATCAAAACTGAACTCATCGTCGGTATCTTCCTGTTGCTCGGAATTGTGGCAGTGACCTGGCTGGCGGTGCGGCTGGGAGACATCAGCCTCGGCGGGGACAAACGCTACCGGATCAACGCCGGATTCATTTCGGCCTCGGGCCTGAGGCCCGGCACGTACGTGGAGGCCGCCGGCGTGCGCGTCGGCATTGTGGATCGCATCGAATTCGACCCGGAGAACTACGAGGCGCGCGTGACGCTGGCCATCGATCCCGGGGTACCGATCAGCAAGGACGCCGTCGCATCCATCCGCACCGCCGGAATCATCGGCGACAAGTTCGTCAAGATCACCCCCGGCGGCGATGAGCGCCTGCTCGGGGACGGCATGGAGATCAAGGAGACCGAGTCCTCCATCAACCTGGAGGAACTGATCAGCAAGTACGTTTTCGAAAGCGGGCGCAAATAGGGAAACAGCGTTTCCCCGTGGGCGTCCGCCGGCTAATGACTTTCCGGCGCGGCGCCGGGACCGCCGTCCGGCGCCTGCCCATGCCGCTCGCGGTAGCGGGCCACGCGCTGCTGGATGTCCGTCATGATGGCGTCCATGCCCTCATTGCGGGAGATGGCGGCAAAGGTTCCGCGATAGTTGGCCACCAGGCTGACGCCTTCGATGATGACGTCGTAGCAGAACCAGTTGCCGTTGTTGCTGCGCAGTCTGAACGTCACCGGAATGGACGTGGTGGTCGTGCGGATGTCCATGTCCACCGCCGCCAAATCCCCCTCCACGACCTCCTTGCCGTACACGACCTCCTGGCCGGCATAGGCCTCGATCTTCTCGCGGTACACGTCCTCGATGTATTGGGAAAAGTAGCGGGTGAACTGCTCCCGCTCCTCCGGCGTCGCCTTTTTCCACTGGGTCGCCAGCACGCTCTGGGACATGCTGCGGAAGTCGAATCCTGCGCGGATGACGGCGGCAACCTTCAGCCAGCGCCCGTCCCGATCCAGCGCCGGGTCACGCAGGATCTCCAGCACCCGATCCACGGAATCCTGCACCCGCCCGCGCGGCGTGCTGAAATCCGCCGCAGCCGCGCTGATCAGCACGGATCCGAGCACAATACAACCTGCAAAGAATCCTCTTACCCTCACTTGGTTCATATCGGATGGGAACGGGTCGAACAATCCTATCTTAGCAGCTCGGCGGGAAAGTCCATCGGCGGCCTCGGGGAGAGCCACCAGCCACCAGCCACCAAATAATGTGATTTCACGGTGCTATTCTCGTTCCTGGTGGCGAGCACCCTCCTCCACCCCCGCCGGGTCCTCGTGAATGATCACGTCGGCGTTGGGGAACTCCCGGCGCAGTTCCTGTTCCACCTCGTCCGCCACGCGGTGAGCCTGCAGCAACGGCAGATTGCCGTCCAGCTCCAGATGCAACTGGATGAAGATGTCCATGCCGGAGGCGCGGGTGCGCAGTTCGTGCACGTTGCGCACCGCCTCGTGCCGGCGGCAGACGGACATGATACGCGCGCGATCCGCGTCCGGAAGCTCATGATCCATCAACTGGTGCAGCGACTGCCGGGCAATCTGCACCGCGGACCAGATGATGTAGCCCGCTATACCGAGCGCGAACAACGGGTCGGCGACCCGCAGGCCCAGTTGCGCACTGAGCACCAGCGCCAGGATGACGCTCAGATTCAGCACGATGTCGCTGGCATAGTGCAGGGAGTCCGCCTTGATGGCCAAGGATTGCGTGCGCCGGACAACGTAGCGCTGGTATGCGACCAGCAACAGCGTCAGCGCGAGCGACACCAGCATGACCGCGATGCCCACGGAACCGTGACTCACGTTGATCGGGTTGACCAGCCGATTCACGGATTCGACCACGAGGAACACCGCGGAGCCGGCGATGAACGCCGCCTGACCCAGCCCCGCCAGTGGTTCCGCCTTGCCGTGACCGAAACGATGCTCGCGATCCGCGGGCACCAGGGCTTGGCGCACGGCGAAGAAATTGATCAGCGACGCCAGGGAGTCAAGCAGCGAATCCACCAGGCTGGACAGCAGCGCCACCGAGCCGGTGATGAAATAGGCTGCCGCCTTGAAGACGATAAGCACGCACGCAACCGCCACCGAGGCCATGGTCGCGCGGCGCAGCAGCACCGCAGTCCGGGAATTGGCGGCCGGTTTGCCGATTCCACGGATGGATTCTGTCATGACGCTGTCTGCCATCAGCCGGGGCTCCGCGAAACCTGACATATTGATGCAAAAGGGAGTTTTGCATCACTCTGCTTATGCACACTGTAAGTTATATGGGCGGGGAATCGCCACCGTGCGCCGGGACATTGCTGGTAAGATTTGCCGGACTAATTCCAATTGGCAATCTGGATTTCCCCCATGAAATTCGATTTCGATCTGTTCGTCATCGGCGCCGGATCCGGCGGCGTGCGCGCGGCGCGCCTCTCGGCCCGGTTCGGCGCCCGTGTCGCCATCGCCGAAGAGCGCTACCTCGGCGGCACCTGCGTCAACGTGGGCTGCATACCGAAAAAGCTGTTTGTTTACGCCTCCCACTTTGGCGAGGATTTTGCCGACGCCCGCGGCTTCGGCTGGGAGGCAGCGACCGCGGAGTTTCACTGGCCGCGCCTGCTCACCAACAAGAACCGCGAAATTGGGCGGCTGCACGGTGTTTATGCACGCCTGTTGCGTGACAGCGGCGCGCAACTGATTGATGGACGGGCGCAACTGGTGGATCCACACACCGTCGTCGTGGGCGAAAAACGCCGGACCGCGGAGCGTATCCTCGTTGCCACCGGCGGCTGGCCGCGGGTGCCGGAGTTCCCGGGCCACGAACACGCCATCACCTCCAATGAAGTATTTCAACTGCCCGACCTGCCGCGGCGCGCGGTGGTCGTCGGCGGCGGCTACATCGCCGTGGAATTCGCCGGAATACTGCATGGCCTGGGCGTCCACACCACGCAGTTGTACCGGGGCGATCTGTTCCTGCGCGGGTTTGATCACGAGTGCCGCACGTTCCTCGCCGCCGAGGTACGCAAGCGCGGCGTGGATCTGCGGTTCAACTCCGAGGTCGTATCCATCAGCAAGACCGGCGCATACCTCAGGATGCTGCTTGCGGACGGCACCGCGCTGGAAACAGACCTCGTGCTGTACGCCACGGGCCGGGGGCCAAACACGTCGGCTCTCGGCCTGGAGGCGGCCGGCGTGCGCACCCGGCCGGGCGGCGCCATCGAGGTGAATGAGTCGCTGCAGACGTCCGTTCCACACATATACGCCATCGGCGACGTCACCGATCGGATCAAGCTGACCCCGGTGGCCACCGCGGAAGGCACCGTGCTGGCCCGATCATTGTTCGGCGGCCAGCCGTCCGGCGTGGACTATCGCGGCATCCCCAGTTGCATCTTCAGCCAGCCGAATTTTGCCATGGTGGGCCTGACCGAAGAGGCGGCCCGGAAAAACGGCAACGGGATTTCCGTGTTCCGCTCCAGCTTCACGCCGCTGAAACAGACGCTGGGCGGGCGCAGCGAAAAAACGCTGATGAAGCTCATCGTTGACAAGGCGACGGACCGGGTGCTCGGCGCGCACATGGTGGGACCGGATGCCGGCGAGATCATCCAGGGGATCGCCGTCGCCATGAAAGCCGGTGCCACGAAGGCCATGTTTGACGCCACTATCGGCATTCATCCCACGGCCGCCGAGGAATTCGTCACGATGCGAATGCCCGATAAATAAAGTCACAAGTCAAAAGTTATAAGTCACAAAAAAAGTCGAAATATTTTCGTGTGATTCCTGATTTTCGGCGAACCTCAGGGC
>JACORW010000078.1 GCA_016179185.1 Gammaproteobacteria bacterium | reverse complement strand
GCCACCAGTCAAAAGTGGAAAGTTAAGGAATCTCTGAACAACCCCATCACGGTGTTGTCAGAGGACGGCAAGCGAAAAGCGTGGTTTTCGCTTGCCTCACATTTTCAATGACTTGCAGTCATTGAAAATGGCAGTGCATCCTTGCACTGCGGGAAGCTCTGATGTTAATCAGAGCTTCCCTATAAGAGCGGTTGCAGTACCTCTTTCAGCGCATCCAGATGTTTTTCGTAGTGCCGCCAGCGGCCGATGGCTTCGGTGTTGACGGGGCGGCGCACCTGCTCCGAACTGGGCGTGCGCACCGGGCGCTCGGTCTCGTGAAAGCGCAGGCAGTTGTCCTCGAACGGCAGGCCGCAGTAGTCCAGCAGCCGCCGCACCTGGTTCTCGAAATCCCCGACCAGTTCCTCGTATTGCACGGTGAGCACCTTGCCGGGCAGTACGTTGTGCCAGTGGTCCATCAATTTCCGGTACTGGAGGTAATACTCGCCGATGTCCACGAGATCGTAGGTAAATGGCTGGCCGCGGGCGAACAGTTGCCGGAAACAGCTCACACAGGCGTCCAGCGGGTGGCGCCGAGCGTCCACGATGCGGGCATTGGGAAGGATCAGGTGAATGAAGCCGATGTGGGGGAAATTGTTCGGCATCTTGTCTATGAAACGCGGCGCGCCGCGGCAGCGATGGAGCAATGACAGCCGCAGGTATTCCCGGCCGAGGTCGCGCAGGTTCGAGTCTCCCAGCTCGCGCACGGCGGCCGGATAATTCACGCCGTCGGCACGGTTGAGGTGCAGCGAGTTCACGACGCGCCCGATGTAGGGCAGCTCGGCCGTGCCTTCCACCTGGCTGTGGCTGGCGAGGATCTGCTCCAGCAGCGTGGAGCCGGAACGCGGCAGTCCGACGATGAAGATCGGGGCCGGATCGGGATCGCCGCCGCCGGCGTGACTGTCGAGCAGCGCCCTGTCGAACGTGTCCACGATGCTGTCGTGCAGGACCTGGGTCTGGACCGGGTCGTACCATTCATCCTCCCGGCGCCTTGCGTTGCCGCGCGCGTAACGGTCCCAGGCCCGCTCGTAGTCGGCGCGATCCTCGCAGGCTTTGCCCAGCGCAAACAGCATGTTTACCTCGGACAGCATCGACAGCTTCCCGGCGGCGATTTTTTCCTCCATGGCGGCGACCTCCGCGTCGCTGAAGCGGTAGGTCTTGAGATTCGCGAGGCTCCAGTAGATCTCGCCGTTATTCGGCCGCAAGCGGGCGCTTTCATGGTAGGCATGGATCGCTTCGTCCACGTTGCCCACGGTTTTCAGTGTATGTCCGAGCCCGAGCCAGGCCCCGGCGTGATTCGGATTCAGCGCCAGCGCGCGCCGGTAGGACTCGATGGCCTCATGGGTCAGTGCGGCAGGGGCCAGGGTTCCGCCCAGCAGAAAGTGCGTGCGGGCATTGTCCGGTTCGATGCCCAGGGCGGCGCGCAGCGATTCGATGGCCTCCTCGATGCGGTCCTGTTCCTTCAGCAGTTGTGCAAGGTCCACGTGCGCGGCGACAAAATCCGGCGCCAGCGCCAGCGCCTTGCGCAGCAGACGCTCCGCCTCATCCTGCCGCCGCGCCTGCAGCGCGATGCCCGCCAGCAGGCGCAGGGCATCCACGTTGCCGGGGTTGCGGCGCAGGACGTCGCGGTAGGCGCGTTCCGCTTCATCCAGTTTCCCCTCGTGATGCGCCTTGGAGGCGTAAGCCAGCGCCTTGCGCTCCGGAACGAGTTCGAAGGATCGCTCGAAGGCCGCATCCGCTTCCCGGCCGTGACCCAGCGCGGCCAGCGCCTTGCCGAGGTTGAACCAGGCCTGATCCAGCGCCGGCTCCAGTCGTACCGCGTGCCGGAGTTCCGTGGCCGCCTCCTGCGTGCGGCCGGTGCGGAGCAACAGTTGCCCAAGATCCTCTCGCGGTTTGGCGAAGGAAGGGGCCAGCGCGATCGCCCGGCGCAGGGCCTGTTCGGCGTCGGTCATGCGCCGCATCTTCAACAGCACGGCGCCATGCAGCGCCAGCATGTTGACGTCGCGCCCGTCGCGCTGCACCGCCTCGCTGCACAGCGCCTCGGCGCGTTCGGTGTCGCCGGCGCCCACCAGCGCGATGACTTCGTCGAACGGTGCTTTCGTTGCGGTTGCCGCGGGCATGGCGGTCAAACCCGCTGCGGGACCGGACGCCGGTACATGAGCCACCCGGCGACGCCGACGCAAATGGAAACCATCACGATGATCAGCGTCGCCAGGGCGTTGATGTCCGGCGTCAGTCCCAGCTTGACCTTGGAATAGATCAGCATGGGAAGCGTGCTGGCGCCGGGCCCGGAGACGAAGCTGGTGATGACGAGATCATCCAGCGACAGCGTGAAGGACAGCAGCCAGCCGGAAACCATGGCCGGCATGATCAGGGGCAGCGTGATGTCCAGCGTGACCCGGAACGGCGTCCCGCCGAGATCCAGGGCGGCTTCCTCCAGCGCCGCGTCCATGGCCGCGAGACGCGATTGCGCCACGACGGCGACGAAAGCCATGCAGAACGTGATGTGCGACAACGTGATCGTCAATGCGCCGCGCCCGGACGGCCAGCCGATGAGATCCTGCAAAGTCACGAACAACAGCAGCAACGACAGACCGGTGATGATCTCGGGCATCACCAGCGGCGCGGCCAGCATGCCGGTGAACAGGAACCGGCCGGGGTACCGGCCCATGCGCGTCAACGCGATCCCGGCCAGCGTGCCCAGCACCGTCGCCACGGTCGCGCTGACTATGGCCACGCGCAGGCTGAGCCATGCCGCCCGCAGCACCTGCTCGTTCTCCAGCAGCGCGCGGTACCAGCGCAGCGAGAATCCGCCCCACACGGAGACCAGGCGCGAATCATTGAACGAATACACGATGACCAGGACGATGGGCACGTACAGGAACGCGTACGCGAACGCGAGCACGCCGATCAGGAACGGTGGGTAACGCCGGTTCATTGCACGCCGGCCCGTTCCCGGACCTGGTAACGCTGAAACACCATGATCGGCAACACCAGGATCAACAGCAGCACGGTCGCCACGGCGGCGGACATCGGCCAGTCGCGATTGGAAAAGAACTCCTCATAAAGCGTGCGCCCGATCATCAGCGAGTCGAGTCCGCCCATCAGCGACGGGATCACGAATTCGCCGATGGCCGGGATGAACACCAGCAGGGAGCCGGCGATGATTCCCGGCAACGACATCGGCAGCGTGATGTCGCGGAACACCGTGAGCGGGCCGGCGCCCAGGTCCTCCGCCGCGTCATGCAGGTCCGGGTCGAGGCGCTCCAGCGACGCATACAGCGGCAGCACCATGAAAGGCAGATAGCTGTACAGGATGCCGAGGTAGACGGCGAGGTCGGTATACAGGATCTTCAGCGGGCGCTCGATGACGCCGAGCCACAGCAGCAGGTTGTTGACCAGGCCGTGATCGGAGAGCACGCCCATCCACGCGTACACGCGCAGCAGGAACGATGTCCAGAACGGCAGGATGACCAGCATCAGCAGGACGTTGCGCCAGGGGTGCCGGGCGCGGGCAATGGCATAGGCGAGCGGGTATCCGAGCAACAGGCACAGCAGCGTCGAGACGAACGCAATCTGCACGGATTTGAGATAACTCACCGGGTAGAGATTGTCCTCGAACAAAAAGCGATAGTTGTCCCAGGAAATATGCACCAGACCGGATCCGCCGCCGGGGAACAGGGCGGTGAACGGCGGCTGGCCGACGACGGGATCGGCGACACTGATCTTGAATACCAACAGGAACGGGGCAAGGAAGAACAGCAGCAGCCACGCATAGGGGATGGCGATGGCGCCGGCGCGCCACCAGCGGCCGCTGACAGGCAGAGGCATATCCCGGTTCTGCATCAACCCGCCTGTTGCCGACGCCGTCCGGGTCATTCCCGCAACACCACGCTGTTCTGCTTGCCCCAGTAGACGTAGACCTCGTCATACCATTCTGCAACCCGCTGCGCCGAGCGCACGCGGTTCTGCACGCTGACCTCGATGATGTGGCCGCCGTCCAGATTGATCTGATACAGCGACAGGTTGCCGTAATAGGCCAGGTCCCACACCATGCCCCTGAAAACATTCTCGTCTGATCCGGCCGGCGGCGCCTTGGACAACGATATCTTCTCCGGTCGTACGGCGATCCATGCCTCATCCCCGGTCTGGCAGGTGGTTGCCGGCGCGCAAATGACGCCCGGCAGATTGTCGGCGCGAAAACTGAGCGTGTCGCCCGAGTTCCCGGCAACCCGGCCGGAAAACAGATTCACGGTGCCGAAGAAATCGGCGACAAAGCGGTTGCATGGAAACTCGTAGATTTCCGCCGGTGTCCCCACCTGCACGAACCGGCCGGCGTTCATGACGGCGATGCGGGTCGCGAGCGTCATCGCCTCTTCCTGGTCGTGTGTGACCACGAGAAAGGTGATCCCGAGCTGGTCCTGGATGTTCATCAGCTCGAACTGCGTATGTTCGCGCAGTTTCCGGTCCAGCGCCGCCAGGGGCTCGTCCAGCAGCAGCACCTTGGGCCGCTTGACCAGCGCGCGCGCCAGCGCGACGCGTTGCTGCTCGCCGCCGGACAACTGATCCGGCTTGCGTCCGCCCAGGGATCCCAGCTTGACCAGTGCCAGCATCTCCGCCACGCGCCGCGCAATGTCCGCGCGCGGCAGTCCTTCCTTGCGCAGCCCGTAGGCCACGTTCTGCTCCACCGTCATGTGCGGAAACAGCGCATAGGACTGGAACATCATGTTCACGGGCCGTTCGTAGGGCGGGACCGGAGTCATGTCCACGCCGTCTATGACGATGCTGCCGGCGGCGGGCTGCTCGAACCCGGCCAGCATGCGCAGCAGCGTGGTCTTGCCGCTGCCCGAGCCACCGAGGATCGCGAACAGTTCGCCCCGGAAGATATCCAGCGAAACATCGTTGACGGCGGTCACGTCGTCAAAGCGCTTCGACAGCCCTTTGATTTGAATGAACGGCACCTGCGCCGGATTATCCCACGGCCGCGGGAGGCGGCGTGCCGCGTCGCTGGAGGGGGACTGCGCGGGGGAATCCGGCATGCGGGCGCTGTAAGCCAAATTAATGATCCGAATTGCAGAGCAGGCGGGTGGTCCGATCCCATGTTGGCGGACCGTGTGCCGCAGAGACAGCGGCACTCGAGCCTACATGGCAGATTGCTGCTCCTGCGCAATCTGCATTCCCGCCATCCCTGGCGGTCAGACTGTATTCACGGCGTGTCTGCCAACATGGGATCGGACCACCCGTTGAGTACTTGTACATATTTTGGGACACGTATTCAGAGCCCGGTCTTCACCCGGGTCCAGGCCCGGGAACGCAGGCGCTCAACCTTCGGGTCCAGGACCGCCGTCCAGTGCATGCGCTGCATGAAGCGTTCGTCCGGATATATGCCCGGATTGTCGCGGAATTCCTGTTTGACCAGCGGCGTGGCGTCACGGTTGGCGTTCGCATAGCCGGTGAAATTCGAAATGGCGGCGATTACGTCCGGTCGCAGCAGGAAATTGATGAACACATGCGCATTATCCGGGTGCGGCGCGTCGGCGGGAACGTAGGCGGCATCCAGCCAGTAGGGAGCCCCTTCCCTCGGGACGCTGTAGCCGAGGTTGATGGCTATCCCCGCCTCGCGGGCGCGCGTCCACGCGACGGAATAATCCCCGGACCAGCTCATGCCGATGCAGACCTCCTTGTTTGGCATGTCCACGAGCATCTTGGTGGAACTGAAATATTTGATGTAGGGCCGGATCTTCTTCAGTAGATCCTCCGCTTCCTTCAGTTGTTGCGGGTCCACGGAGTTGGCCTCGTGCCCCAGGTACAGCATCGCGGTGGGGATGACGTCGGTCGGCGAGTCCAGCAATGACACCCCGCAGTCGGCGAAGCGGGAGACGATGGCGGGATCGAACACCAGCGCGGCGCTGTCCAGCGGCGCGTCGGGCATCCGCTCACGCACCATGTCCAGATTGTAGGCGAAGCCCATGGTGCCCCACATGTAAGGCGCGCTGTGACGGATCCCCGGATCGAACGGCTCGAACAATGCCAGCAGCCTGTCGTCCAGGTGATGCCAGTTGGTCAGTTTCGACCGGTCCAGGGGCCGGAAAATGCCGTGCTTCAGCAGCCGGTGGGAGAAGGTCGCGGAGTGCAGGACCACGTCATAGCCGGAGCCGCCGGCCATTACCTTCGCATCCACGATCTCGCTGGTGTCGTAGATGTCGTAGTTGACTTTGATCCCGGTCTCGCGCTCGAAGTCCTTGATCGTTGTCGGGCCGATGTAATCGGCCCAGTTGTAGACGTTAACGACCGGGGCTTCGCCCGCAGCGGCGGCGCCCGCCGCAACGCAGGCAAGGAATGCAGGGAGGAGGTATCGCAGCCGGGCCGCCATGGACAGGCATTCTACATGTCGCGCAATCCGCGCCGGTTGAGGTGGCCGGCGATGATGAGCCGCTGGATCTCGCTGGTGCCTTCCCAGATCCGATCCACGCGCAGCTCGCGGAAAAAGCGCTCGGCGACGTTTTCGCGCATGTAGCCGCGCCCGCCGAAGATCTGCACGGCGCGGTCGGCGACGCGATTGGCCATTTCCGATGCATACAGTTTGACCATGGAACAACGGCCGTGCAGGGACTTCAGATCAGCGCCCTGATCGTGGGCCGAGGCCGCCTCGTAGGTCATCAGCCGCGCGGCCCAGAGTTCCGTGACGCTGTCGGCAAGCATGAACTGGATCGCCTGTTTGGATGACAGCGGTTCGCCGTCCAGCATGCGTCCCTGGGCGAATGCGTGCGCCTCCTCGATGAGTCGGGCCGCGGCACCGCAGCACCGCGCCGCGATCATCATGCGCTCGTGGCGGAACCAGCTCCGCATGTAATGCAGGCCCGCGCCGTCACTGCCGACGCGGTTTCCATCCGGCACAACCACGTCCGCCAGACGATAGATCGGGTGATGGGAGGCGAAGGTGTGGCTGAACAGCGGCGTGCGCACGATTTCGAGCCCCGGGCTGTCCATGTCCACCAGCAGCAGCGCCGATGCGCCGGAATCCAGCCTGGCCTGAAGCCACATGAAGTCCGCGAAATTGGCGCCGGTGACGTACCATTTTTCTCCGTTGACCCGGTATCCGCCCGGACAACGCGTCGCGGTCGTGTTGATTACCTCCTGGGAGCCGGGTTCGGCCTCGGTGATCGCATAGCAGTCGTGCCGCTCGCCGCGCATCAGCGGCAGCACGTAACGCTGGAGCTGATCCGGCGTGCAGGCCTCGAACATCCACTGCTGGGGTTCGCAGAAACACCAGCACAGCCCGTTGGTGACCCGCCCCAGTTGTTCCCAGACCGCGACCTGTCCGGTCATCCCGAGTTCCAGGCCGCCATGCGCCTTCGGCACGTCCATGCGCGAGAAACCGAGCTCCAGTGCCAGACGCTGGTGGTGCGCGCGTTTGTCAGGTGCAATCAGGCCGTTGTTCATTTCGGCCTCGATCTCATTGGGGATCAGTTCTTCCTGCGCGAACCGGCGCGCGGTCTCGCGCCAGCACGCGGCGTCTTCCGGCAGGGCGATGTCCATCGGGATCTGCTCCGGGGTCAGGGATTGGCGAAATGATTCGGAAACGCGTGCGACAGGTAGAACACGCTGATATCGCGGGCGTTCTCCGGCGGCATGTCGTCCGGCGTCATCAGCATGTCGAGCCAGAGCCCGTTGACCAGGGCCGACAGCCCGTTTGCGACCGTGGCGGCGCGGATGCCGGCGTAGCCGCCGACCTCGATGATTTCCTGGCACAGGTCGGTGACGATTTTTTCATAGCGGCGGTCATTGCGGGCGCAGATCTGCTGGTAGGTGGGGCGCGAACGGGCCTCCCCCCAGAACGAAAACCAGACGGCAAGCTTGCGCCGATCGCAGACCCTGGGGCTGAAGTCCAGCTCCACCAGCGCGCGCAATTTGTCGGCGGCGGTCGGGCCCGCGGATGCCATGGCGGCAAAGCAGGCCGACTCGTACTCCCCGGACAGGTGGCGCAGCGTTTCCTCCATCAGCCGGTCCTTGCTCTTGAAATGCAGATTGATCAGCCCGAGACTCAGGCCCGCCTCGCGCGTCACATCCGCCATCGTGGTTTCGGCGAACCCGCGCCGGGCCACGGAGCGGATCGTGGCGCGGATCAACTGCAACCGGCGCAGCTCCTTGTTCTTCTCGCGTTTTCCGCGAGCCCCGGTGTTTTTGTTGTCCTTTTTCATGGTCTGACGATCCGGAAAAACCCTTTACGGACCTCAGGTTAGCACACATTCTGCGTCTGGTTGCATATCAATAAATGAATGAGTATTCATTCAATTGCACCTGGACAAACCCGTGCCGGGCATGACAGGATTATGCCATTGTTTCGTCCGGTCTCCTGCTGTCATGCCGCGCAACCTGTCCGCCTCCAGAGCCCATTACGAAAAGGCCGTACGGCGCCTGCCGCTGGGCGTCACCTCCGATTTCCGCAATTGGGGCGAGCGGACCATTTATGTGCGCCGGGGCAGGGGCGCGCGCCTGTGGGATCTCGACGGCAACGAGTACGTGGACTATCGCATGGGGTATGGGCCGAACATCCTCGGCTATGCCGATCCGCGAGTGGACGAGGCCGTGCGCGAAGCGCTGGACGTGGGCGGCGTGTTCGCGCTTTCCACGGAACGGGAATTGGCCGTGGCGGAACGTATCGCACGCATGGTCCCGGCGGCGGAGCTGGTACGGTTTTCGGTGTCGGGAACCGAGGCCGTGATGGCGGCCTTGCGTCTGGCGCGGGCCCATACCGGCCGCGATTCCTACGTGCTGGTGGAGGGTGGATACCACGGCGTGTTCAGCGAAGGGTTGTGGCAGATCGACATCGAAAACTGGCGTCAGGGCGACGGCGACCCGGAGCTGGTGGCGTACAGCGCGGGCGTGCCAGGCCTTTACAGCCACCTGATTTACAGCGTGCCGTTGAACGATGCGAACCGGCTGGAGCGGCTGTTCAAGCGTCATGCCGGCAAAATCGCTGCGCTGTTGATCGAGCCGATGATGGGCAACTGCTGCGCCATCACCGCCGATGCGCAGTATCTGAAGGACGTGCGCGCGCTGTGCGACAAATACGACGTCGTCATGATCATGGACGAGGTCAAGACCGGATTTCGCGTGGCGCGTGGCGGCGTGCAGGAGCTCATGGGCGTGCGTGCGGACCTGTGCACGTTTGCAAAATCCATGGCCAACGGCTATCCAATCTCCGCGTTGTGCGGGCGCGAGGACATCATGCGCCGGGTGGGCAAAGGTGTCGTGCACGGCGGCACGTTCACGGGACACCCCGTGTCGCTGGCGGCCGCCGATCGGACGCTGCAGATCCTGGAAGACACCGCGACGCTGGAGAATATCGCCCAGTATGGCCGGTGGCTGCGCGACGGACTCGGGCAGATCCTGTCGCGGCGCGGCATCCCCCACTGTTTTGTCGGGCACCCGGCACTGTCCGGCCTGTTTTTTGCCCCTGCGCCGCCGAAAGATTATCGTGACTGGGTGAACACAAACTATTTGTTTTATGACACATTGGCGCCGAAGCTGCACGAGCTGGGTGTCCTGGTCGAGCCTGATTCGCGGGAACCGTGGTTCTGCTGCGCGGCCCACGATGACCCCTGCCTCGGCGCAACGCTGTCCGCATTCGAGCGGGCGGTGGACCAGACTCTCGACGAACTGAAGTCTCCACCCAGAGAAGCGGTCGCCAATTGAGGAGCCTCGCCCGCGGTGTTGAGCCGTCCCACCGGCTCGATGCCTTGTTGAATCCCGGTTCCATTGCCGTTGTCGGCGCCTCGCGGCGCGCGGGCACCGTCGGCAATGCCGTGATGCGCAACCTGCTGGCCGGCGCGTACCCGGGGCGCCTTGCCGCGGTGAACCCGGGCTACGCGGAAGTCGAGGGGGTCCAGTGCCTGGCCAGGATCTCCGATCTCCCGTTCGCGCCCGAACAGATCATCTTCGCCATTGCCGATGCGCGGATCGAACCGGCGCTCGAGGAAGCCATCGCGCGGGGGATGCGATCCTGCGTGATCTACTCCGCGCTGGTATTGGCCGATGACGGTGACCCGCCGTTGCAGGAGCGCGTGCGGCGGCGGCTCGAGGCCGCCGGCGTGTTTGCCTGCGGCGGCAACGGCATGGGTTACTACAACTTCACGCGTTCAATCTGGGCCTGCGGATTTGACACGCGCGCCCACCGGACGGGCGGCAATGTCGTGTTGCTGAGTCAGTCCGGCGCCGGCATGTCCGGGATTCTGGACGTGGAAGAGCGGCTCGATTTCTGCCTGGCGGTGTCGCCGGGACAGGAATTGACCGTGACTCTGGAAGACTATCTGGATTATGCGCTGGAGCAGCGCGAGACGCGTGTTGTCGGGCTGTTTCTCGAAACCAGCCGCGCCCCGGAACGATTCATCGCATCCCTGCGCAAGGCCCGCGCCCGGCGCATCCCGATCGTGGCGGTCAAGACGGGACGCACGGGGTTGGCCCGGGAGTTTGCCCGCTCCCATTCGGGCGCCCTGTCCGGCAGCGACGCGGTCTATGACGCCGTGTTCGAGAAATTCGGCGTGCAGCGCGCGCGCGACATGGATGACCTGGTGGCCGCGCTCATCATGCATGCGCAACCGCATGCGCCGGGTGCCGGCGGGCTGGTGACGCTGCACGACTCCGGCGGAGAACAGCAGTTGCTCGTGGACCTCGCCGCCGCCGAGGGTGTGCCGCTGACAACCCTGACATCGGAAAGCACGCAGGTGCTTCAATCGTTGCTGGACCCGGGCCTGCCCGCGGTCAATCCACTGGATGCCTGGAGCGCGGGTGGGACCGGGTATCACCACAGAATGGCGGAATGTTTTGAAGTCCTGCTCCGTGATCCCGGCGCGGCGCTGGGCGCCGTGGTGCATGATCGCGGACCGGGCGGGCGGTTGCATGCCGGCTACGTCGAATATCTCCGGCGCGGACACGCGGCGTCCGGAAAGCCGGTGTTCCTGGTCGCGGCGACGCAGGGCGTGGCTTCGGATCCGCTCGTGCTGGAGACCACGCGCGCCGGATTCCCGGTGCTGGACGGTGTCGCGACGTTTCTACGCGGCGCGAAGGCGCTGTTGTCGTTTCGCGATTTTCTCGATCGACGGGAACCGCGCCCTCCCGTCCCGGATGAACCCGTGGTGTCACGCTGGCGCCGGCGGCTCGTTTCCGGGTCTGCTCCCGGGGAAGCGGAGGCGTTGCGGTGTCTTTCGGATTTCGGCGTGCCCGCCGTGGCGGCGCATCAATGCGGCGCCCTGGAAGAGACGCTGGAGCGCGCGGAGCAATTGGGCTACCCGGTGGCGCTGAAGACGGCGCAACCCGGCGTCACGCACAAGACCGACATGGGAGGCGTGCATCTTGACCTGGTGGGCGCGGCCGCGCTCTCCGGTGCATACGCCGATCTTTTGCGGAGACTGGGTCCGTCGGTGACGGTGTCGGCGTTTGTACCGGACCCTGCGGTTGAAATGTTTCTCGGCATGCGGCGCGATCCGCAATTCGGCCCGGTGATCATCATGGGTTTCGGCGGCATCCACGCGGAGGTGCTGAATGACGTGATCACGGCGTTGCCGCCGTTTGACGCCGCGACGGCGGAACGGATGCTGGGGCGCCTGCGGCTGCGGGCGCTGCTGGACGGCGTGCGCGGCACGCCGGGGGTGGATATCGGCGCGTTCTGCCGCGCCGCGGCATCGTTCTCGGCGCTGGCCGGGGCGCTGGGCGATTTGATTCTGGAGCTGGACGTCAATCCCGTGCGCGTGCGCCCGGTCGGCTGCACGGCGGTGGATGCCCTGATGATCATGGTCCCGGCCACTGGCAGCCCGATTCGGGAACCTGAATAATTGCCGCGCGGGGGCTACCCTTTGCCCGGGAGAAAACACCGATGAGAACCAGAAAGAAAACGAGACTGCCCCGGTCGGGGATCCCCAATCAGGCCGGCATCGGGGAACTGAAACGGTATCTCAGGGACGCGCCCGGCATGCGCATGCTCGAAGTCGTCATGGCAGACATCAACGGCATTCTGCGCGGCAAGCGCATTCCGTTCTCGGAAGCGGCCGAGCTGTATCGCGACGGGATCAAAGCGTGCGGGTCCATGCCGCTGCTGAGCAGCAAGGGCGAAACCATCCCGGAACTCGGGCTGGGATCCATTGACGGCGATCCGGACAACATGATCCTTCCGGTTCGCGACACGCTGGCCACGGTTCCATGGCTCGAGTCGCAGACGGCCCAGGCACTGGTGGGCATGACCAGGATCAACGGGGACATCAGCTATTACGACTCGCGCAATGTGCTGCGCAGGTCCATGCAGCCGCTGCTGGACATGGGGTTGCGCATCGTGGTGGCCACCGAGCTGGAGTTTTACCTGCTGCAGCCGTCGTCCGAACTCACGCCGGTGCCGCAGTTCCCGCGCGTGCCGGGCACCGGGATCCAGCAGGATGGCCTGCAATATTCAATGACCGAAGATCTGTGGGATTGCGACGCGTTCATCGAGGACGTGCACGTCACCTGCGAGCAGCAGCGCCTGCCGTCCACGGCGACGCATTCCGAATTCGCGCCCGGCCAGCTCGAGATCAATCTGCACCACGTCAATGACCCGATCCTGGCGTGCGATCACGCGGTGCTGTTGAAGCGCGTCATCAAGGGGGTCGCGCGCAAGCACGGCTATGGCGCGACCTTCATGGCGAAGCCGTTCGCGGAACACGCCGGCAACGGCCTGCACATTCACGTGAGCGTCTATGACGGCAAGGGGCGGAACATCCTGTCGGCCGGCGGCAACGGAACTCCGCCCATCGGCAGCGGCATGCGTCATGCGATGGGCGGGCTCGCCAGGACCATGGCCGAATGCATGGCCATCTTCGCGCCGAACGCGAATTCCTACCGCCGCCTGCGGCCCCGCTCCTTTGTGCCGCTGAAGCCGAACTGGGGATACAACCACCGCGGTGTGGCGCTGCGCATCCCGGTCAGCGACGCCAGGAATCTGCGCATCGAACACCGCGTGGCCGGGGCGGATGCCAATCCATACCTGGTCATGGCCGCGATCCTGATGGGCATTCATTACGGACTGAAGCACAAGTGCGACCCGGGTCCGATGGTGCCGGAGGGGACCGTCCTGGAGAACCTCGAAGTGACGCTGCCGACGCGCTGGGACGCGGCGCTGGGGCTGTTCGATCGCAGCAAGCTGTTGCCGGAATACCTGGATCGGGAGTTCTGCCGCATCTACAGCGTCTGCCGGCACAGCGAAAGCGAACAGTTCCACGCCCAGATCAGCAACCGGGATTACGAGTGGTATCTGCGCGCGGTGTGAGCCGCAATTCATGCCCTCGGCGGTGGCGACTTCGCCTGCTCATTCAGGCCGCAAATGCCGGGCGGGCCGGTATTTTGCCCAGGGGTACTCGGGGCACGGTCTGGTGCCCACACATCTGTTCGGCCGGTTACCGGCGGACGCCATCGGCGGCACGCTGGAGCAGTCTGACGCTCCGGCCGGGATTCGCCACTGGTGGCTGCCACATTGTGATTTGCCAGCCCGGCACTGGTGTCGGGCATGAGCTACTATCGTCCGCAAGACCGGCTGTAGTCGGATTCGGAGCCGGGTTTTGCCCGGATTTTCCCATTTGCACACCGGCGGAGGGTCAAGTTAGTATACGCCGCTCCGCGGCGGCGGCCGTGGCGATAACTAGCGGATTTTCCTCAAAGTCTCAGGGCGTCCATCGCCCGCGGTTCCAGCCGGCAGAACAAACGAGGCAGGGGGTTTTTCCAGTGACGGGAAACAAGTGGTGCGCGCTGATTGCCGGCACCACCAGAGAAAATAATGCCGGGTAATCTGATCCGGCGCTGACTGATGAACCACCTAACAGACGCATTCATGACGCCGGCATTCTCCATTCCGGTCAACGCATTTTCCAGCCGCTGACCATGCCATTACGCCGCACGGAAAATCCCGCCGGCCGCCTGATTTCCATGGCGGTCGTGATCATCATGCACGTTTTTATTGTGTACGGCCTGGCCTATGGCCTGAGCCGCGCCAATGTCGAAGTGATGAAAGGCCCGCTTGAAGCCGATATCATCGAAATGGAAGAAGAAGAAGAGGAGGCTGAACCTCCGCCGCCTCCGCCTGAATTCGAGCCGCCGCCGCCCGAATTTGTCCCGCCCCCGGAAATTGCGATCGCCCTGCCCGCGGCAGCGCCGGCGACCGCCATCACCCAGGTAACCAGCGAGAAGCGGGCGCCCGCGCCGCCCCCGCCGCCGCCCAAGGCGGAAAAGGTTGTTGTGCTGCCCAAATCCGTGAAGTATACGCAGCCCGATTATCCATCCGCATCGCGCCGTCTGAATGAGGAAGGATCGGTTGTGCTCGCGCTGTTGATAGGTGAAGACGGAAAGGTGGCAGAGGCAAAGGTCGAGTCCCCGAGCGGTTTCCCGCGCCTGGACGAGGCAGCCGTGAAGGAGGCCTTGCGGCGCTGGACGTTCAAGGCAGGCACCGAGGACGGCAAGCCGAAGGCCATGTGGCACAGGGTCAAGGTCACGTTCAGATTGACGACCTGATGCCTCCCGGTCCCGGGAACAAACAATACCGACGCAATCAGTTCGAACATAATCTAAAGTTGCAACCCAGATGAGGTATTTCTCATGACGAAGCAAATGCGACTGCGCCACACACTGCACACAGCGGTGGCGATTGCAGTTTTCCTGTGTGCTTCAATCGCGGTTGCGCAGGATCCTGCGGCCACCGATCCGGCCGCTGCGCCGGCGGGCAGCGCAGACCCGTTTGCTGGCGCGGCGGATGCGAGTGCCGGCATGACGGATCCGATGTCGGGTGCGGCACCCGCTGCCGACCCCATGGCAACCGCTGCGCCGGCAGCCGGAGAATCCCCTGCCGACATTGAAGCGCCGGTCGCCGATACGGAGCTGGTGGAAAATCCTTATGGGCTCCAGGCGCTCTGGGCGCAAGGTGACTTCGTCGCGAAGGGCACGCTGATGATACTGGTCATCATGTCGGTATTTTCCTGGTACATCCTGTTCGCGAAGCTGATCTACCAGCAGCGCCTGATAACGCAGTTCAAGGTGGTCGGCAGGCAGTTCTGGACGGCGTCCAGCCTGAAAGACGGCGCGTCGAAGCTGAACAAGGAAAATGTGTACCGAATGGTCGTGGAGGACGCTCTGGGCGCGGCGTCGCACCATGAAGGCAAGCTGACCGACCAGATCGATCTGCACGAATGGGTGACCATGTCGCTGCAACGCGCGGTGGAGTCGGTCAACAGCGAACTGCAGACCGGCCTGGCATTCCTCGCGACCGTGGGCTCAACCGCCCCATTCGTCGGCCTGTTCGGTACGGTATGGGGCATCTACCATGCCTTGATCGCCATCGGCATCGCCGGCCAGGCCAGCATTGACAAGGTGGCGGGTCCGGTAGGTGAGGCGCTGATCATGACCGCCCTCGGTCTGGCGGTCGCTGTGCCCGCGGTGCTCAGTTACAACTGGCTGGTTCGCCGCAACAAGGTGGCGCTGGAAAATCTGCGCAACTTCTCCTCTGATGTGCATGCCGTGCTGTTGAGCGGCAGGCGCGTCGCCGCCGCTCAGGCCGGGGGTCGCTGAGCATGGCGATGAGCGTCGGTACCGGCGGCGGCGAAGAGGAGTTTTCCGAAGCTATCTCCACGATCAACACCACGCCCCTCGTGGACGTGATGCTGGTGCTGCTGATCATCTTCCTGATTACCATCCCGGTGGTGATCCAGACCGTGCCGGTGGAACTGCCGAAGGCGGCCAATCAGGCCACCGTCACCAAACCCGAGAACATCGTCATCGCGGTCGACCGGGAAGGCAACATGTTCTGGAACGAGCGTCGCGTTCCGAACACGCGTGCCCTGATTGACAAGGTAAAGGAGGTAGCCGTGCTGGTACCGCAGCCGGAGATCCACGTGCGCGGCGATCGCAATACCCGTTTCGAAAATATCGGCAGGGTGATCGTCGCGGTACAGCGCGGCGGCATTGTAAAAGTCGGCTTTATAACCCAGCCGGAACCTGGCCAGCATTAACCGGCGAATCTCTGAACGGTTTCAGGGCTTGACAAGGTAAACTAAGGAGGCTGGAACCATGGCCATGTCGGTGGGTCCAAGTGGTGGCGATGCTGATGTATTCTTGGACATCAACACCACGCCGTTGATTGACGTAATGCTGGTGTTGCTGATCATGCTGATCATCACCATCCCGATTCAGACTCATGCTGTCAAACTGGACATGCCGCGCGGCGACAATCTGCCGCCGCCGGTACCGCCGGAGGTTATAGACCTTGAGGTGGACTTTGACGGAACCGTCATCTGGAACGGCACGATTGTTCCGAGTCATACAACCCTGCGGTCTTATTTCATTCGCGAGGCAAGAAAGGTTCCGCAGCCGGAAGTCCATATACGTCCCCATCGTCTGTCGAAATATGACCACGTGGCAAACGTGCTTGCGGCCGCGCAGCGGCTTGGAATACAGCGCATTGGCTTCGTCGGCAACGAACAGTATCTGGAGTGACGTCACATCAATTGCGCGCCACGGCGGGTGGCCCGCCGTGGCGTTTTCATGGAGAGGAGTCAGGAACATGAACTGGAGCAATGTCATTTCACGCATCGGCCTGGCGGTGACACTGCTGGCCGCAATCTCCCTGGGCATTGCGACGAACTCGGCCGCAGCCGAAGAGCAGAAGGTAAGCTCCAAAGTCGGCAAGCCGCTGCAGGAGGCGCATGACCTGGCGCAGAAGAAGAAACTCAACGAGGCCCTGGAAAAGGTTCGCGAGGCCGAGGCGGTTTCGTCCAAAACCGCCTTCGAACAGTTCAAGATCGATCAGTTCAAGGTTTTCATTCAAATGCAGCGCGGCGACTACGGCGCCGCCGGCCGGGCCATGGAGGCGACCATCGCCTCCGGGTTCCTGGAGCCGAATGAAATTGTGAAAACGCAGAAATCGCTGGCGCAAATTGCGTTCCAGTTGAAGGATTACAACAAGTCAATCGAGTATGGAAAGAAGTACATCCAGAGCGCGCCCGGCGATCTGGACATGCGTCTGCTGGTCATTCAGTCGCAATATCTGCTGAAGGATTACAAGGGCACGGCAACGGGGCTGCGTGAGGTGATAGGGTCGGCGGAAAAGTCAGGCAAGGAAGTCAAGGAGGACTGGCTGCAGTTGCTGATGAGCGCGGAGTTCGAGCAGAACAACACGAGCGGTGTGGCGGAAACGCTCGATATGCTGCTCAAGCGTTATCCAACGCAGAAATACTGGCGCGATCGGCTGCAGATGGTGCAGGACCTTCCGGGCCTGGGCGACCGCGAAAATTTTGAAATTCTGCGGCTGATGAACGAGACCGGCGTGCTCGAAGACGCGGAAGAGTACGTGGAGCTTGCAGAACTGGCCATTCAACTGGGATTGCCGGGCGAGGCGAAAACCACGCTCGACAAGGGGTTCGCGGGCCAGGTCCTGGGCGTCGGCGAGAACGCGGATCGCCAGAAGCGGCTTTTGACCATGGCCAGCACGCAGGCTGTGGATGATTCCAAGTCCCTGGCCCAGGTGGAAAAGGAAACAGCGGCCGCAAAGACCGGTGACGCGGACGTAAAGACCGGGGAGGCGTATCTGAGCCACGGCAAGATTGACGCCGCCGTGGTGGCGCTTCAGCGGGGTTTGGGCAAGGGACTGACTTCCACGGACGGGGCCAACCTGCAACTCGGCATTGCCTTGTACCGCATGGGCAAGATCGAGGAAGCCAAGACCGCGCTGGCTGCCGTGGCCCAGAACAAGGCGCTGGCCGAATTGGCGCGCCTGTGGACTATATTCATCCAGCAGAAGACGTAACCGGGCGCGCGCAACACCGGCAGACTTCGCGCCGGCGCCGTCCTGTCATTGCTCGGGACGCGGATCCAGATGGGCACCATCACCAAGCGTGACCGGGTCGAATACGACGTGGTCATCGTTGGCGGCGGCCCGGCCGGATTGTCCACTGCAGTTCATCTGAAACAACTCGCGGCGAGATCGAAGCGCGAGCTCTCGGTGTGTGTTCTGGAAAAGGGTTCCGAGATCGGCGCGCACATATTGTCCGGCGCCGTGATCGAGACGCGCGCACTGGATGAATTGCTCCCCGACTGGCGCAATCAGGGTGCGCCGCTGGATACGCCGGTATCCGCCGACAAGTTTCATTTTCTGACCGGACCCCATCGCGGGCTGCGCGTGCCGAACTTTCTCGTCCCGGCGCCGATGCATAACACGGGCAACTTTATCGTGAGCCTCGGCAACGTCTGCCGCTGGCTTGCGCAAAAGGCGGAAGGGCTGGGTGTGGATATTTTCCCGGGATTCGCCGCCGCCGAAATTCTGTTTGGCGGAGACGGTGCCGTCGCCGGCGTCATCTCCGGGGACATGGGCATCGCGGCGAACGGCGAAGCACGGGACGATTTCGCGCCGGGAATGGAGGTGACGGGCAAGTACACCGTGTTCGCGGAGGGATGCCGGGGTCATCTCGGACGCCGGCTCATCGGCAAATACCATCTGGATCGTGACGCGGATGCGCAACATTACGCCCTCGGCGTCAAGGAACTGTGGGAGGTTCCGGAAAAACAGCACCGCCCGGGCCTCGTGGTTCACGGGGCAGGGTGGCCGCTCGATGGAGATGCCGGCGGAGGATTCTTCCTGTACCACCTTGGGGATCGGCAGGTAGCCGCGGGATTGATTGTGGACCTCAATTACCGGAACCCGTATCTGAATCCATTCGAGGAATTCCAGCGTCTCAAACACCACCCGCTTTTCTCGCGCACGCTCTCCGGCGGCGCGCGCATTGCCTATGGCGCGCGCGCGATCACCAAGGGTGGTCTGAATTCGCTGCCGCGCATGACGTTCCCGGGCGGGCTGCTGGTGGGCTGTGATGCCGGGACGCTTGATTTCGCCAAAATAAAAGGGACGCACATGGCGATGAAATCCGGCATGCTCGCCGCGGAGTCCATCAGCTCCGCCCTGGCGTCGGGTGCGGGAGGCGGCACGGAACTGACGGCGTTTGACGAATTGTTCCGCAAGTCCTGGGTGCACGATGACCTGTACCGCGCGCGGAATTTTGGACCGGCGCTGCACAGATTCGGGCTGTATGGCGGTGCCGCCTTCAACTTCATTGACCAGAATCTGTGCCGCGGGCGCCTGCCGTTGACGTTGCGCGATCGCGTGCCCGATCACGCGACGCTGCGCAAGGCGGGCGACTGCAAACGGATCGACTATCCGAAACCTGACGGCATTCTGAGTTTCGACCGGCTGTCATCGGTCTATCTGTCCAGCACCAATCATGCGGAGAACCAGCCCTGCCACCTGACCCTTCGGGATCGGGACATACCGATATCCGTCAACCTGGCCGACTATGACGCGCCGGAGCAGCGCTACTGTCCGGCGGGCGTTTACGAGATCGTCAGCACGGACGGACAGCCGCGGCTGCAAATCAATGCCCAGAACTGCGTGCATTGCAAGACCTGCGACATCAAGGATCCGACCCAGAACATTGTCTGGGTAGCGCCGGAAGGAGGCGGCGGACCGAACTATCCGAACATGTGAGACGCAGGTTGCGGGCCCGGAACATCATATCGGCTGAGCAGACTTCTGCTATATAGCTGTTCCGAATTGCAGCGCAAACGGCCGGTTCGATCTCATGTTGGCGGACCGTGTGCCGCAGGAGCGGCACCCGAGCCTACAGGGCAGATTGCTGCTCCTGCGCAATCTGCATTCCCGCCATCCCTGGCGGTCAGACTGTATTCACGGCGTGCCCGCCAACATGGGATCGAACCAGCCGCTGGAATTGTGCAGCACATTTCGGAACACGTATTTAGCCGTGGGTGCGTATGCGCACCAGCCCCTCCTGAATCGTGGTGGCCACCAGCCGGCCGTCCCGCTGGAAGATGGAGCCGCGCGCCAGGCCGCGGGCGTTGGACGTGGAGATGGCTTCGTATTCGCACAACAGCCAGTCATCGGCGCGGAACGGGCGGTGGAACCACATGGCATGATCGATGCTGGCCATTTGCAGGTCTGTATCGGTGAAATGAATGCCGTGCGGCTGCAAGGTCGTGGTCAGCAGCCCGTAATCGGAAACGTACGCCAGGATGGAACGATGCAGTCCGGCGTCGTCAGGGAGCCTGTCCGCCGTTCGCAGCCAGAACTGTCTGCACCCGGCGAGGTCCTCGCCGGTGTGGTCGCGCGCGGATTCCACCGGCCTGAGGTCGAACGGCTCGGAAAGCTTCAGCAACCGGCGCAGTTTGTCCGGCATGCGATCCAGGTCCCGGGTTTCGTATTCACGCACGCCCGCGAGCTGTTCAGGCGGCGGCACCGGGGGCGGATGCGGATGGAATTCCAGTCCCTGCTCGCGCGCCTGAAACGATGCCGCCAGCGTGAAGATTGGATGACCGTGCTGGATCGCGACCACCCGCCGGGCGGAGAAACTGCCGCCGTCCCTGCTGCGATCCACCTCGTAAATAATCGGGGCGTTGTAATCCCCGCGACGGAGGAAGTATGCGTGCAGCGAGTGAACGTCGCGCTGTTCCACGGTGGCCTGGGCCGCGTTCAGGGCCTGGCCGAGCACCTGGCCGCCGAATACCTGCGGCGTGCCGATGTCGCGGCTCGGGCCGCGAAACAGATTGTCCTCCAGGCGTTCCAGCGCGAGGTGCGCAACCAGCTCCGCAAGCATCGCCTGCATTCCTGCCTCTGCCTCCGGGGTCGGTGTTCGCGGCTGTTCGTCCGCGGTGGCTGAACTGCGGACGGTCAATGATCTTTTGCATGTTAGCATAGCGGATCATGCGCACGTTCCGGGGGGAAGCCCCGCTGCGATTCCCCCGGACGGAACCTCACACCCCGCCATGAAAATCATCGTCATCGGTGCCGGCCTGCTCGGTCTCTGTTCCGCGCATTACCTGGCCGGGCGGGGAGCGCAGGTAACCGTCGTCGATCGCCGCGCCGGCCCGGGGCTCGAAACAAGTTTTGCCAACGCCGGCATGGTCACACCCAGCCAGGCGGAGCCGTGGAACGAGCCGGGCATCATGGGCAAGCTGACACACTGGCTGGGCCGGGAGGACGCGCCGGTGCTGGTCCGCCCGGCAGCCCTGGGTTCATTGATGTGGTGGGGAATGCGTTTCCTGCGCAATTCCACTGCCGCCCGCTTTCACGCCAATGCCGTCGCAAATGTGCGCCTGGCAGCGTACAGCCTGGCATGTTTGCGCGAGCTGCGCCGCAGCGAGGCCCTCGACTACGGGCAGATCTGTTCCGGCACCGTCAAGATCTATCGCGACCCTGCGGCAATGGAAGAGGGTATGGCGCTGGCCCGCATGCTCGCGGCGGAAGGGGTCGAGCCGGGGATCCTGGATCCGTCCGGCGTGGTTGCGCTGGAGCCGGCGTTGGCGGATGTCGCCGATGGACTGGCCGGCGCGATCCATTTTCCCGGCGACGAATCCGGCGACGCCTTTCGATTCTGCCGGGCATTGGCGGAATCGTTGCAACGCCGCGGCGTGGAGTTCCGCATGGGCGCGGAGGTTCTGGGTTTCACGCTGCACGGCGATCGGGCAATCGCGCTGCGAACCCGCACCGGCCCGGCGCAGGCGGACGCGTTCGTTGTATGCGCCGGATGTCTATCACCGCGTCTCGGGGCCGGACTCGGGGCGAAATTGCCGATTCAACCGGTGAAGGGGTACTCGATAACCGTCCCAATGGCGGGCGGCATCAGGCCCGGTCTGCCGGTCGTGGATGACGCCATGCACATCGCGCTCACGCCCATGGACGGCAGACTGCGTGTGGCGGGAACCGCGGAATTCGCGGGATTCGACACGCGCCTGCGCCCGGAGCGCATTCAAAATCTGATAGCGGCGACCGCCCGCATTTACCCGCGCCACGCGCCCCATCCCGGCGCGGACGTTTGCGCCTGGGCGGGGTTGCGCCCCTACACCTGCGACGGCGTGCCGATCATCGGCCGCACGCGCGTTGACAATGTCTTCCTCAATACCGGACACGGCCACCTGGGGTGGACGCTGGCCGCGGGGTCCGGAAAGCTTCTGTCGCAACTGATGACCGGCGCCACGCCGGAACTGAGTGCATTGCCTTATCGTCCGTCGCGTTTCTGAAACGCAATTCGGCTACTCCCATTCCAGCTCGGTAAAGGCACGACCGACGTTGCGTGCGTGATTGGACTCGTGCAGCAGCCATTTTGATTTTTCCGCCTGGCCGGCGGTTTCCATGAGGTCTTCCATGAATTGGCCCGCGGCGATGCCCGCGCGCACCTCGTCGCGCAGATTCTGCAGGTAGGCAGCCTCGGGCGCGGCCGCGTCCGGCCAGGGCGCGCTTGCCGGCCCGTGCCCGGGAATGACGCGGGAAGCCGTTACTTCCTGCAAGCGGCGCAACTCCTCCATCCAGCCCGGCAGCGAGCCGTCCAATACCGGGATGCGATCCATGAACAGCAAGTCCCCCAGCCACAGGGTGCCGGTGTTCCGGTCAAGCAGCGTCAGATCGGAATCCGTGTGGGCCAGGGGATGGGCACGCAGATCCAGCACCCGGTTACCGAGATCAATCTCCCGGCGATCCCGGACCTGCAGGGCGGGCGCGACGATTTTGTCCGGCCCCGGATTGGGGCCGAGATCCGCGCCGAACTGGCGCAGGAACAGCTCCGTCGAGGCAGACAGGCCGGCCGCCAGGTTGGCATGGCCGGCAAATTCAACTTCGGGGAGATCTTTGAACGCGGCATTTCCCAGTACATGGTCGTAATGCCCGTGGGTATTGACCACGTAACAGATTGGCTTGTCGGTACTGGCGCGGATCGTCGCCAGAAGCGCGGCGCCCACGGCAACGGATCCGCCGGTATCCACGACGGCGACGCATTTCTCGCCGACGATAAAACCGATATTCGCGATATCGTCACGATCGGGATCGTCAATGTTTACGTGTTGCCCCTGGTGCACATACAACCCGGGCGCAACCTGGGTCACGTCGAAAGTTTTCGCCCCGGTGCCGGTGTCCGCGGCGGCCGGACCCGGGCAGACCGCGCCGAGTACCAGGATCGAACCGGCATGCAGAAGCGGCCGGGCCCACGAGACCGGCAGCCTTGTGCCGCGACGCATGGATACAAGGTGTTGATTGGTCGAAAAAAACCTGCGGCGAAAAATTCCCATTTAATCCTGACCTCCGGGCTTGAGGATCCGGAAATTCTGAACTAAGGTTACAAATGGAAAGGCATGATGAGGCTTCCCGCACTAGCACGCCATCACAGGGGCGCTGACCGCCCCTGCCTGACTCGGACAGACGGGCTTCCCACCGCTGTCTCATGTCGGCCTTTCCGCCTTCCCGCAGTTCGACCCGATACCGGGCAATCCAGCAACCGAAGGGGGATTCATGTTTGAATTTGACCAGCAGATAGTGGATGCACTGCTTTCCGAAAGCGCCGATTTTCAGCGGCTTTACAAGAAACACGTCGAACTGAAGCAACGGGTTCACGACGCCAACGTGCGCGCGAACCTCATGGACGACATGGCGCTGGAAAATCTGAAGAAGGAGAAACTCCTGATAAAGGACAAGATGGCGGCAATCATCGCGGACTACCGGCGCGCTCACGCCTGACAACGCCGCCTGCCGGCCCCGGCGCCGGCGAAAAAACCCCGCACGATGCAGCCTGCTCGCGCGGGGTTATTTATTTCATGTCTCTACAAGACCATGCGCACCCCGATGAGCAACAACATGCCCGCGAGGATGGGACGGACGATGCGGTCCGGCAGGTTGGCGCCGGTGTGGCTGCCCAGGTAGATGCCGGGCAGCGATCCCAGCAGCAGGCTCGCCAGCAACTCGTAATTCACGGTACCGAGATGGGCGTGCCCCAGGCCGGCAATCGCGGTGATGGGCACGGCGTGGGCGAGATCGGTGCCGACAATGGTGATCGGGCGCATGCGCGGATACAGAAAGAACAGGATCGCCGCGCCCAGCGCCCCGGCGCCCACGGACGACAGGGTCACGAAGAATCCTATGCACGCGCCCGCGACGACGGTCATCGGAGTGCGCAGCCGCCGGTGCAGCGCGCGCACGAAGTCGAGCGATTCATTGCGGCTCAGCACTTCCATCTGGCCGCGGAACATCAATACCGATGAAGTAAGGATCAGCGCCACGGCGAGCGCCAACGTGATGATTCGATCGTAATTCACGCCCGCGGCTTCCAGGGCGCGCAACAGCAGCAGCGAGAGGAGCGACGCCGGGATGCTGCCGGCCGCGAGCAGGCGGACAATGCGCCAGTCAACATTTCCCTTCCGGTGATGCACAAAGATGCCGCCGGATTTGGTAATGGCGGCGTAGAGCAGGTCGGTGCCGACCGCGACCGCGGGTTTGAAGTTGAACAGCAGCACCAGCACCGGCGTCATCAGCGAACCCCCGCCGACGCCCGTCAGCCCCACGATGAAGCCGACGGCAAACCCTGCCACGGTATAGGCAATCTGAAAGTCCATAGGCTGATTACTCCATCGGGGGCAGGGGCGCCGCGGGAATGGGAATTGAACATTAAGGCAGGCGTACTATACTGAAAAGTGATTATATTGCATATTCTTATAACAAATAGGTAATTCCCGATGAAGCTCCAGCAGCTCAAGTACATCTGCGAAGTGGCGAGCCACCGGCTGAACGTTTCCGCCACTGCGGAGGCGTTGTTCACTTCCCAGCCGGGCATCAGCAAACAGATCCGCATGCTGGAGGATGAACTCGGCGTGCGGATATTTCAGCGCAGCGGCAAGCATCTGGTGGGAGTCACAACCGCCGGGAAGGAGATCCTGAACCTCGCCGGGCGCGTGCTCGAGCAGGTGCAGAACATACGCCGGATCGCCGATGAGCATTCTGACCCGGGGCGTGGCGATCTGTCCATTGCCACCACGCATACGCAGGCGAGGTATGCGCTGCCGCCGGTTATCAAGGCATTTCGCGGCCGTTATCCAAAAGTCTCGCTGCACATGCACCAGGGCACGCCGGTGCAAATCTCTGAACTCGCCTCGCGCGGCACCGTGGATTTCGCGATCGCCACCGAGGCGCTGGAACTGTTCGAGAACCTCGTGATGATGCCCTGCTATCGCTGGAACCGATCCGTCCTCGTTCCCATCGGCCATCCGCTGGCGACGCGAAGGCGGCTGGAATTGAAGGATATCGCGCAGTACCCGATCGTGACCTATGTGTTCGGATTTACCGGGCGTTCGCAACTGGATCGCGCCTTCGAAGGCGCCAACCTGACCCCGGAGGTCGTGTTCACCGCCACCGACGCCGATGTCATCAAGACCTATGTAAAGCTGGGGCTGGGCGTGGGCATCGTTGCCAGCATGGCGTATGACAAACGCGTGGACAGCGAGCTGGTGGCGTTACCGGCGGCCCACCTGTTCGAGGCCAGCACCACCAAGATCGGCTGCCGGCGCGGGACGGTGATGCGGGGTTACATGTACGAATTCATCCACCTGTTCGCACCGCACCTCGATCGGGACACGGTGGACCGGGCGTTGCGGGCCGGCAGCCAGGAGGAACTGGATCGGTTGTTCAAAAACGTCAACTTGCCTTCTTATTAAAATCTTGTTCCGAAACAGGCTGCAAATTTTCAACGGCCGGTCCGATCTCATGTTGGCGGACACGCCGTGAATACCCGCCGCGCTGCGCAGTCCTGCTCCGCGCCTCACCCAAGGCTCGGGTGCCGCTCCTGCGGCACACGGTCCGCCAACATGAGATCGGACCATCCGTTGGTACTGCGATTTGGAATGGCTATTTAGGACGTATCAAAGGAAATCCAGATTCTGGCCCCGTTCCAGAATCTCCCGCGTTTCCTCGGCCGGGTCCGCATCAGCCTGAAGCACATCCCGGAGGAAGCGCAAAAAAATCGTGTGAACCTGGACGCTGCCGTCGTCGTTTTCGACTATGAAAAACGGGGCAAGCGCGACGCCATGGCGATTCGCCAGTACCATCCCCTCGCTTGCGGGATCCCGCTCGTCGGCAGTCACAACCGCATCTATCCGGGGCCAATGGCCGCCGTCGCGCAGCCGCGCCTCCACATCGGCGCATTTCCGGCACGGGCTGCCGTCGGCGAGGATCTTCCTGACCATTGTGATGCGCACGGCCGTTGTCAGCCGGAGCCGACCACCGGAGGGCTTCCGGCGTGCAGTCCGCATTCCTTCATTGTTTCCTCCTCCCACCACCAGCGTCCCTCGCGTTCATGCTGATTCGGCAGCACGGGCCGGGTGCACGGCTCGCAGCCGATACTGATGAAGCCGCGCTGGTGCAATTCGTTGGCCGGCACGCCATTGGCGCGGATGTAGTGCCATACCTGCGCCGAGCTCCAGGGGGCCAGCGGGTTGAACTTGAACAGCGTCCGGTTCGCGGACGAGAACGCACGATCCTCCTCAACGACGGGAACGCTTGCCCGGGTTCCCGGGCTCTGATCCTTGCGTTGCCCGGTGATCCACGCATCCAGCGTGGCCAGTTTGCGCCGCAACGGCATTACCTTGCGCACACCGCAGCATTCCTTGTGCCCGTCCCGATAGAAGCTGAACAGTCCCTTCTCCCGCACCAGTTTTTCGAGTTCTGCCGCATCGGGTGAAAGGACCTCGATGACCACGTGGTAATGTTTTCGTACCTGTTCCAGGAAACGGTAGGTCTCCGCGTGCAGCCGCCCGGTGTCCAGGGAAAATATCCCGACGTCCGGCCGGATCTTCACGGCCATGTCGATCAGAACGACGTCCTCGGCGCCGCTGAACGAAATGGCGATATTCGGAAAGGTCTCCAATGCCAGCCGGACGGTATCGGCCGGGTCGCGATGTTCATATTCCGCGGCGCGAGCGGCGGCATTGAAGGGTCGGGTGTCCATGATCCGTGTAACTCCTTGATTATCAAAAATAATAAATGGCAGACGAAAGTGTACCAGCAGCTTTTTATGCCGATAAATAATAACTGGCGATATTGATATTGCTAAATTGCCGGGGTCGGGGATCGCTTCCCGGCGCGATGTGCCGCTGCGGCGGTCTCAGGCGCGCGGCTGCGGCAGGAATTTGGACGGCAGGTAAGTCCCGTGGGAGGACATGTCCGTCAGGCTGCAATGGCGTTCGTCGAATTTCTCCACGACCAGATGCAGGCGCGATACGTCGCGCAGGGCCGGATCGATCATGATATTGCTGATGGTGTCGCGGCCCACGATATTCCGGCCCTTGCGCAGATCGTACTGTCTTCCGGCCTGGTCCACGAATTTGAGCGTTTCGCCGGCAATCAGCTTGCACGCATGTTTCGAAAGTAGGATGTCCACCTGGGCACCCGTATCCAGATTCAGGTTTACCACTTCGCCCTTGGGCAGCCGCTCGAATTCCTTGCCTTTGTTCTCCTCCGTGGCGGAGGGCTCGAAAATCGTGTTCTCAAGTATCAACGTATCCTTGAACTTGCTGCTGTCCGGGGCCTCGCCTTCGCGCTGGGGGACCTCTTCCATGAATTTCTTTTTCTCGGAGTACAGGTACTTGATGATCTCCTGCCGCGACGACAGGTACTGCATGTATTTCACCAATGCCACCCGGCGGAACGGATTCAGATCATCGCCGCCCCCATTCATGGATGAAACGACATCGCGCCAGTTGTGATCCTGGGAGAATATCAGGGGATCCAGTTCGCGCATCGCGCGGTTGATGCTGCTCGGGTCCTCGATGGAGCGCGACAGCATCGCCACAAAACGCTTCTCGATATCCTTGATTGTGCGCGCTTCCTTTTTGAGCTGATCCGGCGTGAACTTGACCATCTCGGTGATCTTGCGCGACGGGACGGAGGTGCGGCCGGACAGGCAGAATTCGAAGTCCCCGATGGAGAAGAACTTCAATGTCTGATCGCCGACCTGCAGTTCCACCGGCTTGGAGAAGAACTTGTTCAGCATCCGCTACACCTTAATTTAGGTAACAGTGAACGTGTGGCCGCCCCGTTCACAAGCAACATATTGAATTATAGCGCGCATGACGTTGATTTCGGAAGGAAAAGTCGCCCGCCCAGCCTCTGTTTACCTTCCGACGCTGCGCCGTCCCCGGACATTCTGTCACCTTCGGCGACTGCAAGTCATTGAAAATGTGAGGCAACGGAAACCCATGCTATTGCCGGGGAAAATTCCTGATCTGCGCCCGGCCGGCATGACGCCGCCGGTCACCGGTTTCCGCGTACGGGAACGCACGGCGGCAATATCCCCCCGGAAAGCACCCAGGCACGCCTGGCCTCGGGGGCGCAACGCCTGAGAATCTCCGCCTGTTTGTAGAATTCCTCCAGGTCATTGCCGCCGCGCCGGAAAATGTCGAGCAGACCGGGCACGAGTTCGCGGTAAGCCGAGACCGCCACCAGTCTGGCGTTGTTGAGATCGGAGGCGAGCCAGGCGTCGAAGCGGCCCGGATCGCCGGAACGGGACTTCAGTTCCCGATAGTCCGCGCGCAGTGATTCAAACTGGCGTTGTTTGAGAATCCGCTTCTCCGCCTCCGGCAGCGCGGACTCGTAAAGTGCCTGCAACTGCCGCTTGTGCGTGAGGACGAGCGCAAAGAATTCATCTTCCTGTTGCATGCGCAGCCGATAGGATCCAAGGTCCCCGTCCGGCCATTCTGCTGCGGCCATTTCCGTGCCGATACGGGCCACGGCCTCGGCAAATGCCTCGCTCAACTCGGCATCGCCGCGCACCCAGTATTTCACGTGGGCCAGTTCATGGAACAGCAGCGCCGCAAGCTCCGGTTTTTCACCGCGCAGCATCGAACTCAGGACCGGATCGTCCGACCATCCGAGTGTGGAATAGGCGGCAATGCCGCCGACGAATACGTCCCGCCCCGCCGCCCGCAGCCGCCCGGCTTCGGCCTGGGCCGCCGCCTCCGAGAAATACCCGCGGTAGGGGAAACAGCCCACGACCGGATAGCACCACTGGCACGCGCTGAACGACAACGCCGGTGTGGCGAACACATTCCACGTGACATAGGGCGCCTTCAGTTGCACGAATGTCCGGTAGTTGCCTCGTGCCGGCAACCCGAGTCTGTCGGCGGCGAATGCCAGGATCGGCGCCACCGCCTCAAGCCGGGATCGAAGCGCGGCCGGGAGCGCCGGATCGCGCATCACTGTTTCGATGTTCTGCCGCTCGTGCAACAGCCGCAGGTGTCCGGAGATGGCCTGGCCGAAGTAGCCGGCGGTGGCGCAACCCGCGAGATTCGCCGCCAAAAGAATCAGGGTTGCCGGCGCGGACCTGCCACGGCACATGGCGGCAACCCGCGCACCGATTCCGGATGGCGCGCGCACGCAAGGACGTTTGCAGCGACCTGATATCATGCGCGGCGATGTTCAACACAATCATAGACGCGCGGGAATTCGAGTCCGCCCGCGATGCGTTCAATTGGGTCGTCATGGATTGCCGGCATGATCTGCGCGATCCCGGCGCGGGGTTCCTGGCTTATCTGGAGGCTCATATTCCGGGGGCGCAGTATGCCCGCCTCGACGATGACCTCAGCAGCCGGCCGGTAACCGATCACGGCCGCCATCCATTGCCCGCCGCGGACAGACTGGTGGAGGTTTTCTCGCGCTTCGGCATGGCCCCGGGGTCCCAGGTCATAGTCTATGACGATTCCGGTGGCTCCATCGCCGGGCGGATGTGGTGGATGCTGCGTTACATGGGCCATCGCGATGCGGCAGTTCTGGACGGCGGCTGGCAGGCCTGGCTGGAACTGCGCCTGCCGCCGGAGTCAGGCGAAGTGCAGTGCCCGGGAGCGAAGTTCAGCGGCAGCCCCGACGCACGCATGCTGGTCCGTCTGGAAGAGGTGGACAAATTGCCGGCGCTGCTCGACTCCCGTGATCCGGCTCGTTACGCCGGTGAATCGGAGACCATCGATCCGGTCGCGGGACACATTCCCGGCGCGCGCAATTACTGCTGGCGTCGCAACCTGGATCCCGCCGGGCGGTTTCTTCCGCCGGGACGTCTCCGCCAGCAACTGTTGGCGGCTTACGGCGCCACCGATCCGGCCGAAGTTACGTTTTATTGCGGCTCCGGTGTTTCCGCATGTCACAACGTGCTGGCTGCCACGGTTGCCGGATTGCCCATGCCGAAACTCTATGTGGGTTCCTGGAGCGAGTGGTGCGCGGATCCTCACCGGCCTGTCGCAACCGGGAGGGATCCCGGCGCCTTGTAATGCTGTCGTTTCAGAGCGGCCCGTGTAATATGTTCTTCTCTCGCGTCCGGGCCCTGTGCGGATGAACATTCGACGGATCAGCATCTTATTGTCAATTGTGGTCGCCGGTTCCGGCCCCGCACTGGCGCAGGACGGCGCGGACCCGGCCGCTGACGGTGTGCCCGCTCAATCGTCGCTGGTCACCGAGCCGACAAGCGCCGCCTCTACTGAACCGTCGCCGGTCGCGACCGATGCGGGCGGGGCGGTGACTGAACCGGCAACTGCGCCCACGAAACCTTCAGCGATGGCACCGGAACCGCAGCCGGCGCCGGCAACGGCGGTCACGGAATCCGTGCCGCCGGCCCCGAGTCCGGCTGACGACGAACGCCTGCGCTCGATATTCATCATCGTATCCGCCGTCGTGCTGATCGGTGCGCTGAGCGCAATCATCTTTCTTCTGATAAGGCGCGGCCGCGAAGCAGGCAGGCAGCAACGCCAATATGCGGCCGAAGCCTATTTGCGCGACACTGGGGGAAACACGTCCCAGGCAATGTACAAACTTGGCAGCAAACCGGTGATGCTCGGCCGCGTCGGCGGCAAGGATACGGATTTCCTCGACTACATTGTCGTGCCGAGCGCCACGGTGGGTCGAAGGCACGCGCTCATTGAGTTCAAGGATTTCGGCTACTGGATCATGGATCAGGGCAGCATCAACGGTACCTTCGTCAACGGCAGGCCCGTGAGTTCCGAAGTACGCCTCAAACATGGCGACCGGATCCGGCTGCATAAACTCGAGTTTGAATTTGTGATGCCCGAGGTCAGCGAGTCCAGCGTGACGGTGCTGGCGCGGGACGCGGATCGGGCCGGAACCGGAGCGCCCGCGCCCGCGGGGTTTGATCTGGTCCTGGAGCCGGAGCCCGACATCGTCAGCCCGGCGCCTGCCCATAATGAGGTTGACGCGCTGGAACCGGGCAATGAACCGGACGAGGAGACGCTGTTGCCGGGTGCGTCAGCGGCACCGCCCGGCCGCACCGGCGGTTCCGACGAGGAGACGCTGTTACCGGCCGGGGGCGCCACCGGTGCGCCCGGTTCGGAGGAAACATTATTGCCGGCACCCGGATCCGCGGGCCGCGCCAGGCCCGCGCGCAAAAATGAGGCAGCGGGCGACAGCGGCGACGAGTTTATTGACATCACCCGCGGATCGTGATCGCCGGATCGCTCCGCTACCCGTCCGAGAGTGTGTTTTCCGGACCGAACTCATCCGCCGCGGGCGTCAATGGTCCGGCCCGGGCCTGGACCGCTGACGCAGAGCCGGATCGGATGCTGCTGGCGCAACTGGCCGATGGCCGGCTCCATTCCGGGGTGGACCTGGCCCGGAAACTGGGTGTCACGCGGGCTGCGGTGTGGAAGCGGATTGCGGCGCTGGCCGGGCGGGGCGTCCGGCTGGACCGCATTCGTGGGCGGGGCTACCGTCTGGGGCGGCCCGTTGAGCTGCTGGATGCCGGGGAAATCCTGAACCGGCTGCGGCCCGACATTCGGCGCGCGCTGCGGGAGGTGCGCGCCGAATTCTCCCTCGACTCCACCAATCTTGCGTTGTTGCGGGAAGCGGATTGCCATGGCCGGTTGCTGCTGGCCGAATTTCAGACGCACGGCCGCGGCAGGCGCGGCAATCAATGGTTATCGCCCCCGGCCAGCGGGATCTGCATGTCCCTGGGCTGGCGGCTGGACCCTATTCCGGCCGGTGCCGGCGCGTTGTCCATCCTGACCGGCGCGGCAATGATGCGCGCGTTGCGCCTGTGCGGGATGGAATCGGTGGGCCTCAAATGGCCCAACGACATCGTGTTCGAGGGGCGCAAGCTGGGCGGGCTGCTGGTCGAATCGCGGGCACAACATGCCGGTCCCATGGATGTCGTTATCGGCGTCGGGATCAACGTATCCCTGCCTGACGACCTGCGCATCCCCGGTGACAATGTGCCCGTTGACCTTGCGCGCTGTTGCACATCGCCCCCATCCAGAAATGTGCTGTGTGCCCGCATGGCGGAGGCGTTGATCGACATGCTGACTGCGCTCGGCTCAGGCCGCATCGGCGATTACTTCGATGAGTGGCGACGGCACGATGTCGGCGCCGGTCGCGATGGCGCGCTGCGCCTGGGAAGGAAAGTGGTCCGCGGCCGGGTGCTGGGCATCTCCGATTCAGGAATGCTGCGCATGCTGGTGGGCGGCGTGGAAAGGGAATTCTCCTCGGGCGACCTCAGTCTTCGACTGCGCTGAATGATCCTGTTGTTCGATCTCGGAAACAGCCGCGCCAAATGGGCGACCTGGGCGGAAGCGGGGTATGCGCACGCTGGCTCGACAGCCAATGGGGGTTCCGATTTCGCGGACAGCATAATGCGGCAGTTGCGCCCCCTGGCCGCACCGGATCGGGCTGTTGCCGCCAATGTTGCCGGTCCCCGGGCAATCTCGGCGGTACGCGAGGCGGCGCAGTCTCTGTGGCGGTTGCCCGTGGAGGAACTGCGCCCCCAGGGGTATCAATGCGGCGTCCGGAGCGCCTATTCCGAACCTGCGCAGATCGGCGTGGACCGCTGGCTGGCGATGCTGGCGGCGTGGAACAGGTTTCGGCGTGCCGTTTGCGTCCTGGACCTCGGGACGGCCGCGACGGCGGATGTGGTTGCTGCGGACGGCCGGCATCTGGGCGGATTGATCGCGCCGGGATTTTCCATGTCGCAGTCTCTGTTACTGGAACAAACGGCGGCAATCGGTGCGGCCGGCAGCAACCCGGGACCGGTGTTCGGGCGTTCCACCGGCGACTGCGTGGCCAACGGTTGCCTCCTCAGTGTGATCGGACTGGCACGCTCCGCGCTGGAGCTCATGGAACGGGAATGCGGCGCGGGCGGTGTGCTGGTCGCCACGGGCGGAGAGGCGCCCCGGATTCTGCCGTACCTCCCCGTGCCGCATAATCATGTCCCGACGCTGGTTTTCGACGGCATGCTGCTGGCGGGAGGATTACGCTGACATGCGCTGGCTGACCCTGATGCTGCTCGCCGTGAATCTCGGGTACTACGGGTGGCAGCTGGACCAGGACGCGCGACTGGCGCGCGCGAACCGCTCCCAGACATTGATCCTTCCTGCGGGCGCCGCCACCCTCAAACTTGTGCGCGAACTCCCGGCGCCGCCGGAGGTGGTGGATAGAATGGAGGCAGAACTGGATTTTGAACCGGCGGCACAGGCCGTGAATGACCCCGATCTTCAGCCGGCCGGCGGCGTGGCCGCGGAGATACAGGCGGGCACCGGGGCCGGGCCGGGCGAACTGGTGAATCTTCTGCCGGAATTGCAGGCACCGGACACGGTTCCCGGACCGGTAAAGTATCTGTGCTTCTCCTATGGTCCGTTGCCCGAGGAAAAGCATGCCGTGTGGGTGTCGGACTGGTTCCGCGCCCGCATGATCCCCGCGCGCAGTCGCACCAGTGAAGACCGGGACCGCAGCCTGTTCTGGGTATATCTCGCGCCACAACCTTCCCGCGAGGAGGCGGCGGCGGTCCTTCAGACGCTCGCAAGCAGGGGTATACGGGACTACCGTCTCATTGACCGGGGCGATCTGGCCAACGCGGTTTCCCTCGGGCTGTTTTCGACACAATCGGCCGTGAACGATCGGCTGCGGCAGCTTCGCGAACAGGGTTTCCAGCCGGTTGTCGTGCCGTATGCGAACGTCCAGCGCATTCACTGGATCGATGTGCGCGTTCCGAACGGCGATCCGGTGCTGGATGAAATGTATACCGGCTTCCCGGCGCGCTACGGATCAGTACCCGTGGACTGCGGCGAAATTGCCTTGGATCAGCCCTCCCCATAAAATGCCGCGTGTGCGGCAACGGAGAATTGCAAGTGCGAACACTGATCGGCGTCATGCTCCTGTTCTGGACCGCGATGTCCCATGGCGCTGCCGCCGACGTGCAGGCGTTGATCGCCGGGGGCAGACTCGAGGAGGCGCTGTCGCGCGTTGACTCGGATCTGGCCGCCGACAAATCCGACGTGACGTTGCAGTTTCTCAAGGGCCTGGTTTTAACCCGGCTGAACCGGCTCGATCATGCCGCCGAAATCTTCCAGCAGATCACGGATGAGCATCCGGATTTGCCGGAGCCGTACAACAATCTGGCCGTTGTGCATGCCGCCCGCGGCGATTTCGAGGCCGCGCAGCAGGCGCTGCGCAAAGCCATCAACACCCATCCCAGCTATGCCACGGCCCACGAAAACCTGGGGGATATATACGCAAAGATGGCCAGCCAGGCGTACAACCAGGCATTGGAGCTTGACGAAGGTAACAGCACCGCCAAGGCCAAGCTGGCGCTGATCGGCGATTTGTTTTCGATGCCCGACCCCATGGGGGGGGCGGCCGCGGCCACTGAAGTCGCCGCAACCCGGCCCCGGCCGGAGCCCCGCAAAGAGGCGCCGGATACCCCGGCGCGCCCCGAGCCGGTCGGGCCGCAGCGTCCGGAGCCGGCGCCATCGGCCCCTGCGATTGCGGAAACCGCAGCGGTCGCCACAGCACAGCCCGAAGTCATGCCCGCCACGGAAACGCAGTCAACCGACGCAACGGCATCGCCGCCGGCTCCGTCATCGGCGGACGAAATTCGTTCGGCAGTGGAAGCATGGGCCGCGGCGTGGTCGGCGCGGAATGCGGACGGTTATCTCGCCGCCTACAGCACGGAATTCATGCCCCCCGACGGCGCCACGCGCGATGACTGGGAGCAGGCGCGCCGGGAGCGAATCACGCGGCCGCGTTATATCAAGGTAACGATGTCCGGGATGAACATCGTCGAACATGGCCCGGAACATGCGCAGGTCAATTTTCGACAGCGCTACGAGTCCGACGCCTTTACCGATTCCGTGCGCAAGACGTTGATGATGAAAAGAACTGGCAGCGAGTGGAAGATCGTCGAGGAGACGCTGCGTTGAATCGGGCGGGCCGCAGGCATGGGTAGAGTGATTATTTTTCTGCTGCTGTCGGTTGCCGGATCCGGCGCCGGCGCCGCCAACCTCATTGCCAGCCACACGCGATTGCACGAGCTCGATCCCGGGCAGGAGGCCATTCTGGTGAAGGCGCTGCACGAAGTCAGCGCCAGCCGCGTCAACGAGGCGTTGTCCGATTTGCGGGGGTTGCTCGCCGCCAATCCGGGTTTTCGGCTGGCGCAGATGGTGTATGCGGATCTGCTGCTGTCGCGGGCCGGTCCCATCTCCGAGTTCGGTGCCGTTCCGTTTGCCTCGCACCGGCAGGTCGAGGCGTTTCGTGACGAGGCACGCGTACGGCTGCGGCATTACAGCGCCCCGCCGCCGGCGGATCAGATCCCGTCCGCGCTGGTGATGTTGAGCGCAGAGCAGAAATACGCCGTGGTCGTGAACATGACCACGTCGCGGCTGTTTCTGTACGAGAATCGCGGCGGCGAACCCTATCTGGCGCATGATTTTTACGCAACGATAGGAAAGAACGGAACCGGAAAATTTTCCCAGGGCGATCAGAAGACCCCGGTCGGGGTGTATTTCGTCACCGGCGTCATCGAGCCGGACCGGCTCCCGGATTTTTACGGCTCAGGGGCGTTTCCGATTGATTACCCCAATGCCTGGGACCAGCGCCACGGCCGTACCGGCTACGGCATCTGGCTGCACGGCACCCCGAGCAACACCTTCAGCCGCCCGCCGCGGGACAGCGACGGTTGCGTGATCCTCAGCAATGCGGATCTGGAGAACATAAAGAAATACATCACGCCGGGTGAAACGCCGGTCATACTGGCCGACGGAATCCAATGGGTGTCACGGGCCGAGTGGCGGAAACAGCGCGAGGCCATGGCGGGTATCGTCGAGCAGTGGCGACGCGACTGGGAGAGCCGCGACACGGACCGGTATCTCGGTCACTACTCGCCCGCGTATGCCGGCCTCGGCATGGACTACGAGGCGTGGGTCGCCTACAAACGCAAGGTCAACAACGGCAAGCGGTATATTCGCGTTGCGCTCTCCGGGCAGAGCATGTTCCTCTACCCCGGCGAGCGGTCCCTGCTGGTCGTCACGTTTCGGCAGGACTACGCCAGTGACCGGAATCAGCGGCGCTTTACCAAGCGCCAGTACTGGAAACAGGAGGCCGACGGGCGCTGGCGGATTCTCTACGAAGGGTCCGTGTCCTGACCCGGCTTTGCCCCGGCGATGGGCTGCCGGGACGGCGTATTGTTCGACAACCACCGTACCAGGTCGCGCCACATTTCCCCGATTTCCCCCGGCTTCGGCATGATGCCCGCGTACGGCAGCTCGACGGTTACCACGGGAATACGGCGCTGAACCCCGGCGTAGTTGCCCAACGATCCCGGAAACGTCCCGAGCAGGCTCAAGTAAAGGCGCCCCAGCTTGCGCGGGCCGCTGCGCGGGCCGTCATAATCCACAACGCCGTGCGGGGCGTGAACCGCCACAATCACGTCCGGGGAAAAGCCGTTGATCTCATCCACCAGCCAGCGCGACTCCGGCTCGCTCAACGCCCGTTCGCCCGGAAAGTAGCGCGGGCTGCGGTCGGTCTGCTCGACCCAATAGCGCGGCGCGACATTTTCCCAGTCGGGCATCGGAAAGTTGCGGTTCAAATCCACGCCGTTCGCGTTCATGCGCCAGGCCCGTTCGCGCAGCAGACCGTCGGGGTTCAGCAGCGGGACAATGCGCCAGTGGAACAGGCCGGAATGGTGGGTATCGAGGATGTTCATCCATTTGAACACGATGCTGACCGAGGAATACTCGTCGCCGTGAATGCCGCCGATCAGCAGCACGCGTGCGCGCGGCTGCCGTTCCGCGACCGGCGGAAATTCCCGGTACAGGATCGGGGCGCCCTGCACCGACTCCCCGCGCGTCACCGCCAGATCGAGTTGCAGGCATTCGCCGTGCCCGACGCTTGCCAGTTTCTGCGCGATGCGGCGGCACTCGGCATTCACGGTTGCTGCCGGCTGCGCCGGGGCGCCGCCCGCCGCGAGCACCAGCAACAACAGCGCCGCAACCTGCGCGCTCATGAAAGTCCGGTTCCGGTGGCCAACACCACACCGACAAAGATCGTGAGTCCCACCCAGTTATTGCGCATGAAGGCGCGGAAGCAGCTTTCCCGATCCCGCTCCCGGATCAGAATCTGGTGATACACAAACTGGGCGCCGGCCAGCACGACGCCGAGATCAAAATAGAATCCCAGCCGGAGATTCACGCTCACCACAGTCAGCACGCCCAGCATCATGATCTGCATGATACCGATAATTGTGGTGTCGGCATCGTCAAACAGTATCGCCGTTGAACGCACCCCGAGACGCAGATCGTCGTCGCGATCGACCATCGAATATATCGTGTCGTAAATCATCGCCCACAGGATATTGGCCATGAACAGCAACCATGCCACGCCGGGGACGCCGCCGGTCTGGGCGGCGAACGCCATGGGGATGCCCCAGCCGAACGCCAGGCCGAGAAAAAACTGCGGCACCCAGGTGACGCGCTTCATGTACGGGTAGATCGCGGCCAGCGCGGCGCCGGCAAACGCCAGCAGTATCGTGAGACGATTCGTCGTCAGCACGAGCAGGAACGCGGCGCAGAAAAACAGCGCCGCCAGCGTCAGCGCCTCCGCGGGCGAAACCTTGCCGGCCGCCAGCGGCCGATCACGGGTCCGTTTCACGCTGCCGTCCAGCTCGCGATCGGCATAATCGTTCAATACGCAGCCCCCGGAACGGGTCAGGAACACGCCCAGCACAAACACCAGCAACAGATGCGGACCGGGTGTGCCGCCAGCGGCGATCCACAGTGCCCACAGTGTCGGCCACAACAACAGCAGGCTGCCAATGGGCCGGTCCGTGCGCGCCAGGGAGGCATACAGTCTCAGCCGGTTCGAGTCCGGGATCCGGAATGGCATTGCAGGAACGGATTTCATTGCGAATATCTTACGGCCGGCACGCGGGCGGGCAAAGGCGGTCACACGACACCGAGCGCGGGCTCCGGGATCACCCACCGCCGCGTAAGTTCCGGCAGCCGTTCCGGATGGCGCTCGATCATCAGGTCGGCAACACGCTGCACCTGCGGCAGGATTCGGGCATCCCGCGCCAGATCGGCAACGCGCATGCGCTGCAAACCGGTCTGGCGCGCGCCCAGCAACTCCCCCGGTCCGCGCAGCTCCAGGTCCTTTTCCGCGATCACAAACCCGTCCGCCGTGGCGCGCATGGTTTCGAGCCGCTCACGCGCCAGCGCCGATAATGGCGGCTTGTACAGCAGCACGCAGGTGCTGGCGTCCTTCCCGCGGCCGATGCGGCCGCGCAACTGATGCAATTGCGCCAGCCCGAGCCGTTCCGCGTTTTCGATCACCATCAGGGTCGCGCCGGGAACGTCCACGCCGACCTCGATCACGGTGGTTGCCACCAGCACCTGCACGCCGCCGCCGCGAAACGCCTGCATCACGCCATCCCGTTCCCGCGCCGGCATCCGGCCGTGCACTAGGCCGATGCGCATGGCAGGCAGTTGTTCGATCAGAAGCCGCGCCGTTTCTTCCGCGGCCTGGACATTCGCGTCATCGGTTTCCTCGATGCGCGGGCACACCCAATACGCCTGCCGGCCCTGTGCACCGGCGTGACGGATGGCCTGAACGACCTCCGCGCGCCGCTCGGACGATGCGGCCACCGTCTGCACGGGTTTCCGTCCCGGCGGGAGTTCGTCAATGACACTGACGTCGAGATCCGCGAACATTGTCATCGCCAGCGTGCGCGGGATCGGTGTCGCGGTCAGCACCAGTTGGTGCGGGAAAAAGTCCGGTGCACTGCCTTTTTCCAGAAATGCCAGGCGCTGGTGGACGCCGAAGCGATGCTGTTCGTCAATGATCGCGAGGCCGAGGCGCCCAAAGCTGACGCCTTCCTGCAGCAGCGCATGCGTCCCCACGGCCAGCATCAGCTCGCCGCCGGCCAGCCGCTGCAGTGCCTGCCGCCGCACGCGGCCGCCGACCCTGCCGGTCAACATGACCACCGGGATACCGGTCGCGGCAAACCATTGCGATAGATTGCCGCAATGCTGTTCGGCCAGCAGTTCCGTCGGCGCCATCAGCGCGGCCTGGTATCCCGAGGCGATGGCCTGCATCGCCGCGGCCGCGGCAATCACCGTCTTGCCGGAGCCCACATCCCCCTGCACCAGGCGCAGCATTGGCCGGTCGGCGGCCAGGTCGCGCTGCACGTCTCTCAATGCCCGGCGCTGTGCCCGCGTCAGTTTGAACGGCAGCCTGCCGAAGAAATGCCGCATCGGTTCGCTGTCGGCGGCAACGAGTCCGGGGGCGGTGAATGTTCGCACTTCCCTGCGCAACAGGCGCAGACTGATCTGGTGTGCTAGCAGTTCGTCGAATGCCAGCCGCCGTTGCGCCGGATGCCGCCCGGCGAGCAGTTGCTCCATGTCCATGCCGGGCGGCGGCAGGTGCATCTGCATGACCGCATCGCGCAGTGACGGCAGCGCGAGCCCGCGGATCACGCGCTCCGGAACAAGTTCTCCCAATGCCTCCGGTTCCTGCTCCACCGCCGCGAGCGCCGCGGCCGCGAGCCGCCGCAACACGGATTGGGGAAGGCGCTCCGTGGTCGGGTAAACCGGCGTCAGCGCCTGCTCCAGCTCATCCCGCTCGGCGTCGTGAATGCGGCGGTATTCCGGGTGGATCATTTCCAGTGCCTGCGGACCGGCGCGTACCTGCCCCCAGCAGCGCAGGATCGCGCCGTGCTCCAGCATGGCCTGTTGGGTCCGGTTGAAATGAAAGAAACGCAGCAGGATCGATCCGGTGCCGTCACTCAGGCGGCACAGCAGGCTGCGGCGCCGGCCGAACCGGATCTGGCACAATTCAATCCGCCCCTGCAGCAGCGCCTCGTCGCCGGGGCGCAGGCTGCCCATGGGCGTGATGCGCGTGCGATCGATGTAGCGCAGCGGCAGGTGAAACAGCAGATCCCCAAGGCTTCGAAGTCCGAGCCTTGCCAGCCTGGATTCCGTGGCGGGGCCCACGCCGGGCATCCTGCCCAGCGGCGTGGTCAGGCGCGGGGTTGTCGGCAATGCCGTCCCTGTTCCAGGTTGGCGGCGTGATGCAAAACCCGGTATTGCGTCACGCGCTCGCGACCAGCACCGCATCCACTTCCACCAGCGCGCCGCGCGGCAGCGCTGCCACGCCGACGGTGGCGCGTGCCGGGTAGGGCTCCTTGAACCAGCGGGCCATGACCTCGTTGACTACCGGGAAGTTGGACAGATCGGTGAGATAGACATTGACCTTGACGGCCCCGGCAAGGCTCGCGCCCGCCGTCGTCGCAACCGCGGCGAGATTTCGAAACACCTGTTCGGCCTGTGCGCGGCAATCGCCGGGTACGAGCTCCATCGTCTGCGGATCCAGTGCAATCTGTCCGGAAAGGTAGACCGTGTTGCCGTGCGCAACCGCCTGTGAATACGGGCCGATGGCCCGGGGCGCGTCGGAAGTGGAGATGATGGTTTTCGACATAAATCGCATTATCCGGGTTCACGCGCTGTGCGGGAAGGGATGCTATTGAACCGGATCGGTGAATCCGTGACTGGTGGCTGGTGGCTGGTGGCTAGTGGATCGATCATTGATTTGAGCCCGAATGAAAGCCGGACCCAGATACAGGATTTCGATTACGTTCTTAAGACCAGCGCATGTCACCAGCCACCAGCCACTTCTTCACCTGCGGCTGATTCGCGCCACGTGCTTCAGTGCGCGGATGCGGCGCATCACCTGGGCGAGGTGGACACGGTCGCGGACCTCCACCACGAACTTCAACGTCGTGTAGCGATCATCCTTGTCCTTCATTTCGACGTTGACGATGTTGGCCTCCTGGTCGGCGATCACGGACGCAATCTTGGCCAGCACGCCGCGCTGGTTGGTCACCTCAACGCGCATGTTGGTCGGAAACTCCCCGTCAATGCCGGCCTCCCATTCCACGTTGATCCATTTGTCCGGATGGTTGCGGTACTCGGCGACGTTGGTACAGGACTGATGGTGCACGACAATGCCGCGTCCGGCGGTGACGAAACCGAGGATCGGATCGCCCGGGATCGGCCGGCAGCACTTGGGAAAATTGACCACCAGGCCCTCGGAACCCCGGATCAACAGCGGCGCCGCAGTGCCGGCCGGTTTGAGCTGCGGCGGCGCCGCGGCCCAGTCATCCAGCAACTGGCGCGCAATAATCGGCGCCATGCGATTGCCGAGGCCCACCTCCTGCAACAACTGCTCCTCGGAGCCCAGGTGATATTCGTCCAGTACCCGCTTCAGTTGCCCCGGCTGGATGGTGTCATAGCTCGCAGCGTGCGACTGGAGCTCGCGGACGATGAGCCGCTTGCCCAGTCCGGCGGCCTCATCAAGCTGCAGTTGCTTCAGGTGATGGCGGATATTGGAGCGCGCCTTGGCAGTGACGGCAAAATTCAGCCAGGCCGGGTTGGGATGCGCGCCGGGGGCGGTCACGACCTCCACGGTCTGGCCGGTGAGCAGGCGCGTGCCGAGCGGCGACAGGCGCCGGTCAATGCGGACGCCGACACAGGTGTTGCCGACATCGGTGTGGATGGCATAGGCGAAATCCACGGCGGTCGCATTGCGCGGCAGTTCGACAATCTTCCCTTTGGGCGTGAACACATACACGGATTCCGGAAACAGATCGACCTTCACGTTCTCCAGAAACTCCTGCGGGTTGCCGGAGCTGATCTGCATTTCCATGATCCGGCGCAGCCACTCCCGGGCGCGTTTGTGCGCGCCGCTGCGCTCGCTGGCGCTGCCGGACTTGTACAGCCAGTGGGCGGCAATACCGGCCTCGGCGACGTCGTCCATCTCGCGCGTGCGGATCTGCACCTCGATGGGGATGCCGAACGGGCCGAACAGCACCGTGTGCAGCGACTGATAACCGTTGGATTTGGGAATGGCAATGTAGTCCTTGAATTTTCCCGGCACCGGCTTGTACAGGTTGTGCACCGTGCCGACCACCCGGTAACAGTCGTCCGCGCTGTCCACGACGATGCGGAACGCGAACATGTCGTACACCTCGTCAAACGACAGCCCCTTGCTGCGCATCTTCAGGTAGATGCCGTGCAGGTGCTTCTCGCGGCCGAGGATCTGGGCGCGGATCTTTTCCTGCCGCAGGCGGCGTTTCAGCGCGGTGCGGATCCTGTCCACGATTTCCTTGCGGTGCCCGCGCGCCTTGCGCACCTGCTCGGCGAGGATACGGTGGCGCAGCGGATGCAGCGCGGCGAATCCCAGTTCCTCGAGTTCCAGCCTGATGCTGTTGATGCCCAGCCGCTGGGCGATGGGGGCGTAGATTTCCAGCGTTTCCCTGGCAATGCGCCGGCGCTTTTCCGGCGGCAGGGCGTCCAGCGTACGCATGTTGTGCAGCCGATCCGCAAGCTTCACGAGGATCACGCGGATGTCGTTGCTCATGGCCATCAGCATCTTGCGGAAGTTGCGCGCCTCGGTCTCCGCGTGCGAGTCGAACGGCAGATGGGCCAGCTTGCTGACGCCGTCCACCAGTTCGGCGACGCCCTTGCCGAAGCGCCGCTGGATCTCCCCCTTGGCCGTGCGCGTGTCCTCCATCACGTCATGCAGGATCGCCGCTATCAGCGTCTGCGAGTCCATGTGCATGTTGGCCAGGATCTGCGCCACCTCGAGCGGATGGTGGATGTACGGTTCGCCGCTCAGGCGATGCTGACCTTCGTGCGCCTTGGCGCCGAAATCGTAGGCGCGCAACACGCGATCCACTTCATCGGCCTGGAGGTAGTCGCTGACCTGGCGTTGCAAATCTTCGATGGTGACGCTCATGCCGGGAATTCTATCCCGGATTATTGGGGGGTGTATGCAGAGTACGGTACCGGCTGTGTCATGGGGGTCTGCTGTTCAAAGTTGGGATTACCGACAGCGAATACGTCCAACGGCTTTGCTGGAAGGCCATCGTGGGTTGCCCACCGCGGACGGGTCCTGTCGCCGGGTGTATCTCTCCGTGTTGTCGCAGGCCATCCACGACCTGCGCCCTTCGGGCGTGCTTCGCACGACCCGATTCGCTCCAGGCGAATCGGTCGCTCCACCCATCCTTAAGCCTGGATTATCCATGAATCCGCTACTGCGACCGCCGATCTGGCCGGCAAAACGGCGCGTGCTCGCGCCGCGCGCTCAACGTACCGTAAAGTACGCCTTCGCACGCTTTGGCTGCGCGCCACGCCGTCTTTCAGGCCGCCTCGTCGGTCTCGCGACGCGCGTCCATGGATATTCCAGGCTCTTGGGGCCCTTCCGCTGCGCGCGGAGGATGCCACCCGGCGCCACCCGCCCGCTGCGTTGTTGAATATCCAGAACGGAAACCATCCGTTCACCACAAAGTCAGGAAATAAGTTAGGATTTTTCCGAGGTGAATTACGAAAGCGCCCGGGTTCCGCGCCTTGGCGGACGGGCGGAGCGGACGGCAGTACCCGATGGCACGACCCGACCGGCGGGCGGCAATGGTGCCTCAGTATTACCGCAAGTTCTCGAACATGAAAGCCGGCCGCGCACCGCGACCGATACGCTCGGTGGGCTGCTTTACTGCTCAGTCGCGGTCTTCGCGGGGTTCCGGCAGCGGCGGGAACCCCATCGTGGTGAGGGAGTCCTCTGCCGGCGGCCTGCCCATGCTGTCTATATTCGAGATCGTGACCAGACCGGCCTCGATTTCGCGCAGCGCGATGACCGTTGGCTTGTCGCCCTGTTCGTCCACCAGCGCATCCGCGCCCAGGGCCAGCTGGCGCGTCCGTTTACTGGCCAGGAGCACCAGGTCGTAACGGTTCGGGATGAGATTCAGACATTCTTCTACAGTCAGCCGCGCCATGGGAGATCCTCAAGTCGGATTGTGTCGAGTGGCACGGCCGCAATGCCGCGCGTTCAGTGTATCGAAGGGCCGCGAAGTCTACTGGAAGCCCCGCCTCACCGCAACATTTCCGCCACGTGGGCATCAAGGGTCGCGGAATGCAGCCGGTAACTCAAGCGCGCGGCATGGACGATGGCGTGCAGATCCGCCCGGGCCTGCGCCAGGTCGGCATTCACGACCAGGTATTCGTATTCCCGGTAATGGGACAGTTCGCTCCGCGCGTCCTGCATGCGGCGCGCCACGACGGCGTCGCCGTCGCCACGCCCCCGCAGGCGTTGCTCCAGCAGCGCAAGGCTCGGGGGCAGTATGAATATGGAAACCGCGTCCGGAAACATCCCCCGGATCTGGCGCGCCCCCTGCCAGTCGATCTCCAGGATCACATCCACTCCCCCGGCAAGCTGCTCATTCACCCAGCGTTTCGAGGTGCCATAATAGTGATCGAAGACGCACGCATGCTCAAGAAATGCATTCGCCGCGATCAGCTTCTTGAATGCCGGCTCGTCAACAAAGTGATAAGCGACCCCATCCTGCTCCCCATTGCGTCGCGGGCGCGTCGTGTGCGACACCGACACGCGCAAATCGGGGTCCGCGCCGGCCAGCGCCCGCACCAGCGTGGTCTTGCCGCCGCCGGAAGGGGACGAAATCACGATCAGGTTGCCGGTACGGGTCACGATCTCATTCCACGTTCTGGACCTGCTCGCGCATCTGTTCAATCAGCACCTTGAGGTCCACGGAGGCACTGCCGGATTCCACCGTCCCCGCCTTGGCACCCAGGGTATTGGCCTCGCGGTTCAGTTCCTGCAGCAGAAAGTCCAGCCGTCGCCCGGCGGGTTGCTGCTGGTCCAGGACGCGCCGCACCTCGTCCAGGTGGGCCTCAAGGCGGTCCAGTTCCTCGGCCACATCCAGTTTTTGCACCAACAGCAGAATCTCCTGTTCCAGCCGGTCCCGATCCAGTTGCACGTCAATCTCCCGCGCCCGCTGCAGATAGCGTTCGCGGATCGCGGCGATAATCTCCGGAATCAGCCCGCGGACTTTCGCCGTGATGTTGCCGATGGCCGCGCAGCGCTCAAGCAACAGCGTCCGGATGCGCGCACCCTCGCGGCGGCGGGTGTCCACGACCGCATCCAGCGCAGCGTCCAGCAACGGCAGCATTGCATCGCCCATGGCGGAAAGGTCGGGCACGCCGCGGTTGAGCACGCCGGGCCAGCGCAATACCTCCAGCGGCTGCACCGGCGCCGCATTGGCCAGCGGGAGTGATTGCGCGGCAGCAAGCAACTGCCGCACCAGGGCGTGATTGACCGCGAGCGGTTCATCGCCGGCATCGTGCCGGTCGAGTCGTAGCAGACAGTCAACCTTGCCGCGGCCGAGGCGGGCAGTGATGCGGTCACGCATGACGGTTTCGAGGGCGCGCAGATCCTCCGGCAGCCGTAGCGCGACCTCCAGATAGCGGTGATTGACGGTGCGCACCTCGCACACTGCGGGGCCCCAACGGGTCTGGCGCTCCACCCGCCCGAATGCGGTCATGCTCTGAATCAAGGGCTGCTCCCGGCGATTCTGCCGTATACGTCGCGGCGGGAATTGTAACATCGGGGTTCACGGTTACATGCCGGGATCGGCGGAAAGAACTGGACGGAGAATTTCGGCGTCCTGATAATTCCGGCAAGCGGCGCG
>JACORW010000007.1 GCA_016179185.1 Gammaproteobacteria bacterium | reverse complement strand
TCCGATCTCATGTTGCCCATTATCGCCATCGTCGGCCGGCCGAACGTGGGCAAGTCCACGCTGTTCAACCGCCTGGTGCGGCGCCGCGACGCGCTGGTGGCCGATCAGCCCGGGGTGACCCGCGATCGGCGCTACGGGATCGCGGCGCGCGGCGCGCGGCGGTTCATTCTCGTGGACACCGGGGGACTCGGGGCCGGGGCCGCGGATGATCCGGCGCTGGCCCGGCGCGTCGTGGATCAGACCATGCGTGCCGTGGCCGAGGCGGGCGCGGTGCTGTGGCTCGTGGACGGGCGCTCCGGCCCGGCCGGCGCGGACCTGGAACTGGCGCGCATGCTGCGGCGCGCCGGCCGGCCGCTGTACCTGATCGTAAACAAGACCGAGGCGCTGGACCCGGATGCGGCCGTTGCGGAATTTCACGGGCTCGGCGCCGGAAACCCGATCCCGATCGCTGCCGCCCATGGCATCGGCGTCAACCCGATGATCGAGCATGTACTGGATGGTCTGCCGGCGGCAGACGAAGCGCCATACGCGGATCCCGGCGCCTTCACCATCGGCATCGTCGGTCGCCCGAATGTGGGGAAATCAACGCTGTTGAACCGCATGCTCGGCGAGGATCGCATGTTGACCTCGGACCGGCCCGGCACGACACGCGACAGCATCGCGGTACCGTTCGCGCGCCGGGGAAAAGACTACGTGCTCATTGATACCGCCGGCCTGCGGCGCCGGGCGCGGGTCCATAACCCGGTGGAAAGGATCAGCGCGGCCAAGAGCCTGGAGACCATCAACGCCGCGCGCGTGATCATTGCGGTACTGGACGCCGGCGAGGGCGTCACGGACCAGGACCTGGCCATGCTCGGACTTGCCGTCGGGACCGGAAAGGCGCTGATCATCGCGCTCAACAAGTGGGACGGCCTGGATCCGGATCAGCGCCGGCGCGTGGAGGACCAGGCGGATCGCAGGCTCGGTTTTGCCGATTACGCGGCGCTGCAACGCATATCGGCGCTGCACGGCACGGGTATCGGCGAGCTGTTCGATCTGCTGGAGGCGATCCGCGGCTCGCTGTCCGCGCGCATCAAGTCAGCGGATGCGACCCGGTTGCTGGAACAGGCCGTGTTTCAGCACGCGCCGCCGTTGATGCGCGGCCGTCGCATCAGACTGAGGTATGCCCACGTCGGCGGACATGATCCGCTGCGCATCATCGTGCACGGCAACCAGACCGAACGGGTCCCGGAGTCCTACCGGCGTTATCTCTCCGGTGTCTACCGGCGCGCGCTGCGCCTGGTGGGGACGCCGGTGATGATCGAATTCAAACGCGGACAGAATCCGTACCGCAACAAGGGATTGATGCCGGGCGGCAGGAAGAAGCTGCAGGGGAAAAAATCGCGCCCGAAACGGAAGCGGCGACAATGATGGCCGGCGTAAAGCCGGCCCCACTGGATTTCCGACTGTCCGGTGCCTACTGCACGCCGTAATTCTCCTGAATGATCGTCAGGATGCGGCGCGCATCCTCGCCGCTGTCCCACTCGCCGTCGCCGTTCATGACGATCATTTCGGTCTTCCTGCCGACACCGGTCAGGCTGATCTGAAACGCCTGTCCCTCGGCTTCATCGTCATCCCAGAATTTCATCTTCGACAGCCAGCTCTTTTTTTCGTTGTCCGGCGCCCGGAAATAGGAAATCCGGTAAAGGCCCTTGGCCTCATCCTTGCCTTCGATGAACAGCCCGGCGCGTTGCAATGCCTTGTCGGTGCGCGGCCAGGCAACGGAATATTCATCCGGCAGCGCCAGCAGTATCCGGCCCTCGCCGGCATCGCGAATTTCCGCCAGCGGCCTCTTTGGTGCCGCCGGGGCCGGTGCGGGCACAGCCGCCGCATCGGCAGCGGCCGCTGCCGGGGCAGCCGGCGGCGCGGCGGCGCCATTGAGCAGTTGATTGAGTTCTCCGGCGATCAATTTGTCGGCGGCGGTATCCGCGTCCCGATCCGCCCAGCGGGCCGCACCGCCCTCGCCCTTTACCTCATTCTGCCGCTGGCTGGAAATGAACAGCACCGTGACGTCCGGCGTCGCGCCGGGCTCGGAAAACACGCGGAATTTAAGCCGCTGATTGCCGCCCGCCGCCGCGGCCGGCGGGCCCCAGCCGGTCTCCAGCACGCCGAGTTCGGCATCGTCCACTTCGACGGGATAGCCCTTGCCGGTGAAAAACTCGCGCAGGCGGGGCCACAGATCGGCGCGCGGCCGGCGCACGGATACCCACTGCTCGTCGGGCGCGGCGGCGGGTTGCGTTTCGGCAGCCGCACGCTGCTTCTGCATCTGCGATAACGACGCCGGCTCGTTCGGGATGGCCATGGAGTCATTGATGGTCTGCGCGGTCAGGTCCGGCGGAACCTCGAGTTCCGGCAGGCTGTCGCTCTTCTTGTATTCGGTGCGCTTGTCCGGCAGCACGTCGTCCAGCTTCGGCAATACATTGCAGCCGGCCAGCGTGAACAGCGCCAGTGCGATGATCAATCTGCTCTCATGTCTCATTTCGTCATACCAGGTTCAAGATCCCGGCCGCGCGCAGCGACGCCTCCAGCTCAGGCTGATGCCGGTCCGAGAGCCAGGTCAGCGGCAGGCGTAACCCGGCCTCGATCAGCCCCATCCGGTTCAGCGCCCACTTGCACGGTATCGGGTTGGACTCCAGAAAAAGCGCCCTGTGCAATGTCCCGATCTTTTCATCAATGGCGGCGGCACCGGCGGCGTCTCCGGCCAGGGCGCGCACACACAGGTCATGCATGGCGCGCGGCGCCACGTTCGCGGTGACGGAGATCACACCGTCACCGCCCCGCAGCATGAATTCGCGCGCAGTGGCGTCATCGCCGCTCAGCAGCAGAAACCCGTCGCCGCAGTCGCCGCGGATGCGGCCCACACGCTCCAGATCGCCGGTGGCCTCTTTGACGCCGATGATGTTCGGCACCCACGCGAGCCGCGCGACCGTTTCCGGCAGCATGTCGCAGGCGGTACGACCGGGCACATTATATAGAATCTGGGGAATGGCCACGGATTCGGCGATGAGTTGGAAATGCCGCAGCAGTCCTTCCTGCGTGGGCTTGTTGTAATAAGGCGTGACCAGCAGGCAGGCGTCGGCCCCGGCCTCCTTCGCCCCGCGGGTCAGGCGCAGCGCCTCCGTGGTGGAATTGGCGCCGGTGCCGGCAATTACCGGCACGCGCCCGCGCACCAGTTGCACTACGCGCTGCACGACGCCGATATGTTCCTGCTCGTTCAGCGTCGCCGATTCGCCGGTCGTGCCCACGGCCACGATGCCGTCGGTTCCGGCTTCGACATGGAACTCCACCAGTCGCGTCAGCGCATCCCAGTCCAGCTCCGTGTCCGGTGCCAGACCCCGATGCATCGGCGTGACCACCGCCACCAGACTGCCGCGCAGCGCCGAGGCCGCGATTGTCATTGCCGTGAAAGCGCCACGCAACCCGTGGCCGCGGGTGGGAGTAAAAGGAAAATCAAGCTGGGTCCTGGATCGATGCGACGGGGCGAAACAGGGCGGCTATGGTATCGGTCCGCCCGGAACGTGACAAGGCGCGCAAGCTTGCGGCTCCGGGCCTTGCAGGGACGGCCGTAAACCCCGAAAATCCGTCCATTACACCCGCCGCGCATCCCCCTTGCCCGACATGCAGCAATACCTGGTGATCACCGCGATCGGTGAGATCGTGCCGCGCCTGATGGAACAGATCGCGCGTGCGCTGCGCGACCTCGGTTGCAGCATCACCGAAAGCCGCATGGCGCAACTGGGCAGCGAATTCGCGCTCATCACGATGGTGTCGGGGACCTGGGATGCCATCGCCAAGGCCGAGGATTACCTGCCGCGCATGGGGCGCGACATGAACCTGGCCCTGCACTGGCACCGCACGAGTCCGGCAAAGCCCATCAAGGCGATGATGCCCTATGCCATTGACGTGGTGTGCTGCGACCGCTCCGGCGTCGTGCACGACATCGCCAAATTCATGGCCGACAATGACATTCACATCCAGGACATGTACACCAACAGCTACATGGCCGCGCAAACGCAAACACAGATGTTTTCGCTGCACATGACCATCAACATCCCGACCAACGTATCCATTGCCGGCCTGCGCGGCGACTTCATGGACTTCTGTGATCGCCTGAACCTGGACGCGATCATGGAACCGGTGAAATGACGCTGAAGGACCGCGCGTCCCGTTCCAGTCTTCAACGCACCAAAGCCGCCGCGGCGATGCGGCGGCTGTTCGTGCTGGACACGAACGTGTTGATGCACGATCCGGCGGCGCTGTTCCGCTTCAAGGAACACGATCTGTTCATTCCCATGGTCGTGCTGGAGGAACTGGACGCCGGCAAGAAGGGCGCATCGGAGGTGGCGCGCAATGCGCGCCAGGCGAGCCGGTTCATCGATCAGCTGATCGACGACAGCGATTCCCAATCCATCGAACGGGGCCTCGAACTCAACGCCCTCGACATCAACAACGGCGCCGGCCGCGCACAGGGGCGCCTGTTCCTCCAGACCCGCCACCTGACCGGACCGATCCCGGCGACGCTGCCCGGCAGCAATGTGGATAACACCATTCTCGGCACCGCGCTGTCCCTGCAGAAGGAGCGCGGCGGGCGGAACGTCACGCTGCTCTCCAAGGACATCAACCTGCGCATCAAGGCGCGGATACTCGGCATCCACACCGAGGATTATTACAACGACAAGGTTCTCGACGATCCCAATCTGCTGTACAGCGGGATGGGGGCTCTGCCGGAGGATTTCTGGAGTCGCAGCGGCGAGGACCTGCGTTCGTGGCAGGAACACGCGCGCACCTTCTATCATATTAAAGGCCGGCCCCTGCCCGAGTGCTACCCGCACCAGTGCCTGTACCTGGAGGGCGACGATTCGAACGTGGAAGCGCTCGTTCACGGCATGGACGCCGACGGGACCACACTCGTGCTGGCCACCGATCACCGGCGCGAGAGTAATAATGTGTGGGGCATCACCGCGCGCAACCGCGAGCAGAATTTCGCGCTGAACCTGCTGATGGACCCGGACATAGATTTGGTGACGCTGGTGGGCGCGGCCGGCACCGGCAAGACACTGCTGGCACTGGCCGCGGGGCTGCAGCAGACCGTGGAATCGAAGCGCTATCGGGAAATCGTCCTGACGCGCGTGACCATCCCGGTGGGCGAGGACATCGGATTCCTGCCCGGCACCGAAGAGGAAAAGATGGCGCCGTGGATGGGCGCGCTGCTGGACAATCTGGAAGTTCTTACCACCAGTGACAACAACGGCGACTGGGCCCGCGCCGCCACCGTTGACCTGGTCAACAAACGCATCAAGCTGCGCTCGCTCAACTTCATGCGCGGGCGCACGTTCCTGAACCGCTTCATCATCATTGACGAGGCGCAGAACCTGACCTCGAAACAGATGAAGACGCTCATCACCCGCGCCGGCCCGGGCAGCAAGATGGTGTGCCTCGGCAACATCGGCCAGATCGACACGCCATATCTGACGGAAACGACGTCCGGCCTGACCTATGTCGTGGATCGCTTCAAGCACTGGCAGCACAGCGGTCACATCACGCTGCGCCGCGGCGAGCGCTCGCGGCTGGCGGATTTCGCCAGCGAGATTCTTTAAGCCAACACTCCGATCTGCTCCCAACCGGCTGAATTCCGCACAAAAAGTCTCCCTTTCCTCCCGCCAGTTATTAATAACACGGCACTGTTATTGGAATCACCAAACCCGGCACCATGTTATTGACCCGTTCCTACACATACCCATTCCAGGGTATTGATCCGAATACCCTTCCGGCGCACGCTCCACTTGCCATGTATTTAAGAATAACCAGCGGCTTTTCTGTTGAGTAATAGGTTATGGGGCATGTCTCAGCAATTGTCGAACACTCATGTCTCAGCAATTCCCGAACACCTTGAGTAGCATGCAAGCTTTTCTGGAGTGGGTAGACATGGCTAAAAAGGGTCGGTCAAGCAACGACGGCGTGCAATGGTACAAGCAGT
>JACORW010000076.1 GCA_016179185.1 Gammaproteobacteria bacterium | reverse complement strand
TCCGTTCCTTGGCAAGCAATGCAAACACTTTAGTCCGCCGGGGAGATCATGCTATTTTTGCAGTCTAAATACCTGTTCCGAAATGTGCTACAAAATTCCAACGGCCGGTCCGATCTCATATTGGCGGACACACCGTGAATAAGGTCTGACCGCCAGGGATGGCGGGAATGCAGATTGCGCAGGAGCAGCAATCTGCCATGTAGGCTCGGGTGCCGCTCCTGCGGCACACGGTCCGCCAACATGAGATCGGACCGGCCGTTTGTGCTGCAATTTGGAACAAATATTTAGCAGATTGGGGCCTGGGGCTGCGCGGATCCCGTACCATGGCCACCCTGCGCGTGGCGCATCAATCTGCCGTTGCCTGAACCTTCTCCATGACGACATCGCAAATCGCAACGAATATCGTACTGCTGGTCGCGGCGGCGGCAGGCCATGGACTCATTCTGCGCTTCGCGGTGCGAGTCATGCTGGAGGTACCGGTGAGCGCGCGCACTTCCTATGGAATCATCGCGGCTGAATACGCGGTGGGCGCCATTCTGTTCGGTCTCGCAGCCGCCGTCAGTCCATCGGCATGGAAACTGCCCGCGGCGCTGGCGTTCATCGGCCTGGTCGCGACCGGGGCGGTGCTCATCGGCCGCAACATTACGCTGCCGGACGGCGGCGCCCTTGGCGTGGGCAACGGCCTGCTGATCCAGTTCATGCAGGTGCCCATGGTGATTCCCTTCGTCATCCTGCTGAGTTTTATCATCGTACCGCCTGGTTGACAGCCGGCCGGCCGCCTGCGCGGCCAATCGGTCGAATCGCACCCCTTTCATCGTGCTATACTTTTGATGTATTTGAAATTTTTCCCGGTACGGCCCGGCCATGAATACACTTGCGGAATCATCTGAACGACTCGTAGACAAATTCGGACGCACGGTCAATTACGTCCGGATCTCGGTGACTGACCGCTGCGATTTCCGCTGCGTCTACTGCATGGCGGAGGAGATGGAGTTTGTCCCGCGCGCGCAGTTACTGACGCTGGAGGAACTGGGTCTGATTGCGCGCGCCTTTACCGAACTGGGCGCCGGCAAAGTCCGCATTACCGGCGGCGAGCCGCTGGTACGCCGGAACGTGATCAAACTGTTCCGTGACGTGGGCGCGTTGCCCGGCCTGCGCGAGCTGGTGCTGACGACCAACGGCTCACATCTGGAGCAGATGGCGGATGAACTTCGCGCCGCCGGCGTCCGGCGCGTGAACATCAGCCTCGATTCGCTGGATGCCGGGCGCTTCCGCCGCATAACCCGCGTCGGCGAGCTGTCGGTGGTGATGGCCGGCATCCGCGCCGCGCTTCGGGCCGGATTCGAACGCGTCAAGCTGAATTCCGTAATCCTCAAGCACCGCAATCACGATGAAGTCGCGGACCTGGTGCGGTTCGCCGTCGAACACGGTATTGACATCAGTTTCATCGAAGAAATGCCGCTGGGCATCATCGGCGACCATGATCGGGCCGAGGTCTATTATTCCAGTGACGAGATCCGCGCCGATCTGGAACGCGTGTGGACGCTGGTTCCGACCACGGAGACCACCGGCGGGCCGTCCCGCTACTTCCGCATTCCCGGCACCGGCACACGCGTGGGGTTCATCTCTCCGCACAGTCATAACTTCTGCGAATCCTGCAACCGCGTGCGCCTGACCTGCGAAGGCCGGCTGTTGCTGTGCCTCGGACAGGAACATTCGGTGGATCTGCGTCACGTTGTGCGCGCTCATCCCGGCGACATGCAGACGTTGAAACAGGCCATCAGGGACTCCATGCAGATCAAGCCCAAGGGGCATGAGTTCAACCTGTCCGGGAAACCGGTGATATTCCGGCACATGAACGTCACCGGCGGCTGACAGGTTGATGCAAAACTGCTGACCATCGCCACCGCGTTATGGGCCGCCACCGACCGGAAATGACCCAGGCCGGCCTTGCGGCCACGTCCCCCGCCCGTGCCGTGGATGAATACGGCAACGTGCGCGAAATGCCCATCGCCGACGAGCGCGCGCTGACCATTTACGTGGACAGCTACGAGATCGTCACGCTGATGACACTGGGAACGCACCCGGAATTGCTGGCCCTGGGGTATCTGCGCAACCAGGGACTGGTTGACGACATCGGCGAGATCAAGTCCGTGCAGGTGGACTGGGAGGTGAACGCGGCGGCCGTCACCACCTTTGCCGGCCGCGCAGACTGGAAGGAACGCCTCGGCCCGCGCATTGTGACCACCGGCTGCGGGCAGGGCACCGTGTTCGGCGGCATCCTGGAGGACCTGGGCCAGATACGCGTCGTACCTATAATCCTGCCCCAGTCCCGGGTTTACGCGTTGCTGAAGTCCCTCAACGAATACAACGAAGTCTACCGGAGCGCCGGCGCCGTGCACGGCTGCGCACTGTGCGAGGGGGATCGCGTGCTGCTGTTCATAGAGGATGTGGGACGCCACAACGCGGTGGATGTCATCGCGGGCCGCATGTGGCTCGATGAAATCAGCGGCGCAGACAAGATTTTCTACACCACCGGCCGATTGACCTCGGAGATGGTGATCAAGGTCGGGCAGATGGGCATACCGGTTTTGATGTCGCGATCGGGCGTCACGCAGATGGGACTCAAAATCGCCCGCGATCTCGGCGTCACGCTGCTGTCACGGGTTCAGGGCAAACACTTTCTCGTCTACAACGGCGCGGAACACATTCCCCGTGATGTGGCGCTGCCGCCCAAGGCCGATGTGGCGAACGTGGTGGTGCGCGCCGGCGAAACCCGGTGAAATGTCAAAGGTGCAAAGTTGAATGTGAAAGAAACTCTTGCTTTGAATTCGAGCGTGCAAATGTAACCAGGTTTTTACTTTGCACTTTTAAGGAAGCTCTGATTAACATCAGAGCTTCCCGCAGTGCAGGGCAGATGGCGTGCTCCTGCGCCATCTGCATTTCCGCCAGCGGAAAACCGTTCCATACGTTTTCCGCACTTCCGCCATCCCTGGCGGTCGTCCATGGCG
>JACORW010000074.1 GCA_016179185.1 Gammaproteobacteria bacterium | reverse complement strand
CGGCGTTACCGCCTCGCGTTTGAAGGCGCGCCCGCCCTCCAGATGGCCCTTCAGCATCGCGCGCCGGCTCTCGGCGGTCTGGAAATCAAACGTGGCCCTGGCCTGCCAGAAGTTCTGTGGACTGAAATAGCCGCCGTGTCCGGGCGTGAACTGGCTTAAATTGTGATCGTAATGATCATAGGCAAAGTTGATGCCGGCCACGGTGTAATCCATGCCGGGTAACTGAAAATTGCGGCCGAGATTGATGTTCAGCGATTCGTGCATATTGTCATGCACGTGCCTGCCGTCTATGTGTTCCACCATCACCTTGCCGTTCAGGCTCAGGCCGTAATCGAAGGCACGGTAGGCGGATATCTCCGCGCCGCGGCCGCGCACGGCGCCCCAGGTCGTGCCGGTAAACGGCGTCGGCTGCGAAAACCGGTCGAGCCGCAGGCCGGTGTAGGAAAGTATGGATTCGCGGATCGGTCGCACGAAACCGGCAACCTTGTAATTGCCCCAGTCCGGATGGGCCTGTAGCGAAAGGCGGCCCAGGGGCTTGGGATCCACTGCGCCGCCGGAAAGCTTGAGACCAATCATGGCGTCAAGATCCAGTGTGGATTCCAGCCGCCAGGCCAGGTAGGGTTCCCACCCGGCGACGTGACCGTGCGTGCCGTCAATGTTGATCCCGGCAGAGGCTGCCTCTTCCAGCGCCGCGAAATCAGGTCCGGCGGGATCCAGGCCGAGGGCGCCCTCCAGCAACCCACGGGCCAGGGACTGGCGCGATTCCCCGGATAATCCGCCGCTGTCCAGGTTGTGCTGATCCAGGCGCAGCCGGAGCTCCGAACTCGCCGTGGAAGGCCAGACGAACTCCACGCTCTGAATACTGTCATCCAGCATGGACAGTCCCGGACGCCCGGATTTCTCCCGCAGCATGCCGTACCAGCCGAGGCGCGGGGCGCCGGCGCTCCCCAGCGTGCCGTAATCGTCCGGCGCCAGCGCGCGGGCGGCGAGAAAGCGTTTCCTGCCGAACATCTCCCGGGCATGGTGGGCGCGGACCATGCCCGCGAGCGGTTCTGCGGTGGCGATCAGGTCCAGATCACGCCCGCGGCCCGCGGCCACCATGCTGTGCAACAGCCCTTCCGCGCTTTCCTGATCCTGCTGCTCCGTGTACAGGATGTAAAATCGTTCCGCGGCGCCGGCCGGATCCCCGTTTTGCAGGCTGGCCCAGGCGCCCATCAGGCGCGCGTAACGCGGCAGTTCCAACCCGGATTGTTCCGCCTCGGCGAGGATCGCAAGAACCCGCGACGGATTTTTCTGTTCCTGCGCAGCCTGGGCGAGGGCCACGGCCGCGTCACGCAGGACGCCGGCACGTCCCGGATGAGTCTCTGGCAGTTCGTTCGCAAGGTCTTGCGCATCCGCAAAGCGTTTCTCCTTCAACGCGCACAGGGCCAGGGCATGCGTGGCATCGTCAAGCGACGGATCCCACTGTCTTGCCCGGCTGAACCACACCGATGCGCGGGCCGTATCGTGCTCGCGAAAATAATGCCAGCCGGCCAGCATGGCCGCACCGGGATCCTGGTACTCTTCCATGCCATCCGCTTGCCGCGCAATCAGGGCCGCAATCCGGATTGAATCACCAGACTCCGCCGCCGCAAGCAGTTGTCCGGCGCCGTGGTCGTACAACAGACGGCGGAACTGCAATTCGACTTCCGGCGGCCGCTGGGCAGTGGACTCCCGCGCGGCCAGCGCTTCCCATTCTTCGGCAGTGAGCCAGTTGCGGGCCTTCTGTAGCGTAGTCAGCCTGTCCACGGGCCGGCAGGCAGGGATAAGTCGTTCCAAGACGGCGGCCAGACGCCGGCGATCACCCAATGCGGAATACGCCTCCGCGGCTGCCCACGCCCAATCCACATGGCCGCAGCCGAAGTGTCCGGGATGCGCCGCCTCAAGGTGCGCCAGCCGGCCATGGCTTCCCGCGGAAATCGCAGATCGGACGCGCTGTTCAAGCAGCGCGTTTCGAGTCAGCTCCACCAGTTCAAGCGGCGGGATCCACGCCAAGTGAACAGACTTGAGTCGCTCGATTTCCGCGAGCAGTGCCGCGTACTCCTGTTTCTCATGCATCGCCCAGAGAACGGATTCGTCCGGTCGGGAAACCGGCGCGGGAGAGATGGCCTCGGCTGCGGCCGGCGGCTCCGGGGCACCTGCTTCCAGGACCGGCAACTCGGCCGGAATGGGAAGCGCGTCGGTCGTGTCGGGGGGCGGCGGTTGACCGGGGATGACCACGACCGGCGACGGCCGCGCCGGCTCCACGCGCAGGATGTTGGACGGCGGGGCCTCCTGTTGCAGTACCGGGTCGGCCGCGACGGCCGGCGGGGTGGAAAGAGCAAGCAGACATCCGGCACAAACACGGGAGAGTACCGGCCACAAGCATGTCTGTGCGGGCGGCATTGCCATTGAGTCAGCGTTTCAGCTCGCGCTGCGCTGCCTTGCACAGGAGCAGCAGGGATGAGGAGTAATAACCGGATTCCACGTCCAGCGGCGGCATCGGCACGAAACGGCGATTGCCGGTGGCGAGCGTGAGCCGGGCGATGGCACGGATCCCGGGCGCGGCATCATAAGAGGTCACGCTGTCGTCGTTCAGATCCGTCCACGCCGGCAGGAACCGGGCGCCGGAGAAATAGCGCCAATAGTCACGATACGGTTTCAGGAGCGCGGGCGTATCGGCCCGCGCCCATATCAGGTACAGCGGGATACGGACCGCGTCGTAACTGAAACGCGCAGGGAATTCCGGTGCCGGGGCGAGGGAATCGCCCACCAGGGTCCAGTCCGCCGGAAGTCCCCAGCGGCCGAAATGTCCTTCCTGCAACAGGGCAATGCCGCCTGCCGTGAGCGCAGCCCACTCCGGCGCCGGATCCAGAGCCGCCAGTTCCGCCAGCGCCGGGAAAATCCAGTAGGAGAGATTGACAACCCTGGCGCCTGGTTTCTCGAAGCCCTCCGCCCCCGGCAGGAGCACGAATCCCCGGGCATCTTCACGCACCAGGCCGGCCCGGATGTCTTGGGCGATCTGCCGGGCATGGTCCACGTATGCGACGTTGTCCCAGCGGCGCGCGGCACGGCTGAGGGCCCACGCGATCAGCAGGTCACCATCGGTCGCATTGTTGAGGTCGGGTGCGCCCCTGTCGGGTGACCAGGACCACGCGAGCAGCCTGTCAGAGCGAACCTGCAGGCGGGTCCGTGTCCAGTTCCAGACCGATTCGAAGGTGTGCGCGTCGTCATGATGGACGGCAAGCAGCATGGCGATCCCCTGGCCTTCGGAATGGCTGATGCCGCCGCGGCCTCCATCGATCACGCGGCCATCGGCCTGGATGAATGCCGCGCGGAATCGCATCCAGTCGTCCTCCGCGCCGGGACCGGGCAGGCAGGCGGCCGCCAGTGCGGCTGCGCCGATGACCGCCAGGTTCCGCAACTGCGCTAGAATTCGTCTACGACATGCAGCCGGCAGCAGTGTATCCATGACAGACGATAGCGCAGAGGGTAACGGGGAAATGCAGGGCATGGGCGCCCAAAAAGCATGGGAAGGTGCAGAACGGCGCAGCCGGGACAGGGAAGGCATAGATGCCATGCTGGCCCAAAAGGCCCGGCTGGACTCGTTAATCCAGGAAAAATTCAACCGGGTTCTTGCGGTCATGTTCACGGATCTGAAGGGCTCCACGAGCATCGCGGAAACCGAGGGCGACCTGGTTGCCCGCAAGCTCATCAAGGAACACAGCGATATCGTCAGCGGCGCGATCAGTGACTGCCACGGCGTGTTTGTCAAATCCATCGGCGACGGAACCCTGTCGTACTTTGAGCAGGCGCAGGATGCCTTGCGCGCGGCAGTCCGCATCCAGAGGGGCATTGATGCCCTGAACCTGGCGAAGAAATTCAAAACCCTCGTACTCGTGCGTATCGGTATCCACTGCGGACCCTGCCTGCTGGAGAACAACGACCTGTTCGGAGACACGATCAACACGGCTTCGCGCTTCGAATCGTCCGCCAACGCAGGAGAGATCCTTCTGTCCGAGGAAACCTACAATGCGTTGTCAGACAAGGGCGAAATCTATTGCCGGTTTGATCGCACAATCTCGCTGAAGGGAAAAAAGCACGCTCATAACGCATACCGGGCATTCTGGAATCCCGAGGAAATTGAACGGGACAAGTCCGCACCAACAGAGTCCGAGCCGAAGCGCGGACCGGCTTCGCCGCTCAAGATCGCGCTTTTCATTGTCATTCCGCTGATCGTCGTGCTGTTGCTGGCACTGAAGGGACCCGTGGCCAAGTGGCTGCAGCGGCCCCAGGATACCCGCACGTTGCAGCATTCGCTGACCGAGCCCGATCCATCATCCGGCCCTTGATGCATCCCGCCCGAGCTTCCGGCTCATGCGGTAGCGCATCAACACCACGTACAGGGCCCACGCCAGCGCCGCGCCGAGAATGATCAGCAGCGCGTAATACGTCAGCGGGTGCGTGTACAGGAACGATTCGAGGGCGGAGATGTCGTCGCCCTTGCCGGTGGTATAGGGACGCTCAGCGCGGATGCCGGTCACGCGCGGTTTGTCAAAGTGGGGTCCCATCTCCACCAGAACGGTGCCGCCGCGGATCTGCCCCTGCACCTCCGGCTCCAGCAATTCCCGGCTCAGCGCGAACAGGTCCGGACCGCTCTCCGCGCCCACGAGCATGATGCTGCGTCCGGCCTGGTAGGGTGATTCAAACTGCATCAGCAGTCCCTGCCGCGGACCGAGGCTTCCGGTCTGCGTGCTGTGCGCGAACGTGTAGGACCCTTCCCAATCGTGCACGATGGGGTACGGCACCTCGCTGCGCCTGCCGACGGCAAAGGGCGCGTGCCGCGCCATCTCCGGCGGCAACAGCGCCGGCCGCCCGAGCATCAGGATATCCCCATGCCACTGTGCGGGCGGCTGCGTCGTGATGCGCAGTGCCAGCAGCGGGAAACCGTTTTTCTGGGTGATCATGCCGATCAGGTTCATCGCCGCTGCAATCACGTGAGGCGCGGGTTCGGGCAGAAAGATCAGCGACTCGTAGCCGTCGGGCCAGCGCGTGAACGGGAAACCGTTCAGCATGAACAGCTCCAGCTTCGGCATTTCAACAAAATGCGGCATGTCCGGGAACGTCAGCGTGGAGGTCTCGAACATCGTCACGAACAGGTTCCCCGGCAGCAGCGGACAGGCTTCCTGCGCCGGGTGCAGCTCGATGCCGAAGTCAATGACATTGCGCCCCGGCTGGAACAGGAACGTGGGGATGTCCACTTCGTAATCCTCGTAGAATCCGCCCTCCTGATCGCCGAGACGGATGGCGCGCACGGCGTGATCGTTGACGACGATGTTGAGCGCCGAATCGCCCCGGGCCCCGGCCCCATAGGAAAAATTCAGTTTCATCCGCGCGGCCAGGTTCTGCTTGATCAGGAAATCCGCCGGCAGCCGAAAGGCGATCTTCGTGGCCGCGGGATTGATGCCCTTGAACGTCGTGGTCGGGAAATTCAGCGTCTTGAAATCGTAGAGGCGGTTCGCCTGCAGCACTTCGCGGCCGGCATAGGCCGGAATATCCGGCACCCTGAATGCGAAGGAATCCATCTCCTGCGAACCCGGGAAACTGATGGAAAGATTGGCGAGCGTCTCCGCGGCAAGCACGACATGATCCTGCTGCCTGCCCGTGACCACGATCAAAGCGTGAGCGGGATCCGGCTCCTGGTCCGTCACCGGCAGCGGAAAGACCTTGAGGTGCCCGCCGGAAACTTCGCCGAGCGACAGCCCGCTTCGCGAAAGCAGCGACTCGACGAAGCCGGTCTTGCCGATCAGCACGTTGTCGACGCCAGGCCTGGGTTCCGCAGAGATCGAATAGATGACCTTGCGGTAATCAAACCGGCGCGCGATGCCTGACGCCACGATGCCCGCGGCAGTCAGGGATTCTGCCGACTGATCCTCGGTGATGAGGTTGACGCGGGCTTCCGGAAGCATCTTCGGATCGAACAGGAAGCCCGAGATGCTGGACAACGCCAGCGGCACCGGTTTGTTTTCGTATTCGATGTGAACCGAGGAATCGGCGAGGTTGATGGTGGTGAACTTGTCGGCGGCACAGGGCGCCTCGCAACCCTGTGTCCGGGTCACGTGGATGACGCGGAAGGAGAGACGATTGTAGCCCTGGTTGAGATATTCGACCGGGACATTCAGCGTCACGCGCACGTCCGGCGCGCTGGATACGAGCCGGGTCAGCGCAAACGGCGATCCGTTGGCGAGGAACACGATCTGCGACGCTTCGCCGTCCAGCGCCATGGATGCCGTGTAATGAATCGTTGCCGTGACCTTCTGCACCGCCCAGCGATCGGGTATCGGGAGGTCGACTCCCTGTTCGGCGGTGTCGCAGGTCAGGTGCATCGTACCGGTGGAGGCAAGCTTGTCCAGGGACAGCGACAATTCCACCGCCGGCGAGGCCAGCGAAGTCGCTGCAAGCAAAGCCCCGGCAATGGCTCTCAAGCCACGGCCTCTGCGGGTTTGCGGATCGCAAATCCCACGCGCCGCCAGGCCGACGCCAGCGCGGCGCCGAAGTGCTGTGCGAGCAGCAGGAGGCTGAACACCGCGCCTTTCGCGCCGAGAACCAGCAGTTTCTGCAGCATCAACAGCGTGCCTGGATTGGAGGAGTTGCGCACCCAGAACTTCAGCCAGCGCGAACTGTGGCCGTAAACATGCGACACGGCCTGCGGATAGCTGTCCTGGTCCAGCAGGAATTTCGCGCCGCACGCATAGCCCCCCCCGGTCGCGATAATGCGTTGCAGTTGCGCGTCAAAAGTATACAGGGTTCCATCCCCCAAAGGGACGGTGATGGACACGCGTTCGCGCTCCACCGGCGGATGGGGCAGCTTGACGAAGAAACCCATTCCGGTCAGGGCGATGTCTGTGGATTGCCCTTCGAGCTCGGTTCGAAGCCGCGGAAATGACAGCCGGATGGGCTCCCGGACGTTGATCCGGTAGTGACCCCGGACCTTGCGCCGCTCCCAGAACGCACCCAGGGAAGCGCAGGCCAGGAACAGGTTGTAAGCGCACCAGACCCCGGTCACGAGGATCGTATCCCGCTGCGCCGGAAAATCGAGCCACCGCACCACCGCCGCAAACAGCGACAAAACGCAGATTACGATGACGACCGCGAAGATCGTGGCGCGGGAATTCAGCGCCTCCTGCTGTTGGGACTGCCCCTTCAGCGTCACCTTGAAGGAAGGCTTCGTCGGATTCAGCATCACCGCCAGCACCGCGGGCAGCAGGAAGATCGCCTGCACGCTCTCGTAGATTTCGGAAAAGAACGGCTGGCGCGTACGGCCGTAGAAATAATCCATGACGAAGAATGTCGACAACACGTAAGGGGCGGCGATGGACAGGATCAGACCGAGGGACACGTGGTAGATCTTGAGACCGAACAACAGGAACAGCGCCGGGGCGATGTAGAACATGATGCGCGCAAAGCCGAACAGCCAGAAGAAACAGGAATTGAAATAGCACAGGCGCTGCATCACAGTCAGCCCCGGAATCGTGAGCGGATTGTGCAGCACCAGCATCTGCGTCATGCCCTGGGCCCAGCGCGTTCTTTGCAGCACATAGTTGTCGTAATTGTCCGGAGCAAGTCCGCACACCATCGGCATGTCCATGTAGGCGCTGTTGTAACCGGCGCAATGGAGCTTCAGGGCCGTCTCCGCGTCCTCGGTGATGGTGCTGCCGGACAGTCCGCCGACCTTGTCCAGGTGCGCGCGTCGCAGCACGGCGGCGGAGCCGCAGTAGTAGCTGGCATTCCAGAAATCCAGCGATCGATGGATCTCCCGGTAGAACATGTCGCTCTCGGCGCTGGGGTTGCCGGTGCCGGAGAGGCTGCCTTCGACCGGTGACGGATTGATGAAAAAGTGCGGGGTCTGCACCAGGAACAGTTTCGGATCGGCGAGAAAATACTCTACGGTCCGGCTCAGGAAATCGCGCGTCGGGACGTGGTCGCAATCCAGCGTCAGGATCAGATCGCCGTCGGTGTGCTGCAGGGCGTGATTGATGTTTCCCGCCTTCGCGGAGCGGTTGGATTCGCGCGTCAGGTAGCGGATGCCGAGGTCCCTGGCCATTCGCCGCAGCCGGTAATGGCGTTGCCAGGCGGCCTCGCTCGTGTCCGAAGTATTGCGTTTTGCCAGCGTTCCGCCGTCGTCACAAAGGTAGATGCGGAGTTTTTCCTTCGGGTAATCCAGTTGCGTCGCAGCGATGGCCGTGACGCGGATGATGTCGTCGGCCTCGTTGTAGGTCGGGATCAAGACGTCGACGGTGGGAAAGAGCCCCCGGTCCGACGGCAGCAGCGCGGGACGGTTGCGCATCGGCCACAAATTCACCGACAGTCCCAGGAAGTGGACGATCATCGCGTAGACCTCGGCAAGGTACAGCGCAGACATGCCGACAAAATCCCAGAAGCCCGTATACACGAGGCTCACTGTCGTGCGCCAGATGAGATAGCGCAGCGCCAGGAATGCGGCGAGCAGGATGAACAGGAATCGCCAGGGCGGGCGCTTGAACATCTGCGGTTTGAACATCACGACCAGCAGCGCAAACGCTCCCCAGCCGAGGACGTTCTGGCGCGGAACCTGAAAATAGGCGAGCCCGAGATCCAGGAGATAAACGAACGCGACGGCCAGAATGAATGGCGTGGACGTCAGAGCGAAGCGTCGGGCCCGGTCCGGGTCCATCTGCAACTGCCACAACGATCGGGGAGGGACTGAAAACGGGTCGGTCTGGTCGGCCATGGAGTAAATCCGGTTGCGCATCATACAGATGAAAGACAGCTATAAGCCATAAGCGACAAGCCAAAAGAGCTTTGGCACGGGGACCCGGGAGGCTGAGCGTTTCAAGTTGACGACCTGGGGTTCCATTCAACACTACCGTCCGGATAATGCCGGCCTGAATTTCCACCGTCATTCCCTTATTGCTTAGGGTTTATCGCTTATGGCTTGTATCCAGCGACTCGTAACCAGTAGTATTCCTCCCGCAGCACAGGTGCCCGAAGGCGGACCCGCCGACGGGTGAAACGGGAAGCCGGTGCGCAGGGCCTGGATTCATCCGGGTCTGCAAAGCCGGCGCTGCCCCCGCAACGGTAACTGGGGAACGCGGATCACACCGCCACTGTGAAAGTTCACGGGAAGGCGATCCGCTTTCGCTTTTGACACCCCCAGGAGCCCGGAGACCGGCCTGGTGCTGAATGCGTCGCGCCGCCTGCAGGCGGACCGGCGCCCACCGTGGGTTCCCATGCAGCGCTCGGGCGTGAGCGCGGGAGTCGTTATGCGATTTTTGCCGATCACGGCCGCATCGGCCGCAATTTCCATCTTCATTCACTCAACTGCCGCGCTGGCGTCGCCGCTGGAGACCGTGGTGGTCACGGCCTCGCGCACGGCCATGCCGCTCGCGGAAGTGGGCAGTTCGGTCACGGTCATCAACAGCGACGAGCTGGAGGACCGGCAGGCCGTCGCCCTGTCCGAGATCCTGCGCGACGTTCCCGGTTTCGCGGTGAGCCGCAATGGCGTGCTCGGCTCCTCGACGCAGATCCGGGTTCGCGGCGCCGAAGGCAATCACGTCATGGTGATGATTGACGGTGTCGAAGCAAACGACATGGCGCAGGGCGACGAATTCAATTTCGCGCACCTGCTGGCGGGCGACGTGGATCGCATCGAGATCATCCGCGGACCGCAGAGTGCCCTGTGGGGGAGCGATGCCCTGGCGGGCGCCGTCAATATCATCACCAGGCGCGGCGCCGGGCCGGCCGGCGCGCGCGGATATTTCGAAGCGGGCTCGTTCGCGACGCTGAACGGCGGCGCGAGCCTGTCCGCGGGAACGGATCGATACGATTTTCATCTCGGCGGGAATGT
>JACORW010000013.1 GCA_016179185.1 Gammaproteobacteria bacterium | reverse complement strand
AGAGCTTCCCGCAGTGCAGGGATGCACTGCCATTTTCAATGACTGCAAGTCATTGAAAATGTGAGGCAAGCGAAAACCACGCTTTTCGCTTGCCGTCCTCTGACAACCCCAGGATGGGGTTGTTCAGAGGTTCCCTAAATAGCTGCTCCGAATTGCACAACAGGCGGGTGGTCCGATCCCATGTTGGCGGACTGCTAAAGCGCACTCACGACGCCTTGTCCAGCAGTTTCCGCAGCAGTTCAAGCGCCGCATTCAGGCGCGCCAGGTCATCGTCCGATTCCGCGGCCTTCAACGCGCCGTGCTGCGCCAGCAACTCCGCGGCCCGCTCGCCAAGTTCACGGAACGGCAGCATGGCTGCATAAACCACCGCAGCGATAATCAGCATCACCAGGCCGAGCAACGTCAGTGCCTCGCGGCGCTGGGCGGTCAACACGTGTTCGTGAATGGACTGCAGCGGCTGATTCAGATCAACGTACAGCGACAACGTGCCGAAAGTCTGCGCGCCGAAGCGGATAGGCTCCTCGAACTTAAGTATTCCATCGCCGAATTTGATCGGGCGCTGCTGCCATTCGGTAAAAAGCATGCCGTTCGCCTCCATCACATGCACGTACGTCACCTGCGGCCAGGTGGATACGTACTGCTTGATCATGGCGTCCGCGGTGCCGGCATCCCCGGTTACGACGGATTCACTGAGCAACCCCGCCAGCAGACCCGTCGATCGCTGCACGCCCGAACGCATCTCCCCAAGCAGGTAACGTTCATCGAGCGCGCGCGTGGCCTCGCCGGTGATCCAGACGCTCAGCAGGATGCCCGCCAGTATGACGCTGGTGGCCCGCAGCCACATCGGTAAGACGCCAATACGCAGGATCAGGGACATTATTGCTCGCGCTCAGGCGGCGTCATCCCCGCCCGGCGGGCGGAACGGATCGCGCAGGTACTCGGCGAAGCAGCGGCACACATCGGTCGCGGTAAAGACCCCCGCGAGTTTCCCGTTGCGGGTCACCAGCACCGAGCCGATGTGGCGATCCGCCATGTTCTGGAGGACCGTGTCCAGCCGTTCGTTCAGGTCCACGATGTACGGATGGTCCAGATAGACGTCGCGCACGCGCGTCTCGCCGGTCTTCGGGTAGGCCAGCTCCGGACCAAGATACAATTTGATGTCGCGGTCGGTCAGGATGCCGACGAGCTTGTGTTTCTCGGTCACCGGAAGGTGGCGGATGTGGTGCTCTCTCATGAATGCCTGCGCCTCGACAATGGGCGCGTCAATGTCCACCGCGTGCGGAAACGGCGTCATCACCGACTTAATCACGGGCATGCGTTTCATGGAAAGGCCGCTCTCGCGCGGTCCACCGGGATCATGTTAGCAGCAACGCCATGCAGGTGGCCGGAGGAACGCGTGAATCAACCGCGCCGGATCCTAATCACGCGCCCTGCCTGCTCCGGACGCGGCAATCGCCCATCCGGCCGGCCCATGGCCGCCAGTCGCCGCCGTATCAATGCCGGCATCGGCACCACGTGCCGTGACCGCATGTCCACGTACAGGCTCAGCAGCTCATTGGTTGCGGCAAGAAACCCATGGCTGCGGTGGTACATGCGGTGAAAATAGTGGATCCGGCGCTCATCGTGGTCCAGCAACTGCGTGGTAATCCGGACCGGGTCACCGGCACAGAGCTCGCGCAGGTAGTTGACATGGATTTCCGCCGCAAAGGTCGAGGCATGGTGACGTGAACGAAACGCGGGCGTGAGACCCAGGCGGTCGAGGAAGGTATCGGTCGCAAAATCGAACAGCAGCACGTAATAGGCCAGATTCATGTGGCCGTTGTAATCAATCCATTCCGGCTGCACGGCTCCGGCATGGGTCACTTGCGGCCGGATGACTGCGGTCCGCGGCCGCGTTGCGCCGGACGACCTGGGTCGTTTTCCTGTTGCGGTCCGCGCCATGGGGTGGTTCCGTAAATTGGCGCCCGAGAATAGCACGCGAGTCTCCCGGTTCCGGGGAACTGGCGCTGTCCGACGACACAGCTTTATAATGCGAATAATTCTCATTTGCCCAACGGCTTCCCCCGACCCCCTGGCAACCCGTTATCCTCGCTAACACCATGATTGATTTAATAAAACAAAGCTTGATGCTCGCGGGTCTCACGATGGTGTCCCTGCCGACCCTGGCGGATGTTCAAAGCCTTCTGCAAATGGTGGACTACGTGGGAGTGGATTACCCCGCCGCCGTAGCAGAGGGCGTCGTGATCCATGACGGGGAATATGCCGAGATGCGGGAATTCGCCGGCCGAATCGCCACGGAAGTCGCTGCGCTGCCCGATGTTCCGGCGCGGGAGCCGCTGGCGGCGCTTGCCGGGCAATTGGGCGAAGCCGTGGTGGGCAAGTCGGGCGCCGCGCAGGTGGGGGAAATCACGCGCCGGCTGCGGCAGGGGATCATGGCCGGTTATGACGTTGTGATACTGCCGTTGCACGCGCCCGATCTTGATCGCGCGAAATCGGTGTACGCGGCGCAATGCGCCAATTGCCACGGTGAAACCGGGAACGGGGACGGCGCCGCCGGTGCCGGACTGGACCCGCCGCCGACCGCGTTTACCGACGCGGAGCGCGCGCGCCAGCGCAGTCTTTACGGCCTGTATAACACGATCGCGCTGGGTGTGCCGGGCACAGGCATGGCCGCATTCGATGCGTTGTCGCCGGTGGAACGCTGGTCATTGGCGTTTTATGTCGGCGCGATGTCGAACTCCGCTCCGGATGCAGCGACGGCGTTGGATGAATGGCGCCGGTTGCCGGTATCACTGAAGGACGCAGTCACGCTGTCGCCGGCAGAGTTCGCTGCGGCGCGCACGGGGGGTGAAGCGCTGGCGTTCCGGTTCCGGCATGAGCCGCGGATCCTGTTTGCGGATGCTCCGCACCCCATTGACTTCACGCTGCGCACACTGGCGCAGGGCATGGACGCCTTCCGTGCCGGCAATGCAGAGCAGGCCCGGGTACTGGCGATCACCGCCTATCTTGAAGGGTTCGAACTGACCGAGCCGGCATTGAACAATGTCGCGCCGGACCTGATGCGTCAGACCGAGCAGGCCATGCTGGAATTCCGCCAGTCCCTGGGCACGGATGCCGCCGCGGAAGTGGAAACACGCTACGCGTCGTTGACGAAACTGCTGGCTGAGGTCAGGCAGGCGCTGGCGGGCCCATCCATGTCCGCGGGCGTCGCGTTCTCCAGTTCGCTGATTATCCTGCTGCGCGAAGGCCTGGAGGCGATACTGGTGCTCGCGGCCATGATCGCCTTCATCGTCCGCTCCGGCCGCGGTGATGCGCTGCGCTACGTGCACGGCGGCTGGATCGTCGCGCTGGCCGCCGGGCTGCTGACCTGGGTTGCATCCATTTACCTGATTGATATCAGCGGAGCGACCCGGGAACTGACCGAGGGCGTGGCGACACTGCTGGCCGCCCTGGTCCTCATTTACGTGGGTTTGTGGATGCACCGCAATGCCTCCTCCGCGCAGTGGAACGCCTACCTGCGGGGGCAGATCCAGTCGGCGTTGTCGGCGCGCGCGCTGTGGACGCTGGCGTTCATTTCCTTCCTTGCGGTGTACCGCGAGGTATTCGAAACCATCCTGTTCTACCAGGCGTTATGGATCCAGGTTGCAAGCGGTGATCATCACGCCGTCTATGGCGGCGCGTTCGTCGCCGCCGTGCTGCTGGTGGTGATCACCTGGCTGGTGGAACGGTTCGGCGTGCGCCTGCCGCTGCGGCATTTTTTCCTCGGAAGCGCGCTGCTGATGATCGCGCTGGCGGTGATCTTTGCTGGCAAGGGCGTGATGGCGCTGCAGGAGGCCGGCATGATCGGGGTGCGGTCTCTGCCTCTGCCGCGACTCGAATGGATCGGGTTCTATCCCAACGTCCAGGTGCTCACGGCGCAAGTGGTGATGCTGGTCGTAGCAGCCTGGATTCTATTCCTGGACCGCCGGGTGAAAGCCGACAAGTGAAACGCGTCCCTTAACAGGTTGATGCAAAAGTCCGTCCGTGGACTTTTGCCTCTCGCTTCGGCCAAAGCGCAGCTTCGGCCTCGCTCCGTTTATCAAGCACTT
>JACORW010000073.1 GCA_016179185.1 Gammaproteobacteria bacterium | reverse complement strand
CTCCTGCACGGCCGCATCCACCAGTTTCTGCGCCTGCATGTTGGCCACAATCTTGAAGTTCACGGTGCTCATGTTGATCGAGGCGACCGCGAACAGCGTCATGATCACGAGAAAGATCATCGCCGTGACCAGCGTCGCGCCTGACTGGTAGCGTGTCGTTTTCAATAGGGGATCTCCCGCCGGCCCGCGATGTTGACGGGCATGACCTCGGTGCTGTAGACGCGCCGCCGGAATTTGTCGCCGAAGGGCCCGGCCAGCACGCCGCCCAGGTTGTACTGTTTCGAATCGGTGTAGTCCTGCGTAGCCTGGGTGGAACGCAGCAGCAGATTGACGCGCACGGAAACAACCCCGGGCCAGTCCGCCAGCGCGGGCGCGGTCACGTAGTTATCCGGCATGCCGTCGCCGATGAGCAGCGTGGTCAGGTTCACCGTGTTCGGAACCGTATCCATGCCGTACTCCACTTTCATCCGTTGCACGCCTTCCACGAGCGATGAAATTGTCATGGCCGTGGCGCCTCCGGACGCGCTGAGTTCCAGCCGCTTCAGCGTCGGTACGTCATCGTCCGCGGCGGTGCACGTGTCATTTGCGCCGCTGCCGTAGCTGCATGGCGCGACAAAGTACACATGCACGCGATAGAGGCGGGTGTCGGCGGGTGTGGCCGTGCCTTTGCTTGGATATTTCTTCAGACTGGCCGTGGCGTTATTGTCGGCCGTCGCCGTGGGCACGTTGGCGCCGGAATTCCCCAGCAGCAGATTGAGATCGCGGGCGTTGGCCTGAAGGTAGATTCTGCCGGCCGTCGGGTTACCGGTGAAAACCTCCGTGTCCGCGCGGCGCACCACCAGAATGTCGGAACCGGCGACAAAGTTTGACGCCGGCAGTACGCCATCCTCGTCGCACGTGGATGCCGCGACGATGGGGGCCTGCGTGGAAGACGTCGCGGCCCGATATCCCTGGATGGGCATGGCGATGTGCGTTTTCAGCGTCCCGAGGTTCGCCGTTTCGCAGGGGTCGGGTTCTGTGGCCGGCGCATCCCCGGTGTCGTAGAACTGGCCGTAGAAGCCGGCATGCCGCAGGTCGTCGTACAGCAGACCGATGGCATAACGGCCGTTCTCAATCAATGATCCGGTTTTTTCCAGCTCGCGGCGGGTCTCGCCCGAGGAATTGAACATGGCCACCATCCCGGTCATCAGGATGGCGCCGATGGTGATGGATACCATCAACTCCAGCAGGGAGAATCCCGCCTGCGGGTGCTGCCCGCTGCATTCTTTGACGCCGGCTGACTTCATAACAGGTCCGCCACGCGAAAAGTCTGCGAGACGGCGCGCCGTTTCGCCAGGCCGCCGTACTGATCATTGGCGCACTTGGCGAAGGGCACCATGAGGTCCGTCATGCCCTGCCAGGAAACGACCACCGTGAATAAACCGGTACCGGGTTGGCCCGTGAGCTCGGTGGCGACATCGTAGCTGATACAGGCCCGGGCGCCGATGACGCCGCCGACGTTGGTGCCGCCGGCCGTCTCCGCACTGCCCTCGAGCATGCCGTCTATGTAAACGAGGGCGGCATCCGCCTGTGCGTTGTAGGCCGCGGTGTTGGCCGAGCAGGGCGTCAGCGTCGCGTGCCCGTCTCCCGTAGTACCCACGCCGAGGAATGGCTTCCCGGTGGTGGTATTGGTCGTGAACACAAAGCAGGAACGTGTCGCCTTGTTCGCGAGGATGCGATCGGTGATGTCGGACAACAGTATCAGGGCCATGGCGCGCTGCTGAGCCTCCAGTTCGGCGACAGTGGCCCGGGCCTGCAATGCGGCGATCCCCAGCAATGCCACCAGAATGATGATCAGGGCGACCAGCACCTCAATCAGCGTGAAGCCGGAGTTGTGCACGTGCCGGTTCATCATGCAGGTCCTAATTGCAGCCATTGCCGGGGTTGCCGTCGGTATCGGTGGTGACTCGCGGCTGGCCAGTCAGGCTTACCGATACGCACCGGGCCTGCACGGCCGGGAGCTCGGCCACATAGCTGCGGAATTCGGTGTAGCTCTGGGGCCGGCCGGTGCGCGTGAATGTGACCGTTCCCGGGCATGTCCCCAGCGCGGAGTTGGGGCTCGAACCGCAGCCGATGGCGACGTTGGTGGAGCCGTCATTGACGCGCAGGTCCGTGCCGCTGGACTGGATTTCCACGGTCCAGCCCTGGGTCCAGTTTCCGCCCGTGGCCCGCATGTCAATGCTTGCGCTCCGCTTCAGTGCCTCGCTCCGCGCCAGCAGGTAGCTCAGGTGGAGGTCCGAGGCAACGGACTTCGCGCGCTGGCTTTTCATGGTTTCCTGAAACGACGGCAGCGCCACACCCAGCAGCACGCCCACGACGGCAATGGTAATCATCAGCTCAATCAGCGTGAAACCGCGAACCGTCCGTTTTAACGGCCCCGGTTTCAAGTCCTGTGTAACATCGGTTGTGCGCACGACGTCCCGCCTTCCTTACTGCCAGGTTCCGGTCTTGGTCCCGGCACTGTTGATGCTCAAATTACCGTCACCGGCCTGGGTTCCTTTCGGCACGGCGGTAATGGTATACCCGGGCGGTGGCCCCGCGGCCACGGTGATCGTGATGTCATAGTAATCGTTGCTGCACTCGGTGGGGGGGGACCCGCACTCCCACCCTTCGGAGCCGTAATTCATGTCTCCAAAGCTGTTGGTGTATGCGCGCATTTCGAGGATGTATTGTTCCTCCTTGTTTGAGGCGCCCAGCAGCAGTTGCTGTGCCTCGGAGCGCCGCGCCTTTTTCACCTGATTCTGGTAGGACGGATAGGCAATGGCCGCGATTATTCCCACAATCGCAACGGTGATCATCAGCTCAATCAAGGTAAAGCCGGACGTTCTTTTCATGGCGATATTCCTAGCAAGTGAATGGGTGGGTGGAAACCCCGAAAGTCGCGAACGGTAGCAAAACGCCGATGGATGGCGCCGGGATGTTTCCGATTATAGGCAAAATGTGACGGGCTGCGCATTGGCGCAGTGGCCTGGGGCGTCCGCGACCGAATCGCCGCATGTCGCTGTTGCTTGAGCAGGTCCGGTGGCTCGCCTATACTCGCGCGCCGGTCGCCGGGGTAGCTCAGTCGGTAGAGCAACGCATTCGTAATGCGTGGGTCGGGGGTTCGATTCCCTTCCCCGGCACCACTTTCCGGTTTCGCCATTCTCAACAGCGATCTTTACCCACGTGATTATCTTGATGCGTGGGTCGGAGGCTGACCAGCGCCGTCCATGGCGCCGGCCCTTCGGGCGCCCTGCGGGCGTCCCAT
>JACORW010000071.1 GCA_016179185.1 Gammaproteobacteria bacterium | reverse complement strand
GGCGGGTGTTGCCGCACGACACCGGACCACATCGGCGCGATTGCCCGGTCTCTGCGGCCCCGTTGACAGCGATCAATCGCCGCCGTAGTACACTCGCTTAGCAGGCAAACAGCGGTACGAGGTGGCTTATGGCTGACTACAGAAACATTCTGGTGGCAGTGGATTTTTCCGACGTGTCCGCCGCCGCGCTGAAAGTGGCCGTGGATATTTCCAAACGGCTCGGCGCCCAACTCAAGGTGTTGCACGTCGTGCAACCCCAACCGGTGCCGATGCCGCTGGAGGGCAGCGCCATCTACATGGATGAAGTGCAGACCTGGCAACTGGAGGAGGCGGAAAAGAGTCTGGACCTGTTCATCCAGCAGCACATCGCGCCCGCCGACGTGGCGGTCAAAAAGGTGCGTGCCGGCGTTGCGGCAGCAGAAATCAGCCGGGCCGCGACCGATATCGGCGCGGACCTCATTGTCATGGGCACGCATGGCCGCTCCGGCCTGCGCCATCTGTTGATGGGCAGCATCGCCGAAAGTGTGTTGCGCGTGGCGCCGGTCCCGGTGCTGTGCGTCCGCTCCTGAGTCCGATGGAGTCCGGTGGGGTCTGACCCCGTTCGGGGTCAGACCCCATCCTGCCCCACTCCGGTATAATGCGCGGCCGCCCGCATGCAAGTCGCCATACTTCCCGTCACGCCGTTTCAGCAGAACTGTTCCATCCTCAAGTGCGAGGAGACCGGTCGCGGCGCCGTCGTCGATCCGGGCGGCGATCTGGATCGGATCGAAGCCGTGCTGCAGGAGCGCGGGATCGTTCTGGAAAAAATCCTCGTTACCCACGCGCACATAGACCATGCCGGCGGCGTGGCGGAACTGGCGGGCAGGATGCAGGTGCCCATCGAAGGGCCGCATCCGGAAGATAAATTCTGGATTGACGCGCTCGCGGATCAGAGCCGCATGTTCGGCTTTCCCCCGTCTGAGCCTTTCACGCCGCAGCGCTGGCTGGGTCAGGGCGATGTGGTCCGTTTCGGCAACGTGTCAATGGACGTGCTGCATTGCCCGGGACACACACCGGGACACGTGGTGTTCCACCAGCGCGCGGCGCGGCTGGCCATCGTCGGCGACGTGCTGTTTCGCGGCTCCATCGGGCGCACCGACTTTCCGCGCGGCGACTTCGACACATTGATAAACTCCATCTGCGGGCGGCTGTGGCCATTGGGCGACGACGTGACGTTCATACCCGGCCATGGCCCCACGTCCACTTTCGGCGCGGAGCGGCTCAGCAACCCCTTTGTCGGCGATACCGTGACCGGTCTGGGGCGAAAGGCCGGGGCGCGACGGCTTGGCGCGTGACAAGAATAACCTGTTACATTACTTCGACCACTTTGTGAAATCAGGAGGAACACATGAAGTTGTACACCTTTCCCCCATCACCCAATTCCCTGCGCGTGTTTGCCGTGGCCCACGAACTGGGTCAAAACCTGGAAATGGTGCCCGTGGATCTGACCAAGGGCGAACACCTGAAGCCGGAGTTCATCAAGCTGAATCCGAATCACAAGATCCCGATCCTGGTGGACGGGGATTTCGTGTTGTGGGAGTCCACCGCCATCATGCTGTATCTGGCCTACCGGTCCGGGGGGCGGCTCATTCCCACCGATCCGAAACTGCGCGCGCAGATGCACCAGTGGATGAGCTGGAATACCGCGCACATGGCGCCGGCGTGCGGCATTTTCCTGTACGAGAACCTGGTCAAGAAACTGCTCAATATCGGCGATCCGGACCCGAAACAACTGGCACAGGGAAATGAGGAATTCGCCCGGTTCGGCGCGGTGTTGAATGACCACCTCAAGGGACGCGGGCACGTGGTCGGCAATGAATCCACGATTGCGGACCATCATGTTTTTGCGTCCTTTGTGCACGCAGACGATTGCGGGATGCCGCTGGCGCAGTTTGCGGAGATCAAGCGCTGGCGCGGGGAGATGCAGGCCACGGTCCCGTGGCAGAAGGCGCTGGCGGTGGTCAAGCGCTGACCCGAACACCCCAGTGGCGAGGCTTCTGCCCGATGACGGGGATCCCGCGGTGCCGCTGCACATTGACGCCGTACCCGTGTGGCGGGCGGGCGGCCTGCTGGGGATGACGATCTGTCCGGGCCAGCCTCCCTGGGGAGTATTTGATCGCGGTGCGGCCAGGGACATGGCCGCGGACATCGCCGCGATCCGAACCTGGGGCGCGACCATCCTGGTTTCGCTGATGGAGATCGAGGAGATGCGCGAATACGGCGTACATGACATCCCGTGGCGGGCGCGCAGCGCCGGCATGCAGCATGTTCACCTGCCCATCATGGATCTGCACGTCCCGGAGCAGGATTTCGAGGCCGCCTGGCGCGAGGCCGGGCCGATCCTGCACAGGGAATTGCAGCGGGGCGGCAGGGTCATGCTCCACTGTTACGCGGGACTCGGCCGGACCGGCACCATCGCGGCGCGCATGCTGGTGGAGTCCGGACTGACGCCGTACGAGGCCATCCACATGGTCCGCACCGCGCGCCCCGGCGCC
>JACORW010000011.1 GCA_016179185.1 Gammaproteobacteria bacterium | reverse complement strand
GGCGCGACGCTGGTCACGGCGATGATCTTTCTCGTGATCATGACGCTGTTCGCGGTCGCCTCGATCAACATGAGCACCGTGAACTTCAAGATTGTGGCCAACATGCAGGCGCAGAAACTGGTGGATGCGGCCGTGCAGGAGGCCATCGAGCGGACCATCAGCTCCATGGATCAGTTCAGTCTGACGCCCGCCGCCTCCACCATTTCGACCGCCATCGGGATTGTGGAACTGGATCCGGCGGACTGCATAGACAGCCAGGTGGCCACCGGCTACAGCGCGGTGGTGGAGAGCATCATCCCCGAGGACAACACCTGGGAGGTGCGCGCCCGGCTCACCGACGACATCACCGGGGCCGTCAGCTCGATTCACCAGGGGGTGGAGATCCGCATGTTGGCAGGCAACTGCCCGTAATTTTCCAGGAGTAACGTCATGTACCCGTTGAAGCTCAAGTCCGCCGCCTTAGTCCTGCTCCGCAAATGCGGAACCCTGTTCGCCGTGTTCAGTCTCTGCCTCGCCGGCGGCGTGCCGCCGGTGCAGGCTGACTTCGACCCGGTCAACGACGACACGGACATCTTCCTGGCCAACCCGAACATAGACAGCCAGCGCCCGAACATTTTGATCTATCTGGACAATACGGCGAACTGGAACACTGCCTTTGACAATGAGAAAGCGGCGCTGGTCAGCGTGTTCAACAGCCTGACCGAGGATTTCAACGTCGGCATGATGATGTTCGTGGAGACCGGAACCGGAAATACCGGTAATGACGGCGGTTACATCCGTTACGCCGTGCGGCAGATGACACCCACGAACCGTTCGGTGCTGGCTGACCTAGTGACCGATTTTGACCGACTGGACGACGTGAGCAACAACAACCGCACCGGCCAGGGCATGCTCGAGGCGCACCGTTATTTCTCCGGCGGCGCCTCGCGCTCCAGCTACGGCAAAATCAAGAACGACTTTGCCAACAATACAACCTACAAGGCCTGCGCCAGTTGTCCCGTCACCAGCCACCCCGCCACGGCGGCCAATCTGGGCGCGTACGCCATGAACGCCAATACTGCCGGCACGCTGTTCAACTCGCCGGTGGTGGACGGGTGCCAGAGCAACTTCATCATTTACATTGCCAACACGGCTGCGAACCCGAAACCAAGCGAAACAGGCGAAGCAGCCTTGGGGCCATCCGAGACCGCCCTGGCCGATCTCGGCTATGACACGGCCGGCGGCGTGCTGAACACGGGTTTCACCGAGATTGACGGCAACTGGACCGATGAGTGGGCCAAGTTCATGGCCGAGTCGGACATTGACGCCGATGCAGCCAACGGCGACCAGCATGTGTTCACCTATGTGGTCGAGGTGGACCCGAAGACCGACGCGCAGAACGGCCTCCCCGCCACGGCGCTCTGGCAGAGCGCCGCCACCCACGGCAAGGGCAAGTACTTCGGCGTGTCCAGCGCCAATGCCGGCCAGGCCATCATCAATGCGCTGAACCAGATCTTCCAGGAGGTGCAGGCGGTCAACAGCGTGTTCGCGTCCACGACGCTGCCTGTGAGCGTGAACGTCCGCGGCACCAACCTGAACCAGGTGTATATCGGCGTGTTCCGGCCGGACGAGATCAAGAGCCCGCGCTGGTTCGGCAACCTGAAGATGTACCAGTTGGGGGTCGGCGCCAACGCTTTGTTCCTGGCGGACGCCGCCGGCAACCCGGCCGAGAACCCCGAGAGCGGGTTCATCAATCCCACGTCTCCGAGCTTCTGGAGCATAACCTCGGATTTCTGGTCATTTAGGGACGCCGAACTGAACGGGCCGGGCGGCGTCTCCGACGCCCCCGACGGGGACCTGGTGGAGAAGGGCGGCGCGGCCCAGCAGCAGCGTATTGCCTACGCCGCCGATCAGTCGGTGCGCAAACTCTATACCTGCACCACGGGCGGCTCGAACCCCTGCAACAGCGGCGACCTGTTGTCGGATACGCCCTTCAGCACCGCCAATGACGGCATCACCGCGGCCGGACTGCAACTGGGCGTGGCGGCCGTCTCCACGCTGACCGGATTCGATGCCAAGGTCGTGACCAACCTGACCGACACCAAGACCGTGACCGGGATCAGCACGGCAGCCGGCATCGCCGTCACGATCGACTCCCTGGACAACGGCGCCAGCGACAAATCGGTCACGTCCCTGGTGACCACGAAGACCGCGACCATTTCGTCGTTCAGCAACGGGGCCATCACCAAAACCATTACCGTGCTGGCACGGGCTGCGGGCGGGACCAAGCTGCCCATTACCGCCACCGTGGCCAGCCACGGCTATTCCAACGGCCAGACGGTCCATATCAGCGGCGTTTCCGCCAGCGAATATAACGGCACGTTCACGATCTCCAATGTGACCACGAATACGTTCGACTACAACTCCGCTTCGACGCCGTCCGCGAACCCGAACATCGCCAGCGCGGTGGTGGCCACGACCACGACCAATGTCACGGCGACGACCTCCGCGACACATTCATTCAGCAGCGGCAATTCCGTGGTCATTTCCGACGTGTCGCCGACGACCTGGAACGGCACCTACACCATCGTCAACACGACCGGCACGACGTTCACGTTCAACACCGTCGCGCAACTGGCGCCGGCCACCACCGGCGGCACCGCCCGCGGCCCGTCCACCACCGCCACCGCCACCGTGGCCAGTCACGGCTACCCGAACGGTTCGAAGGTCCGCATCAGCGGCGCGACACCCGACGGCTACAACGGCGTGTTCACAATTTCGAATGTGTCCACGAATGAGTTCAAATACACCGTCGCCAGCAATCTCGCCGATGCCACCGGCACCATCTTCGCGAACCAGGGCAGCAGCACGCTGGTGACTGCGATCGCGCCCAGCCACGGTTTCGGCGACGGCTCCACGGTGAGTCTCAGCGTCACCAATGCCGACCCCATTGATTTCGCAGGGTCGTTCGTCATCAGCGTGGTGGACGCGGACACGTTCAGGTTCAACACGGCGGTGCCCGTGCCCGCGAACCTGGGCACGGCGATGAGCGCGTTGAGCGGCACGTCCAACATAGCCAGGGCCACCGCCGCCAGCCACGGTTTTCAGCCGGGGGAAAGCGTCATTGTAGACGGGGTCACGGGACCGGATGCCAATGCCATCAGCGGCTATAACCGCACCGCCACCATCCTTACCGTCCCGGATGGGAACACCTTTACCTACAGCACGGCTGCCTTTACGCCGGCTCCGGCCACCAGCTCCGGCACCATCACTGCCCGGCTATCCACGCGGACCGCCATCGCCACGGTGCCGGGCCATGGCTACAGCACCGGCAATCTGATCACCATTAAGGGCGCATTGGTGCCGGGATATGCGCCATACAATGACGAATACAACGTAAGTAATGTCGCCATCACCAAAATTGATAACGATACCTTCCGCTATCCCTATCCCGTGCCAGCCACTCCCGTAGCCTTGGGCACCGCCAGCGGCAGCATCACTGCCAATATTAAGACCACCACCGCCAGGGTCAGGGCCGTGGCCCACGGTTTTGCCACCGGGAACGCGGTGGCCATAGATACCACGCCTGCGTCCGCGTTTGAGGGGACATTCACCATCACCGTCGTGGACCCGGACAACTTCACCTACACGCTCGATACCGCCCAGGGCGACGCCACCGGCACCATTACCGCCTCATTCGGCGCGGGCTCGGCCGGGGAACTGACGAACCTGATCAACTGGGTGCGCGGCGCCGACAATTTCCAGGATGAAAACGCCGAGGCGCTGACGCCGCCTGCGTTCGACGTGCGCGCCTCCATCCACGGCGATGTGCTGCACTCGCGCCCGGCGGTGGTGAACTACAACCGCCACGGCAACGACAACGACGTGTACATCTTTTACGGCTCCAACGACGGCGTGTTCCGCGCGGTCAAGGGGGGATTCGAGCAAAGCACGACCGGCGAGCCGCAGCCGGGGAACGAGGCTTGGGGCTTCATCCCGGAGGAGTTTTTCGCCAGCCTGGAGCGGATGCGCAACAACGAGCCCATCATCAGCAGCAGCAACAAAAAACCGTACTTCGCGGACGGCACCCTGGGCGTCTTCGTCAGGGACGTGGATGATGCGGGCAATCTGCCGGGAGACGGCAAGCTGGATGATCTGGGCGATGCGGACCCGAACAAGAACGACAAGGTCTGGCTGTTCATCTCCATGCGCCGCGGCGGGCGGTTCCTCTACGCCCTGGACGTCAGCGATCCCGCGGCTCCCAAACTGCTGTGGAGGAAGACCGGCGGCGGGGACAACGGCTACCAGGAGCTGGGCTACACCTGGTCGGCGCCGCAGGTGAAGACGCTGAACACCAACAGCGGCAAGCCGGTGCTGATCTTCGGCGCCGGATATGACCCGCTGGTGGAGGACCTCGATCCCGCGAAGATCACCGCCGTCAGCGCAACGCAGGTCACGGCCGGCGCGTTGGGGACGTTCGATCGCAGCATGGGCCGGGGAATCTACGTTCTGGATGCGGAAACCGGCAGCATCCTGTGGCAGGCGGGACGGCCCGGCGGCGCCAATGCCAACGGCACCCACACCTACAAGTCGGTGTCCGGCATGGACTTTGCCATCCCGTCGGACATCACGGTGATCACCGATCGCAACGGCACCGTGGACAACCGTGCCTATGTGGGCGACACCGGCGGCAATATGTGGCGCGTGGACATGAACAGCGCCACGGTCACGGACTGGACGGTGACCAAACTGGCGACCATCCGGAAGCCGATCGTTGTCGACGGAACGCCAATTACTCCTCCTCCCAGCGGCCTGAGGAAGTTCCTGTTCCCGCCGGACGTGGTGTATGGCGTGGACGATGACGGGACCTTCTATGACGCCGTCCTGTTGGGCAGCGGGGACCGGGAACATCCCTTCGATACGACGGTGGTCAACCGGTTCTACATGTTCAAGGATGAAGGCACCGGCACGGCGGCGGACACCAGTAACCTAGTCGAAACCGATCTGTTCGACGCCACCTCCAATTGCATCCAGGATGAAGACGCCTGCACCGGCGACGATACGCCGGACACGGCGCTGGAAGACCTGGCCGATAAAGATGGCTGGTTCATCACGCTGGACCCCGGGGAGAAGGTGGTCGGCAACGCCGTGACCCTGAACAACGTGACGTTCTTCAACACCAACGTCCCGAGCTCCGAGGCCGACGCGGATTTGAACTGCAACAGCGATCTGGGCGAAGCGCGGCAGTACAAGGTGCTGTTCGACAGCGCCGAGGCCCTTGCCGATCAGAACAACAGCGGCAGCATCACCAAGCTGGACCGGTTTACCGAACACCCGGGCGGCGGCTATCTGCCGTCACCGGTTCCGGTGGTGGTCGAGATCGACGACAAGGTCTACGAGGGTGTCATCTCCGGCGTGGCCGTGGACAAGCCGCCGGGATCGCTGCTGAACGCGCGCCTGCGGAAATTCTGGTACAAGGAAGAAATGGAGTAACCGGGTTCACTGCCAATGCGAAGCCGGGGCGGCCCGAGGCCGTCCCGGCTTTTCTGTTTCCCGGTCCCGGCCCACGAATGTGCTACTTGCAGAACTCCTTCACCCGTCCCTCCGCTTCGGCAAGGCCGGCAAGCCGCTCCTCCTCGGTATAACGTTTGCGGCTCCCGTCCGGCTGTTCCACCAGCGCATTCGGGATCTGGTAGCTGGCCACCGACTGCCGGGCACGCCGGCAGTTTTCCTCGTTGAACGCCTGGTCTTCGGCGGCCTTCCGGGTTTCGTCCGCGCTCTTGGCGCGCGCGTCCTGGGCATCGTTCAGCAGTTTCTGCCTGGATTCCAGTTGCTTCCGGGCCGATTCGG
>JACORW010000075.1 GCA_016179185.1 Gammaproteobacteria bacterium | reverse complement strand
CCTCAGGGCATCCTTACTTTTTCTATGACTTGTAGCTTATAACTTGTGACTTTCTTTTCCCTCCTCTGCCGCCAGCCTGCGAATGTATTCCGCAAACGCCGGGTCCTCCCCGTGCAGCAATTCCGGCAGTACGCCGCGAAAATCCTCGCGCCGGCACCATTCGCGCATATAGTCCTCCCAGGATCGCCAGCGGCGCAGTTGATCTCCCGACATGTTGTCCTCGTATACGAGGATGTACGCGCGTTCAAACAGCGATATGAGGATGTCGAAAATGACCAGCATGCGCTCCTGCTGTTCCCCGGTGGGATTCACGATGCATGGCTGGGAACGCAGGCGCAGATCCGGGTTGGCGATGACCAGGCGCAGAAATTCCGCGTAGGCATCCGACAGCGCCAGATAGGTGTTCTCCTTCGCGTCTTCCCGTTCCTTGCGCTGCTCGTAGATGAACACAAAGATGGCGAGCGGCAACCCGAACACCGTGACGATACTGCTCAGCGTGAACCAGAAATCGGCGTCGCCCATGATCATCCGCCGGCAAATCGGGAGTTCATGTTCACCCGTCAAGTATACCTTGCTATATTCGGCCCCATGCGCCTGCTGCCGGCCCTGTTTGCGTTGCTGCACTGGATCCATGTAAGCGCCGCCGAGCCAGTGGTGGCCGTGGCCGCCAACCTGAGCAAGCCCGTGCAGGCCCTCGCAGCAAACTTTACGCGCGACACCGGCGCACGCATGCTGCTGAACTTCGGATCCTCCGGCGATCTCCTGCGCCAGATCCGGCAGGGCGCGCCCTTCGAGCTCTACATTGCCGCCGTCGGCGACTACACCACGCGCGCGCAAGCCGATGGTCTTACCGACGGAGCGCCGGTGGTGCTGGCCCTGGGAAACATCGGCGCATTCATCCCGCAGGGTTCGTCGCTGGAACCGGCCATGGACCTGGCCGCCCTGGGCCGCCTGCTCTCGGCGGGGAACTACCGGCGCATTGCCATGGCCAACCCCGAGGTCGCGCCGTTCGGCACCGCGGCACAACAGGCGCTGCGCCGGATGGGCGTGTGGGCCGTGGAAAAGGACCGGCTCGTGCTCGGCGAAAACATGGCGCAGACGGTGCAGTTCACGCTTGCCGGCGGCGTGGACGTGGGATTCATCGCGCAGTCCTATGCGCTGCTGCCTGAGGTGTCGGATCACGGCCGGTTCTTGCCGGTTCCGGCGGACTGGCATATTCCGCTGGCGCAAACCATGGTGCTGTTGCGCGGCGCCGGTGACGAGGCGCGATCGTTTTTCAGGTATCTGCAATCTTCCGCGGCGCGCGAACTACTGTCCCGCTCGGGCTATACAATCCCCGCCCCATGAAACATTTCGACACCACCGCGCTGGTGCTGTCCCTGCAGCTTGGCCTGCTGACCGCGGCGGTCCTGATCCCGCTGGGCATCGTGCTGGCGCGCCGGCTCGCCTGGCACCCCTTTCGCGGGCGCAGCATGGCCCAGGCGTTGATTGCGCTGCCACTGATCCTGCCGCCCACGGTACTGGGTTATTACCTGCTCGGGATGCTGAGCAGCAATGGACCTCTCGGCCGCGTCTGGGAGGCCCTGCGGCACGAGCCGCTGGCGTTTTCCTTCGAGGGCATACTGCTGGCCTCGCTGTTGTTCAACATTCCGTTTGCCATCCAGCCCATGCAACGGGCATTCGAGGCGATCCCCACCGCGATCCGGGAGGCGGCGTGGTGCAGCGGCCTGTCCAACTGGCAGACATTCCTGCGCATCGAACTGCCGCTGGCCTGGCCCGGGATCCTCACTGCGCTGGTGCTGACTTTTGCCCACACGCTGGGCGAGTTCGGCGTCGTGCTGATGGTGGGCGGCAACATCGAGGGGGAGACGCGCACGATCTCGATTGCCATTTACGACCGCGTGCAGGCCCTGGACGACGCCGGGGCCGGAATCATGTCGCTGTTTCTGCTGGGGCTCGCATTCGCGGCCATCACATTGATTTATGCGCTTCATGACCGCTATGGCCGCACCCGCCCCTGGTAGATCCCTGTCCCTGCGCGTCGCGCAGCCGGCACCCATTCCGTTGCAGGCGGAACTGGAATGCGGCCCCGGTCAACTGCTGGTCATCGTCGGCCCTTCCGGCAGCGGCAAGACGACCCTGTTGCGCAGCATCGCCGGACTGCACCGGCCCCGGCACGGCGAGATCCGCTGCGGCGATCAGATCTGGCAGGATGAGAAAGATCACGTTTGCCTGGCGCCCCAATTGCGGCGCGTAGGGATGGTGTTTCAGGACTACGCGCTGTTCCCGCACCTGTCCGCGTTGCAGAACGTGGCCCTGGCGGTGCATGACGGCGCCGTGCCCCGGGTAGACCGGGCGTGCGCACTGCTGGAGCTGGTGCACATGGCCGGACTGGAACACCGGCGGCCGAGCGAGCTATCCGGGGGTCAACAGCAGCGCGTCGCGCTCGCCCGGGCGCTGGCGCGGGAGCCGTCGGTGCTGCTGCTCGATGAACCCTTCGCCGCCGTGGACCAGCAGACCCGGCGCAAACTGATGCGCGAACTGTCCCGCCTGCGGCGGCAACTGGACATGCCGGTGATTCTGGTGACCCATGACCTTGATGAGGCGCGCATGCTGGCGGATACCATGTGCGTGCTGCATCGTGGCGAGACGCTTCAGACCGACACGCCGGAAATCATCCTGTCGCGGCCAAAGTCTGCCGCCGTGGCGAGACTGGTGGGACTGGACAACCTGTTCACCGGCGAGATCGCGGCGCACCTGCCGGATCGCGGCATTACTCTGCTGCGCTGGAATGGGACGGAACTGGAATGCCCGTTGCACGGGGAATTCCCGCCGGGCACCAGGGTGGACTGGGTCATCCCCGCCGAACGGGTCATTCTGCACCGGCGCGACCGTCCGTCCCGCGGCGAAAACGAAAATCCCGTTTCCGGAGAAATCGAGGATTACCTGCCGCTCGGCGCCAGCACGGCATTGACCGTCAGGACCGGCGCCGGCAGCCTGTTCCTGTCCGTGCCGACCCACGTGGCGCGCCGCAACGACCTGGCCCGCGGCGGGCCGGTCACGGTGTCATTGCTGGCGGAGGCGATACACCTGATGCCGGCCGGCCATCCACACTTACCATAGCGGTTTGCTGAGCTTCTCGGTGAATGCCGAGAACATGATGTTAAAGCTGATGCTTACCCGCTCTTCCTCGCTCCTGTTCGCATCCACGGAGTGCTGCAGGTAGGCCGGAAACATGAGCAGCGTGCCACTGCTGACGCTCACCACCACCTGATCGGTATTCGCGGCCGTGAGTTCCACAACCGGCGGCCTGATGATCGCGGTCTGAGTTCTTGGGTCATGAAAGTTTATGGTATCCGCGCCTGACTGAGTGCGGACATAATAAACACCGCTCAGGAAGTTATTCGGGTGACTGTGAGCTCTATGTGACGCACCTTTGGCGAGGACAGTGGCCCAGCAGCCGGTGATCTCGAAAGCGTCATAACCTGTTTTCAGGGATCGCAGCACGCCCTTCGCCACGTTTTTTACGCAAGAAACAAGCTCCTGCATTTCGTCGCGTTCATGCAGTGTCTGTTCTGACTGCCACCCCTCGCCCGGAGCGGATTCCGGCCCATCCCGTCTCATTCGTTCAAGCACTGCAAGAATCTTCGCGTCCATCGGTTCGTGAAACTCCGATTTAAGCTGAACCTTCCAGACCAATGTCGGAAACATCGCGATGACATCCGATGCTTCCATCCACCGCTCGTTCTCTTTAACCATAAGTCGTCCCGGCCGATTCGCGTGTCGGGCCACGGCGGGCAGGTCACCGTGACGTTGCTGGCGGAATCGATACATCTGATGATACAGGGGTAGCGCAATTTCCGTGACCGACACGCTCCGACAATCACCATGCCCTGCGGCACTGGGGACCGCCGCGCGCGGCGACCGTCAGTGGTATCAGCCGCTCATGATGCCTGGTAACGGCGCGCCAGGGGCTGAACCGCCAGCCGCAGGCCCATTGCCTTCAGCAACGTAGTCACGCTTCGAAGTTCAGGATTTCCACTGGCCGAAAGAGTTCGATAGAGAGAGGTTTTGTTCAATTCGGCGCTTTCCGCCACCGCGCCCATTCCGCCAAACGCAACGGCCAGAAAACGCAGCGCAAGCATCAGTTCAGCCTGATCACCGTCCTCAAGTATCGCATCAAGATATCTTGCGGCAAACTTCGGATTCCTGCGAAAACTCTCGACCACAGCGTCCTCATGGTTCCGCCATGGGAGTCTACGCTTCTTTCTGCGCATTACCGTCTCCGCTGATAATCCCGCCAATATTCGATTGCACGATCAACATCCCTGGTCTGCGTCCGCTTGTCAGCACCACACAACAGGATGGTTACCGTCGCGCCATCGCGGGCGTAATAGACACGATAGCCCGGACCGACATCGATTCGAAGTTCGTGGATCCCATCACGGCAATACGAGTGATCTCCGAAGTTTCCCAGGATCAAACGGCTGATGCGCCGCTGAATGGCCACACGCGCACGCAGGTCACGCATTCCGTCCACCCATTCCTGGATGACGTCGGTCCCTGACGCCGTCACGTAATGCCGCAACTCCATTGCAATTCATTTTTCGCTTATAAGCGAACTCTGTCAAGTCTCATTGGGTACGCCATGGTTCCCGTCGTCCGCTTTCTTTCCTCCGCGCATATCTCTGGGCAGGCGGTTTCCTCGTTGCGCTGATACGGTGGGGCACAACGGCCGTTTCCGCAGCCCCGTATCAATCTCAACTTGTCAACGCGGACCTTTTCCGGGCTCGGCTCCGCAATCAGCCTTCCGCCCCCCGGAAGAGCACGTTGCCACTTGTCCGGAAATTGGATGAGTGTCCTGAGTTCCGCTGCCCTGCTGACCCATGGCGCGCGCAGCGTCTTGCCCGCCGGAGTCGTGGCACGGCGCCTGGGGCGTCCCGTTGACCGGCTCAAACACTGGGCCCTGGCGGTGCAGGCCCGCACCAATCACAACAAAGCGGCCTATGCGCTTGCCAACAAACTGGCACGCATCGCCTGGGCGGTGTGGGTGAAACAGGAAACATGCCGGGCCGGGGGAACTGGCGCCCCTGTCGGCGAGCTGAGCAAGACATCATCCTGCTGAACACGGTTTGCGAGGAGAAAAGACCTCCATCATGGCAACCACGGTCGGACCGGCACGGGAACAAGCCGATAACATTGCTGATCGAAACCTGATCGCTCTGCGCGTGTGGCTTCCCGTGCGCAGATCCCATGTCGGCACGGGCGCGCTGACGCTCACACAAGATGCCGGATATACGACTGCAACCGAACCCCGCGTTGACCAGCTACTTAGCGTCCTTCTCTCGCCTTCCGGGGGGAGTCCATATAGGCCATGTTAGGCCGCATACCAGAGCACTGCGAAGTAATGGCATGCGGTACCCGCCATTACAAACAAATGCCAGATGAAGTGGCCGTATCGCAGGCGCGAATCGGCCGCGAAGAAAGCCACACCTATCGTGTAAGCCACGCCCCCTGCGACCAGCCATAGTAGGCCGGATGTTGGTACGCGGGCATACAGCGGGTTGACTGCGATCAGAATGAGCCACCCCATGAGCAGATAAAGGCTGGTGGAGACGATGGGATGGGACATCCTGTCAAATGTCTTCAGCGCTACCCCGGCCACGGCAAGTCCCCAGATGAGCCCAAGGAGCGACCAGCCCCACGCGCCACGAAGTACGCCAAGCGTGAACGGCGTGTACGTACCAGCGATAAGGAGAAAGATCGCGGAGTGCTCGATGACCTGAAACACACGCTTGGCCGTGCCTATCGGTAAGGCGTGATAGAGGGTGGAGGCAAGGTAAAGCAGCACCATGGTCGCGGCGAAGAGACTCGCGCCGACTATGAATCCCGTATCTCCGCGCCCTACTGCCTGCATGATAAGAAACGGGGTTGCCACGAGTGCCGCGATCAGCCCTATCCCGTGACTGATGCTGTTCGAGATTTCTTCCCCTCGCGACTGCTCACGCTTGGGTACTGCAAGCGATATGCTCACGACATTCCATCCTGCGGCATAACGATTCGCATGAGGCGCGCGCTCCAGCGCGTCGCCCTCCATGCGTTTTATAGGTAGTCCGTCCCGCATTCGGTGATACTCCGTCACGGCCGGCAGGTAGCTGTCGGTGAAAGCGGGAGTTAGAGTTCACTGGCACGCTGCTCAAGATAGCCAGCCATCTTCAGTGCCACCCGAATGTAATTGACAACTGCCTTAGGGGTGAATTGCGCATCTGATACGTGTACCGCTTCGTTTCGAAGAAAGCGAAGTTCTTCGAACAATCCCAACAGCGTTTCATTAAGCAATTCGCCTTTTCTAAGGTAATCGCGAAGTTGCATAGGGCCAGGCATTGATTTGAGATTGCTAATGCCGCGCTTCCGAATTACATCAACGGCGGCACGTTCTACAAGTAGCCACGCTTCAAGTATGGCTGAGCGTGGGGATATCTCTGCGATCTGCGTAAGTCGATTTCGTTCATCGTCCTCAGTAGAACCAGCGAAGGTGACTGCTTTTGTAACCGAAGGAAGTGCCTCTTCAGATTTCTTTTCAATCGCCGCGGTCGAAGTCTCGAATTCAAGTTCCAGATCCTTGTATTTAAGACGACGCAATGCGGTGACCATTTCAGGAAGCCGTTCTCGAACAATGAACAATATTGCGATGACCACTGCTGGCCACGCTAGAGAATCGACCAACGTAGCGATGAAGGTAAGCCAATTCATTAGTGTCAATGAACTCTAAAATTAGACACCCGAAATCGTGCCGACAAATACCCCAATAATGGGATATAAAACAGCCGGAAATGATGCAACCATCTGATCAGTATAGTTTCCGTCAGGAAAATGCACAGGCCCTGAATCCCGAACGACGCACACGGAGGTGCGCCATGAAACAGAAACCAAAAATTCTGGAACAGGTCCGGCGGCGGCTTCTGTTATGAATCGCGGCGGGAAGGGCGTGCGCAGTCCCCTGGATGGTTGATTACGGCCGCCGAACAAGTTCCCGATCGAATAGCGCCTCCAGTTGTTCATGACTCCCGCGCAGGCGATCCACGACGGCCTTGGCCCAGTCGAAGTATTCCTGCCGGCGCCTGAGGTCCCAGTCCGCCGGCGGTGCTGCGTTCATATCGCGCAGGTTGCAGATCTTGTCCGCCAGTTTGACCAGCCGGGCATTGTGGCTCAGATGCGCGGCGTGTTCGATTTGCAGCCGTTTGCGCTCCGCTTTCAGCAGATTCTTGTCGTCGGTGACCTCCATGACGATGCCCGCGACTGCGGCGCCGAACTCCCGCTCCAGTTCCTCCGCCGTCGTCTTTGTGTCCTCCACGGTGTCATGCAGGATGGCGGCGATGATCACTTCGGTGTCCGCGACGCCGCCCTCGTTGACCAGCACGCCGGCAAGCTGGATCGGGTGATTGATGTACGGGGTCGCGTCTGCGTCCTTGCGCCGCTGGTCGCGGTGCTTGCGCGCGGCGAACTCGAGGGCGTGGAAGATGGTTGCGAGGGCGTCCTTCATGGTTGACGTTCGGGGTTCAGCCGGGAGGCGCCGTTGAAACGGTAGAATAGGGAATATGGATTGTGGAATATGGGGGGGAACATATCCGGATGCTGTTTCAGCGCTATTCCCTCCACATTCTATATTCCGTTTTCCATATTCCCTACTCCGGACTCCCCGCTGCCTCCGCCGGGCCATGCGTTCGGCCTGGTTGGCGGCGGCGTTCCTCCTCACCGCCTGCGGCAGCCACGAAAGCAACGTGGAGGCAAGTCAGCGCACCGGGATACTCCACTTCGGCAACGGCGATGAGCCCCAGGACCTGGATCCGCACACGGTAACGGGCATCCCGGAGACGCATATCCTGATGGCCTTGTTCGAGGGGCTGGTGGCGAAGGACCCCACGGACCTGGGCATCCGGCCCGGCGTCGCGGAACGCTGGACGCTGTCGGAGGATCAGAAGACCTATACCTTTCACCTGCGCCCCGATGCCCGCTGGTCCAACGGCGAACCGGTCACGGCCGGCGACTTCGTCTGGTCATGGCGGCGCGCGTTGCAGCCCGCGCTCGGGAATCTGTATGCGTACATGTTTTATTCCATCCGCGGTGCCGCGGCGTTTCATGCCGGGCGCATTGTGGATTTCAGCCGGGTCGGCGTGCGCGCCCTCGACGAGCGGACGCTGGAGATCCAACTCATCCGGCCGGTGCCGTATTTTCTGCAATTGCTGGATCATCACAGTTTCTATCCGATCAATCCGCGCGTCATCGAGAGGTTCGGCGCCACGGATGAACGCGGCACGCGCTGGACGCGGCCGGGAAATTTCGTCGGCAACGGCGCCTTTGCGCTCGACGAGTGGCAGTTGAACCGCCTGCTGACCCTGAAACGCAATGTCCATTATTGGGATGCGGCACGGGTCCGGCTCGATGGCATCCGGTTCTATCCCATTTCCAGCGCCAGCACCGAGGAACGGATGTTTCGCGCCGGCCAGTTGCACGTCATTGACCGCGTGCCGGCGGAAAAGATTGCCGTGTACCGGGACGAAGATCCGGCCGCGCTGCGCATTACGCCGTTTCTGGGCTCCTATTTCTACCGGTTCAACGTCACCGTGAAACCGCTGGACGATCCGCGCGTGCGCCGCGCGCTGGCACTGTGCATTGACAGAAAACAGATCGTTGAGCGCATCACCCGCGGCGGCCAGATCCCGGCCGGATTTCTGACGCCGCCGGAAACCGCCGGGTATGTCCCGCCCGCCGGCATTCCCTACGACCCGGAAACTGCCCGGGCACTGATGGCTGCCGCAGGATTTCCCGGCGGCAGCGGATTCCCGGAGCTGGAGCTGCAGTTCAATACCGATGAGCTGCACCGCAAGATCGCCACGGTCATTCAACAGATGTGGCGCCGGGAACTGGGTGTCCATGTTGCGCTGACCAGCCAGGACTGGAAGGTGCAGCAGAGCCGCGAGAGCCATCTGCAATATCACATCTCGCGCGGCTCCTGGATCGGAGACTACGTGGACCCGACGACGTTTCTCGATCTGTTCCGCGGCGACGGCGGCAACAACCGCACCGGCTGGAATAATGCCCGCTACGATGCGCTGCTGGATGCGGCGGCGCGTGCCACGGATGATACCCGGCGGCGGGCGCTGCTCAGGCAGGCGGAACAGGTGTTGCTGGACGAGGCGCCCATCCTGCCGCTGTACATCTATACGCAGGTGCGGCTGGTGTCGCCGCGACTGTGCGGCTGGCATCCCAATCTGCTTGATCAGCACCCGTATAAGCACCTTTGGCTTGCCGCGCCCGGAGCTCGCTGCCCATGACCGGTTTTCTGCTGCGGCGCCTGTTGCAGGCGATCCCGGTTCTGCTGGCGGTCGCGGTGCTGACGTTCCTGCTGGTGCGGCTCGCGCCCGGCGGCCCGTTCGATGGGGAGCGCGCCGCGCCTCCGGAGGTGCTGCGCAGCCTCAACGCCCGCTACCACCTCGATGATCCGTGGCACACGCAATTCGCCGATTACCTGGGACATGCACTGCGGGGCGATCTCGGGCCGTCGTTCAAGTACCCGGGGCGCAGTGTCAACGAGATCATCGCGGCCGGCTTTCCGATCACCTTCGAGCTGGGATGTTATGCGCTGCTGGTGGCGCTCGCGATCGGCGTGACTGCCGGCGTGCTCGCCGCCGCGCGCGCCAATACCTGGGTGGATCGCCTGTCCACGATCATCGCCACCACCGGGATGTGCCTGCCGACCTATGTCCTGGGACCGCTGCTGGTGCTGGGTTTCGCCATCCGGCTGGAGTGGCTGCCGGTGTCCGGCTGGGGCTACCTGCCCGGAGACAAAATCCTGCCTGCCTTGACACTGGGGTTGGTCTACGCCGCGTACATTGCCCGGCTGGCACGTGCCGGGTTGCTGGATGTACTGCAACTGGATTTCATCCGCACCGCGCGCGCCAAGGGACTGGGCGAATCCGCGGTCCTGCTGAAACATGCGCTGCGCGGCGGGCTGACCCCCGTGGTGTCGTTCCTCGGCCCGGCGCTCGCCGGTCTGCTGAGCGGATCGTTTGTTGTGGAGACGCTGTTCCAGATCCCGGGCCTCGGACGCTATTACGTGCTGGCCGCTTTCAACCGCGACTACACGCTGATCCTGGGTACAACGATCTTCTTCGCGGTGTTGATCGTGTTGTTCAACCTGCTGGCGGACCTGTTGGCGTTCTGGCTCGATCCGAGGCTGCGGCGTGCGGAAGCGCGGGACTGAACGGCTCGTGAACCAGCGGGAACCTGAAAGTTCCGATCACCACTCGCTGTGGCGCGACGCGTTTGCACGCCTGGGTTGTAATCGGCCCGCCATGGCGGGCCTCGCGATCCTGCTGTCAATGGTCGCTGTGGCGTTTCTAACACCGTGGATTGCGCCCTACTCTTACGCCGATCAAAACCTTGAACTCGGCGCTGCCCCACCGTCCCCGGAACACTGGCTCGGGACGGACCTGTTCGGCCGTGATCTGCTGACGCGCATCCTGTATGGCAGCCGCGTGTCGCTGGCCGTGGGCGCCCTTGCCACCGCGGTGGCGCTGACCATTGGCGTGCTGTGGGGAACGCTGGCCGGTTACCTGGGGGGACGGCTGGATGCATGGATGATGCGGACCGTGGACATTCTCTATGCGCTGCCGTTCACGATCTTCATCATCCTGTTGACGGTGGTCTTCGGCCGCAGCCTGCTGCTGCTGTTTCTCGCCATCGGCTGCGTGGAATGGCTGACCATGGCGCGCATTGTGCGCGGCCAGGTCCGGGGCGTGCGCCGGACGGCCTATGTCGAGGCCGCCATCACGCTCGGTCTGTCCCCGTGGCGCATCATGACGGCACACGTCATCCCCAATGTCATCGGCCCGATCATCGTCTGCGCGACGCTCACGATTCCGAACGTCATCCTGCTGGAATCGTTCCTGAGTTTTCTCGGGCTCGGCGTGCAGCCGCCCGAAAGTTCCTGGGGCGTGCTGATCGCCTACGGCGTCGAGACTATGGAAGAGTACCCCTGGCTGCTGTACTGGCCCGTGGCAGTCCTGACGGCCACATTGCTCAGCCTTAATTTTCTCGGTGACGGACTGCGCGACGCGCTGGACCCGCGCAGCGAGCTGCAATGACAGGGACGCCGGGCCCGATTGCGCCCTCGGACAGTCTGCTCAGCGTCCGGGATCTGCGCGTCTCGTTTCGAGCACATGGGCAGGAGGTCGCCGCCGTGGACGGCGCGAATTTCGACGTTCACCGCGGCCGCACGCTCGGCATCGTCGGCGAGTCCGGTTCCGGCAAGTCGGTCACCTGCCTCAGCCTGCTCGGGCTGCTGCCAAAGCCCCCGGCCTGCACGGTCCGCGGCAGCGCGTATTTTAATTCCCTCGATCTGCTGGCCCAGCCGGGACGGATATTGCAAACCCTGCGCGGCAACCGCATCTCGTTCATCTTCCAGGACCCGCTCGCGGCGCTGAACCCCTATCTGACCATTGGCGCACAGTTGATCGAACCGCTGCGGGTTCATGGCGGCGCATCGGCGCGCGCGGCACGGGACCAGGCCGTGGCGGCGCTGGCCGAGGTCGGCATCCGGGATCCGCAAGGCCGCTTCCACGACTATCCCCATGAATTCTCCGGCGGCATGCGCCAGCGCGCCATGATCGCCATGGCGCTGATCACGCAGCCGGACCTGCTGATTGCAGATGAGCCCACGACGGCGCTGGATATGACCACCCAGGCGCAGATCCTGGAGTTGCTGCTCGAACTGAAACAGCGACGCGGCATGGCCATGGTGTTTGTGTCCCACGACCTGCGTGTCGTGTCCCGGATCGCGGACGATGTCGTGGTCATGCAGGCCGGGCGGTGCGTGGAGACCGGACCTGCACCGGACGTTCTTGCCGCGCCGCAGGCCGATTACACGCGCCGGCTCGTGGATGCCGTTCCCCGCGGGGAGAAGCGTCGGGCCCCGGATCGCGTCCTGCGCGATCCCGGTCCGTTGCTGTGCGTCGAGGATCTCGGCATCACCTATCCGGCGCGCGCCGGATGGATGTCAAGGCCCATCGCGTCCGCTCCGGCACTTTGCAATGTCACGCTGGACGTTTACAGGGGTGAAATCCTGGGCGTCGTCGGTGAGAGCGGCAGCGGCAAATCCACGCTGGCGCGCACACTGATCCGGCTGCTGGATCCCGGGCGCGGCACCGTGGCCCTGGGACTGCTGCCGTGGTCTGATCTCAAACCAGCGGCATTGCGCGCCAACCGCGCGCGCATGCAGATGATCTTTCAGGATCCGTTTTCCTCGCTGAACCCGCGCATGACGGTGCACGACTGCCTTGCCGAGGCGCTGACCGTTCGGCGGTCCATTTCTGAACCCGGCCTGCGGCAGCGGGTCACCGAATTGCTGAACGATGTGGAACTGGATCCGGGCTCGGCCACGCGCTACCCGCACGAATTCTCGGGCGGGCAGCGGCAGCGCATCGCCATCGCCCGCGCGCTGGCGCCGGAACCGGAATTGCTCATCGCCGACGAGCCCGTTTCCGCCCTGGACGTGACCGTGCAGGCGGAGATCCTGCGGTTGCTGCTTGACCTCAATCACCGCCGCCGGCTGTCAATGTTGTTCATCTCCCATGATCTGTCCGTGATTCGGTATCTCGCCGATCGCGTTGCGGTCATGCACCACGGCCGTATCGTCGAACTGGCGGAAACGGATACGCTGTTCGCAGCGCCGCAACATGACTGCACGCGCGCGTTGCTTGCGGCCTTGCCCAATTTTGATTTCCCGGCAGGCGTGCCAGAATAGCCGCGGGCCGGAAATCCGCCCGCGGATCAATTCATGACAAGGGGACTGCCATGGGACTTTTGCAGGGCAAGCGCGCGCTGATTGTGGGCGTGGCCAGCAACCGCTCCATTGCCTGGGGCATCGCCAGGGCCATGCGCCGGGAAGGGGCGGAACTGGCCTTTACCTATCAGAACGAGCGGCTGCGTGAACGGGTCGAGGAGTTTGCCGCCGAATGCCAGTCCAGGATCACTTTGCCGTGCGAGGTGGCCTCCGACGACGAAATCCGCGCCGTGTTTGAGCGTCTGGGGCAACACTGGGACGGTCTCGACATCCTGGTGCACTCCGTGGCATACGCCCCGCGCGAAATGCTCGAGGGCCAGTATCTGGACACCGTCAGCCGCGAGGGCTTCCGCATGGCCCACGATGTCAGTTCCTACAGTTTCACCGCCCTGGGTCACGCCGCGCGCCCGCTGATGAAGGGGCGCAACGGTGCGATGCTGACAATGACCTACATCGGCGCGGTACGCGCGATGCCGCACTACAACGTGATGGGCGTTGCCAAGGCCAGTCTGGAGGCGAACGTGCGCTACATGGCGGCAAGCCTCGGTCCGGAAGGCATCCGCGTCAACGCCATCTCCGCCGGTCCGATACGGACGCTGGCTGCATCCGGCATTCGGGGCCTGAAGGAGTTCCTCGTCCAGGTGGAGAAGACCGCGCCGCTGCGCCGCAACGTGACCATTGATGAAGTGGGCAACGTCGCAGCGTTTCTGTGCTCGGACTACGCCTCCGCTGTGACCGGCGGGGTCACCTACGTGGACTGCGGGTACAGCATAGTCGGCTCAGCGGAGTAACCGGACGTTTTGCACCAACCTGCTAACCCCGAGAATAATCGGGACTGACCGTTATTAATTACCCGGCGGATAAATTGCCAAATTCCGGCAAAAAAAGGGAGTCTGTCGCCTTTATTTTTGCTGACCGGCTGCTGGCCGGCATTCTGACTGGCGCCGCCGGCGGCGTGGCCGCGGGCTGGTGGTTCGGACCCGTCATGACGGGCTGGGGCTGGCTCGGCGATCTTTTCCTGGACGCGCTCAAGATGACCATCCTGCCGCTGGTGGTCACCGCCATCATCAGCGGCATCGCTCCGCTCGGCGCCGCGCATGCGGTCGGGCGCGCCGGAGCCGTCACCGGCGTGTTCATCATTGCCAGCACGCTGGTCGCCACGACCACGGGTGTACTGACCGCCGATATCGTTCAGCCCGGCGCTGGCGCGCGATCCGCCGGCGCGGTAGTGCCGACTGTTGAGGCGACAAACACCGGACTGGAAAGCATCATCCGCACCCTTATTTCACCCAACCTGGTGCAGGCTGCCGCGGACGGACTCATTCTGCCCATCATGCTGTTTGCATTGCTGCTCGCGCTGGCCCTGGCCGGAATGGGGCCGCGGGCGCAACCCGTCATCAATCTGGTGGAAATACTGAACGAGGCCATCATGCGGCTGATCGGCTGGATCCTTTATCTCGCGCCCATCGGCATCTTCGCGCTGCTTGCGGCGCGATTCGGCGCCCTCGGCGGTGAGGGATTCCGGCGCGAGATTACCTCGGTCGGCAGCTATGTCGTCACGGTAATCATGGGACTCGGCGTGCACTTCCTGACCCTGTGCGCGGTGCTGATCCTGGTGCGCACGTCCCCACTGCCGTACGCCGTTCACTTTCTGCGGGCGCTGGTGACCGCCTTCGGCACCGGCAGCTCGGCAGCCACTTTGCCGCTGGCCATGGACTGCGCGCGCGACGCCAACATGCGGGAGCCCGTGGTCAGATTCGTGCTGCCGCTGGGTACCGCCCTGAACCGCAATGGAACCGCGTTGTATCAGGCCGCGGCAACCATGTTCATCGCCCAGGCCTATGGCATGGACATGCCCGCTGCCCAGCAGGCCGTGGTCGTTATCACCGCGGCGCTGGCGGGCATTGCCACGGCCGGCGTGCCGCAGCATGGGCTGGTAAACATGGTGATCGTCATGTCGGCGGTAAATCTGCCGGCGGAAGGGATTGGCCTGATCCTGGCCGTGGACTGGTTTCTGGATCGCTGCCGGACCGTGATCAACGTGTGGGGTAACGGCGTTGGAACTGCCGTGGTGAATCACCTCACGACCGGTGCGGCGTCGGAGAAATGATTCCGTCTACAGCAGCTCCTCGCGGATGGCCACGTCCGTGCGCGCCCGCAGCTCCTTCATGTAACGCGACCAGCCATTGGATGCCTTCAGCCGCTGCAACTCGTCGCGCACGGCGTCCAGATCCTCCCTGGTAAACGATTCCGGTGACGGTTCGGCAACGCCGGATATCGCCACCAGGGCATAGTCGCCGGATCCCATGGAGACACCTTCATACAACGGCGCGCCGCCCGCCGGACGCCCGGCGCTGAATGCCGCGCGCAGAATGGCGCGGTTGATGCCGGGGTCGTCCCGCATTACCGCCTTCGCCACGCGCCACTCCAGCCCCTCGCCTGACACCAATTGCGATCGGTCTGTTCCCGCGCGCAATTTCTCCAGCAGGGCCGCACCGCGCTGTTCCGTTTCAACCTTGGCACGTTCAAACCGCAGGCGCGTGACGATCCGCTCCTGCACCTGCTCCAGTGCAATCGCCTTCGCGGGCACATGCTCGGCAATCCGCAATACAATCGCCTGATCTCCTTCCAGCTCGATCAGCTCGCTGTTATTGTGCTGTCTGAGCACTTCTTGCGAGAATACCGCCTCCAGCACCTGCGGGTTGCCCAGCAACGCCTCCGGCGGGTTCTCGCGGCTGAACAACGTGCTTTCCCGGATCGGCAGATCAAGCGCCTCGGCGGCCGCCTCCAGGCTGTCCGGGTGTTCGTAGGCCGTGGTCGCCAGACGATCCGCCAGATCGGCGTAGGCCTGGGCCGCCTCGGTGTGGCGGTAGTCGCGCTCCACATCGGCGCGCACTTCGGCAAACGACGTCGCCTGGCTTTGCTTGATCTGTCCCACCTCCACCACGTGAAACCCGAATCTGGATCGGATCGGCCCCAGGGCCTGACCGGCGGCCGCGGCGAACACCGCTTCTTCAATCTCCGCATCGAGCACGCCGCGACCGAGTAATCCGAATTCACTGAATTCCAGCGGCTCGTTGCCGGTCTCCCCGTCCTCGACGACGACGTCCGCCATTTTTGCGCCGCCGCGGATGCGTTCCAGCAGGCTTTCGGCGCGGACGCGCACCGCATCCACGGCAGCCTGATCCGCCTGTTCCGCCAGCGGCACCAGTACCTGCCGGACTTCGCGCTGCTCCGCTACCGTGTAATTCGCCGCATTGTCCTGGTACCAGGATTCCAGCGTCGCATCATCCACCGCCACTTCGTCCGCGAGGCGTTGCAGCGTGATGTGCAGGTACGCCACCTTCACCTGTTCGGGTTCCTGGAACAAATCCACGTTCTTAGAGTAGAAGTCCTTTATTTCATCGTCTGTGATCCTGACGCCTTCCTTGGCGGCGTCCGAGGACACTACGGCATACTCGAAGTCACGGGTCTGCCGGCGCAGACCGGCCAGTGCGCGCACCTCGTCGCCGGACGCAAACACACTGTCCACGATCGCGCTCTGGATCTGCTCAGCCATCAGGTCGTCCCGGACCTGGGATTCAAACCCGGCGGGCGACAGCCCCATCTGCCCGATGGCGGATTCGTACACCACGGGATCGAAGCCGTTCGCTCCGCGGAACGCATCCACGTCCTCAATGGCAGCGCGCACCTGCTCGTTGCCGATCCGCAGTCCGAGTCCCTTGGCCGCGTTGAACAGCAACTGGCGGTTAATCAGGCTCTCCAGGGCCTGTTTTTTCAGGATCTCGTCTTCCACGGGCACCTTGCCCTGGGTGGCGGCAATCCAGCGCTGCCGCAGGTTCTGCAGTGAGCGTTGATAGTCGCGAAGCGGCACATCCGTGTCGGCGACGCTGACGACACTCACTTCGGCGGCGTAATCGAAGTAGTAATTGATGCCCCAGAAGGCAAACGGGATGATCAACAGCAGCAGTATTGCCACCGCGATCCAGCCCTGCACCTTGTCCCGGATGAGTTGCAACATGACGGCTATAACCTGCGAATCTGCTCAGGAAAACAAAAACGGGCACGCCTTAGAGTTACTAAGGGGCGCCCGCTGATTTTGGCGGAGTGGACGGGACTCGAACCCGCGACCCCCGGCGTGACAGGCCGGTATTCTAACCAGCTGAACTACCACTCCTGGGCAACATCTGGTGGGTGCTGGGGGGATCGAACCTCCGACCTTCGCCTTGTAAGGGCGACGCTCTCCCGGCTGAGCTAAGCACCCAAAAGAGGCGCGCTAGTTTAGGGCATCCTTGAATGCCTTGCCAGCCTTGAAGCCCGGTGCCTTTGAAGCTTTGATCTTGATTACTTCCCCAGTGCGCGGATTGCGACCCTGGCGTGCCGCGCGCTTGCGAACGGAAAACGTCCCGAATCCAACCAACGTGACCGCATCCCCCTTTTTCAACGCCTTGGTGATCGCATCCAGCGCACCATCCACCGCTCTCGTCGCGGCCGCTTTGGAAATGTCGGCAGCGTCGGCAACCGCATCAATCAGTTCTGCTTTGTTCATGAGTGAAATTCCCCTTAGCTTGAGATCCCCTGCGCAGCACCATCCTTCGGGGTTTTGATTTCGGAATTTTTTGGCGGGTGAGAAACCGCGGCGGATTTATAACAGGCACCCCGAATCGCGTCAAGCAAATCGGCCGCGAAGCCGCATGAATTAACGGCTTTCCCGGTGATCATCAATTAGCAGGTAGATGCAAAACTCTTTTTGCATCAACCTGCAGCGCCCCACGGCAGATTTCCTGCTCCTGCGAAATCTGCACTTCCGCCGTCCCTGGCGGTCGGATAGGGCGCGGCGTTTATCAAGCACGCAAGTGCTTGATAAACGGAGCGAGGCCGAAGCTGCGCTTTGGCCGAAGCGGGAGGCAAAAGTCCAGGGACGGACTTTTGCATCAAACTGTTAGTGAGTACGCAACACGTCCTTGTCGCCTTCACTGGCGGGCTCGTCCTTTTTGACGACTTCGGCTGTGGGTGGCGAATCGGGCCGCGGTTCCGGCGCGCGTTGCAGTGCGACAGCGAGCACCTCGTCTATCCAGCGGACCGGCCGGATATCAAGACCTTGTTTGATATTCTTCGGAATGTCGACAAGTTGCGGCTCATTCTCGCGCGGGATGAGAACCGTTGCGATGCCGCCGCGCAACGCAGCAAGGAGTTTCTCCTTCAGACCACCGATGGGCAGCACTTCGCCGCGCAGCGTAATCTCGCCGGTCATGGCGACATTGGCCTTTACGGCAATGCCGCTCAATGCCGACACGAGCGCGGTACACATCGCCACACCCGCGCTCGGGCCGTCCTTCGGCGTCGCCCCTTCCGGCACGTGAATGTGAAAGTCGTGATCCTTGTAGAAGTCCGGGTCAATGCCGAGCACGGCGCTGCGGCTGCGCACCACTGTCATTGCGGCCTCTATGGACTCCTTCATTACCTCGCCCAGATGCCCGGTATGCGTCGCCTTGCCCTTGCCGCGCACGACCGCCGCTTCAATGGTCAGCAGATCGCCACCCACTTCGGTCCAGGCCAGACCGGTGACCTGCCCGACCCGGTCCTGCTCGTCCGCGCGGCCGAAGCGGTGGCGCCGGACGCCGATCAGCTTTTCCAGATGCTTGCTGGCTATCGTCACGCTCTTCGTGTCCGGCGACTTCAGCAGGTTCTTGACCACCTTCCGGGAGATGTTGGCGATCTCCCGTTCCAGGTTGCGCACGCCGGCCTCGCGCGTGTAGTAGCGAATGATGTCGCGGATGGCCTGCTCGCGCAGGACCAGCTCATCGGCCTTGAGGCCGTTGCGCTCTTTCTGCTTGGGGATCAGGTACTTCTGCGCGATCCTGACCTTTTCATCCTCGGTGTAACCGGACAGGCGGATGACTTCCATGCGGTCGAGCAGCGCCGGCGGGATGTTGAGGCTGTTGGCGGTGGTCACGAACATCACTTCGGACAGGTCATAATCCACTTCCAGGTAGTGGTCGTTAAATGCATGATTCTGCTCCGGGTCGAGCACTTCCAGCAGCGCGGATGCGGGATCGCCGCGAAAGTCCATGGCCATCTTGTCGATCTCGTCGAGCAGCATTAGCGGATTCTTGGTGGCGACCTTGGCCATGCTTTGCAGGATCTTGCCGGGCAGCGAGCCGATATATGTGCGCCGGTGTCCGCGAATCTCCGCCTCATCGCGCACGCCCCCCAGGGACATGCGCACGAATTTGCGGTTCGTGGCCCGGGCGATGGACCGCCCGAGCGAGGTCTTGCCGACGCCCGGCGGGCCTACCAGGCACAGGATCGGGCCCTTCAACTGCTTCACGCGCTGCTGCACCGCCAGATACTCAAGTATGCGTTCCTTGACCTTCTCCAGTCCGTAATGGTCCTCCTCCAGCACGCGCTCGGCCTTTTCGATGTCCCGGGAGATGCGGCTGCGCGATTTCCAAGGTACGTTCACCAGCCAGTCCACGTAATTGCGCACCACGGTGGCCTCCGCGGACATCGGTGACATCATCTTCAGCTTGTTCAGCTCGGACGTGGCCTTGACGCGCACCGCCTTGGGCATGCCCGATTTTGCGATCTTTTTCCCGATTTCCTCGATCTCGTTCGGGGCGTCCTCCATTTCGCCCAATTCCTTCTGGATGGCCTTCATCTGCTCGTTCAGGTAGTACTCGCGCTGGCTTTTTTCCATCTGCGACTTGACCCGGCCGCGGATGCGCTTTTCCACCTGCAGCAGATCAATCTCGGCCTCCATCAGACCGATCAGGTGCTGCAGGCGCTCGCGGATGTCCACCAGTTCCAGGACGCGCTGCTTGTCCTCAATCTTGATGGACATGTGCGCGGCAATGGTGTCGGCCAGCCGGCTGGGGTCGTCGATCCCCGCCAGCGAAGACAGGATTTCAGGCGGCACCTTCTTGTTGAGCTTCACGTACTGCTCGAACTGATTGAGCGCGGAGCGGCTGAGCACGTCCAGTTCGCGCTCGTCAATGAAACTGGGCTCAAGCAGTTCCGCCGCGACCACGAACATCTCCTCGGTCTCGGTGAATTCCAGGATGCGGGCCCGCCGCGCCCCCTCCACCAGCACCTTGATGGTGCCGTCGGGAAGTTTCAGCAACTGCAGAATGTTCGACAACGTGCCGACGGGATAGATCTGGTCAATCTTCGGGTCGTCCTCGGCCGCGCTTTTCTGCGCCACGAGCAGGATCTGTTTGCTGCCCTGCATCGCCTGATCCAGCGCACGGACGGACTTCTCCCGGCCCACGAACAGCGGAATGACCATGTGCGGGTAGACAACCACGTCGCGCAACGGCAGGACCGGATAGATGCCAGGCTGCTGCTCAGTCTTGTTTTGCATGATGGGGGCTCACCCGATTGCAGACATATGCGCAGGAGATATGGGGCCGGCGGCGGGTGGAATCAAGGCTTCCGGCCGCGCGGCGGCGGCGGAATGCGCGGCGTCAGTCAGACGCCACCTTCGGAATATCGGCGCCTTCATAGATAAGGAGCGGGCGGCCGCTCCCGCAGATGACGCCTTCGTCAATGACGACCTTGGACACGTTGTTCATGGATGGCAGGTCGTACATCGTGTCCAGCAACACATGTTCCAGGATCGAGCGCAGACCCCGGGCGCCGGTCTTGCGATCCATGGCCCGGCGCGCCACCGATCGCAGCGCCTCCTCGCGGAACTCGATGTCGGCGCCCTCCATCTCGAACAGCCGGGCGTACTGCTTGGTTATGGCATTGCGCGGCTCCAGCAGGATCTTTACCAGCTGGGCCTCGTCCAGCTCGTCCAGCGTGGCCACGACCGGCAGACGCCCGACGAATTCCGGAATCAGACCATATTTGATCAGGTCCTCCGGCTCCACTTGGCGCAACAGATCGCTCATGCTCTTCTTGTCGTCTTTGCTCTTCACCTCGGCCGAAAATCCGATGCCGCCTTTTTCGGAGCGATCGCGGATGATCCGGTCCAGACCGCCAAAGGCGCCGCCGCAGACGAACAGGATGTTGGTCGTGTTGACCTGCAGAAACTCCTGCTGCGGATGCTTGCGACCGCCCTGTGGGGGGACCGAGGCGATTGTGCCCTCGATCAGTTTCAGCAGCGCCTGCTGTACGCCTTCGCCGGACACGTCGCGGGTGATCGAGGGATTGTCGGACTTGCGCGAAATCTTGTCGATTTCGTCAATGTAGACGATGCCGGTCTGCGCCTTGTCCACGTCGTAATCGCATTTCTGCAGCAGTTTCTGGATGATGTTCTCGACGTCCTCGCCCACGTAACCGGCCTCGGTGAGCGTGGTGGCGTCGGCAATGGTGAATGGGACGTTCAACAGACGCGCCAGGGTCTCCGCCAGCAGCGTTTTGCCGCTGCCGGTGGGGCCGATCAGCAATACGATGCTTTTTGCCAGTTCGACATCTGATTTCTTGTTGCCCTGGTCGAGACGCTTGTAGTGATTGTAAACCGCCACTGACAGGATTTTCTTGGCCAGCTCCTGGCCGACCACGTACTCGTCCAGGATCTTCTTGATTTCACGCGGCGTCGGCAGATTGTTGCCGGCGCCGGAGGCTGATTTTTCCTGGATCTCCTCGCGGATAATGTCATTGCACAGCTCGACGCACTCATCGCAGATGAACACCGAAGGGCCGGCGATGAGCTTGCGCACCTCGTGCTGGCTCTTGCCGCAGAACGAGCAGTACAGGAGTCGGTCGCCGTCTCCGCCCTTGGGTTGCTTACTGTCAGCCATGATCGACTCCGGTCGGGATCGAACAGTGTTCCAATGCCGGCACTCAGCCGCTGTCTTCCTTTCTGGCGCTGTCCGCGCCGGCGGCCGCCAGCCGTTCGGTCAGCACGGCATCCACCAGCCCATAGGCGCGGGCCTCGTCCGCCCCGAGAAAATGGTCGCGTTCGGTGTCCTGCTGGATTTTTTCCAGCGGCTGGCCGGTGTGCTTCGCCAGGATGTTGTTCAACCGATCCCGCGCCTTCAGGATCTCGCGCGTATGGATCTCGAAGTCGGACGCCTGTCCCTGGAAGCCGCCGAGCGGCTGGTGAATCATCACGCGCGAATGCGGCAGGCAGAATCGCTTGCCGTGGGCGCCGCCGGACAGCAGGATCGCACCCATGCTGGCCGCCTGCCCCACGCACATGGTGCTGACCTGCGGCTTGATGAACTGCATGGTGTCGTAAATCGCCAGACCCGAGGAGACCGACCCGCCCGGCGAATTGATATAGAAATGGATGTCCTTGTCGGGATTCTCGGATTCCAGAAACAGCAATTGGGCGATCACCAGATTGGCAACCTGATCCTGGACATCACCCACCAGAAAAACCACACGCTCCTTCAACAGACGGGAGAAGATGTCATAGGCGCGCTCGCCGCGGGCCGTCTGTTCCACCACCATCGGCACCAGGTTGAGTGCGTGTATCTCTTTGTTTGCCATGGTTTTTCTGCCGACGTGCAGTACCCCTCCGAGAATTCTAGGCCGATTCAGTCTGCCTTTTATTGACCAGCTCGTCAAACGGGACCCGCACCTCCCGCACTCTCGCCCGGGCCGCGAGCCACTCGATCACCTCGTCTTCCAGCACCATGGCTTCCATTTCAGCAAGCCGGGATCGATCGGCGTAATACCAGCTCACTATGGCCGCCGGATCCTCGTAACTCCTGGAAGTACTCTCGATCAATGCGCGCACGCGCGCGGGATCGGGCTTCAAAACCTGCCGCCGGATAATCTCGCCTACGACAAGCTGAACCGTTACTCGTCTGCGCGCCTGCGCATCGAAAAGTTCCGGTTTGAGGGTTTTATCAATATCGGCCGTGATACCCCGCGTCTTGAGGCTCGACCTGAGCTGCTCGCTGAATCGCTGCTTTTCCCGTTCGACCAGTATGTCCGGCAGGGAAATGGCATTCGCCCGGTAAACCGCATCGATTACCGAATCGCGCAGCCGGTTGCGGATCACGGCCGCCGCCTCCCGCTCCATATGCTCGCGCACCTCTTTGCGAAAACCCTCCGCGCCGCCGTCCCTCACGCCGAAGGTGGCAAAGAATGTCTCGTCCAGCTCCGGCAGGATCGACTCGAGCACTTTGAGAACGCTGACGTCGAAGGTCACGGGCTTGCCGCGCAGCGCGGCAACGCGGTAGTCGTCGGGAAATTTCAGATTAAGCTGGAATGTGTCACCGGCCTTGCGATCCTTCAGGCCGTCTTCAAAGCCTTCCAGCAGCCGCCCTGCTCCCAATTCCATTCGAAACTCCCGGGCGTCGCCACCTTCAAATGATCCGCCATCCACCCGGCCGGTGAAATTCACTTCAATTACATCGCCGCCGCGCGCACCCCGGTCCACGGGATTCAGGGTGCGATGTTGTTTGCGCAGCGTTTCCACCATGGTGTCGATATTTGCCTCGGTGATCTCGCACGCGGTCCGCTCCACCTCCAGATTTTCCGGCGCCGCGGGATCAAAGTCCGGCAATACCTCAAACTTCGCCGTATAGCGGATGCCATTGCCACTATTTGCCTCCAGCGGGCTGATTTCGGGTCCGGACGCCGGGCGCAGCTTCTCCTTTCCGATGGCCTCGTAAAAACTCCGTTGCACCAGTTCCCCGACCACTTCCTGGCGCACGCGCTGGCCGAATCGCTGACGCACGATGCGCAACGGGGCCTTGCCCGGGCGAAACCCCTGGATCCGGGTGGTACGGGAGAGACTCTCCAGACGGCTCTCCACCTCGACGGAAACCCGATCCTCGGGCAGTTCGACGCGCATGACGCGTTGCAGCGCCCCGGTGGACTCTATGGAAACTTGCATAGGGGGTTCTCGGGCATGATGTCATTGATAATCAACTTTGAGTGGTGCGAAAGGAGAGACTCGAACTCTCACGGGTGTCCCCACAGGAACCTAAATCCTGCGCGTCTACCGATTCCGCCACTTTCGCCACGCCGACGGGACGAAAACGCGGCGCATTATAACGGTTCTAATCGGTGCAGCCGCCATCGGCGATCGCTGTCAACAGGTCCAATAGCGGCGGAGCCGGGGCTATAGCGCTAAAAACATTCTTCCGCAAACTGTTTGCATGTACGCCGGCACTTGCGTTCCTGGCCCCCGCGCCCCTTGTTGATGAGCAGGCATTCCTCGCCCCAGCGGGCGCACACCGTCATGCATTTTTCCCCCTTTACGTCCTCACCGGGCGGGTCGGGCAATAGCAACACCCCGGCGGCAGCATCCTGGGTTTCCAAGGGCTTGTTGTCTTCTCCAGGCAACTGCACCTGGCTAGGGTCCAATGCATTCCCTTCCTGGGCCGTGGCGCGGAGCGCTCCTCCGGCCGCCAGCAGACCGGCGGCAAGCAAAACGAGACCAAAAGCACGCGCGGAACCTTTGGCCGCCTTCAAGAATTTAGGCATTCGGCTGATCATCAGTTATTAGACCCGGGAAGGCGTCGGTGTTCCCGTAACCTGCGGAAAATTTTATCAAAATTCGCGGTCCGGCGCGTGCCCGGATCGCTCCCGCCTTCGGGACGACACCTGCGCATCAACCACACAGCGAAATCCCCGGACGGGAGCAGGGCCGCGGGTTGTGGAAACGGGTTTGCCGCAGCAGCGGGCCAGAAACAGGTGGATGGCGCCCGGGCACGGCCAATAAAATGTACCGGCATTTTCTCCGAGTCGAGGTAAGCCCCCGTGCCAATTTCGATGTTCCAGGCTTCGGTTCCCCCTATCAATCACGCGTTGGCAAACCTGGCCGGCATTCTGCGCAAGGGTGCCGCGCACGCCGAAGCGAGAAAGATCGATCCCGCCGTGCTGGTGAATGCGCGGCTGTTCCCCGACATGTTTCCTTTGTGGCGCCAGGTCCAGATTGCCGCTGATCAGGGAAAAGGCGGGCCGGCCCGGCTGGCGGGACTGGAGCCACCGAAGTTCGAGGACGACGAAACCACGTTCGCACAGTTGATCGACCGCATTGACCGGACACTCTCGTACATCGCCACGCTCCGGCCCGGGCAGATCGATGGTTCGGAAGATCGGAAGATCACGCTGGTGGCGGGCGGACAGACGCTGAACTTTGTCGGCCTGCCGTACCTGACTCATTTCGTCCTTCCCAATCTTTACTTCCATTCGACCACCGCCTACAACATCCTGCGCCATAACGGCGTCGAGGTCGGGAAGATGGATTTTCTGGGAAAGATTTGACCGACGGGGGCACGTCAACCGTGGCGCTGGAGCAGCTCTATTTCCCCGGAATGCTGATCGGGCTCGGCCTGCTGATCGCCGTGCTGGTCGCGCTGGTCGTGGTTGCCGGCAAGATTGGGCTGATTCTCCAGCATAACCAATCCACCGATCTGCGCCTGCCGTTCCAGCAATTTGCCCTCGCCATGGCCCAACATGCGGATCTGGCCAGCGTCTACCACCGGGGATTGCAGGGATTTACCGGGCTCAGCGCAGAAGAACAGGTGCGTTTTTTCATGGTTGCGACGCTGGTCTTCAATTACTGGAGTGACGTCTACGAACAGAACCGCAAGGGAGTCATCCCGCCCTCTAACAGGGTGATGCAAAACACCGTTTTGCATCACCCTGTGCGCCCCATGGATGGGACGCATCGTTTATCAAGCGCGCAAGCGCTTGATAAACGGAGCGAGGCCGAAGCTGTGCTTTGGCCGAAGCGAGAGGCAAAAGTCCATGGATGGACTTTTGCATCAACCTGCTAACTGGGAACGCGTGCAAATAATGATGCGCGACTTCGTGCGCTATCCAGGGATTCAGGAATATTGGGGATTCCGGCGGCACTGGTTCCCCGCGGACATGCAGAAAATACTTGACACCCTCATTCAGGAGGCGGGAAAAGCCGCGCCTTCGTTATATCCTGTGCCGTCGGCGTGACTGCGGAACCGGGTGGGGGAAATCCCTGCGCTTTGCCGCGGGTTTTGCTTCAGGCGCGTTTTTCTGCCCGGCATCCGTGTCCGGAACGACGGCCCGCGCGATGATTTCATCCAGCACGGCGAGCAATTCCTCGGCCAGCTGGCACCTGCGGTAGAACTCCGGCGTCCATGTCCGGTCCACGGCCTGGGGATATGCCTCGGCCAGACCCAGCCGGTGCGCCGCGTCGCAACGCAGCAAATCTGACAACTCAGCGGCGATGTTGCGCGCCTGTAGGATGTGATTGGCGGGTTTTGTCGCTTTCACCGTAACCCCGGAACTGCGCAGTGCATGGTCGGACTTCACATCAGTTTCGACATCCGCCATGGGAAAAGGTGTCCTGAAAAGTTCTTCTGCTGTGAACTGCATCACGAAAAAATTTGCGGGGGATGGTGGGCCGTATAGGAATCGAACCTATAACCTTGGGATTAAGAGTCCCCTGCTCTACCGGATTGAGCTAACGGCCCGAAGGACAGCTACAAGCTACAAGCGATAAGCCACAAGTGAACATCAACAGCCTACGCGATAGTGCTTCCACTTGTTGCTTGTAGCTTATGGCTTGTAGCTGAATGTTGGGGTGAGCGATGGGCTTCGAACCCACGACCTCCAGGGCCACAACCTGGCGCTCTAACCAGCTGAGCTACGCCCACCATAGAAGCAGCTACAAGCAACAAGCTACAAGCCACATGTGAAAGCCGCATCCCGATGACTAATTCCAGTGCAAAACATCATCCTTGTCGCTTGTAGCTTATAGCTGATTTTTTTGGCGCGCCCGAGAGGACTCGAACCTCTGACCCTCGGCTTAGCTTACCCGCTGCTGCTTTCGCAGCCCGCCACAAAAGCGGCGGTTTGTGGTCTGGACTATCTCTTCACCGTTTCAGGTGCCGCACGTATAGTCTCTACGGATCCCCTTGCCTGCCGGGTTTCCACGGGATTGCCATCAGCTTTACCTGGAAGGTTTCCCCGTTACAGTGCGGTCCACTTTACCGGTTCTTTTTCCCGGCAAAGGCTCCACTTACTACTACTGCAAAGGCCGATGCTCTATCCACCTGAGCTACGGGCGCTCGAAAATCAGCCATAAGCAACAAGCCACAAGCTACAAGTCACAAATAGGAGCACAGGTGGCTGCCATTCCGGAAACATGTGGCTTGTAGCTTGTTGCTTGTAGCTGCTTGTCGCTGCATTTGGTCGGGGCAGAGGGATTTGAACCCCCGACAGCCAGCTCCCAAAGCTGGTGCGCTACCAGGCTGCGCTATGCCCCGCACAGGGGCGCCGATGATACGCGCGGGGGTGAAGTGCGTCAAACGGAACTGCCGGAAATGCAAGGAAAATACGCCGTCAAACCCGCATCCACGTGGTGCCCGCGGGCCCGTCGGAAAGTTCGACACCCTGTTTCAGGAGTTCATCGCGGATGCGATCCGCTTCGGTAAAGTTCTTCGCCCTGCGCGCGGCCGCACGTTCGCCAATCTTCCGTTCAATATTCTCCACGGTGATTTCTCCCGCCACGCCCGCCTTGAGAAAGGCCTCGGCCTCCGCCTGTAGCAGGCCCAGGATGCCGCCCAGATGGCGCAGTGTTGCCGCTGTGCGTCTTGCCGCCGCGGAACTTCGATCCGTTTCACGGTTCAGCCGCGTCGCGAGCCCATGGAGCACGGCGATCGCCCTGGGCGTGTTGAAATCATCCGCCATCGCCTCATGAAATTCGGCCTCGGCATCCTGATCGCGATCAATGACCGCGGATTCCCCACAGCCGCGTAACGCGGTGTACAGCCGTGTCAATGCCGCCCGGGCCTCATCCAGGTTTTCATTTGCGTAGTTCAGCGGGCTGCGATAGTGGCTCGCCAGCAGGAAATAACGCACCACCTCGGCGGGATATACGGCCAGCACTTCACGAATGGTGCAGAAATTGCCCAATGACTTGGACATCTTCTCCTCAGCCACGCGGATAAAACCATTGTGCATCCAGTAATTGGCAAAACCCGGGCCGCCGGCGCCCTCGGACTGGGCAATCTCATTTTCGTGGTGCGGAAACTGCAGGTCCTGGCCGCCGCCATGGATGTCGAAGTGCTCACCGAGGCACTGGGTTGCCATTGCCGAGCACTCTATATGCCAGCCCGGGCGGCCGGGCCCCCAGGGAGAATCCCAACTGGGCTCGCCCGGTTTCGCAGCCTTCCACAACACGAAGTCCAGCGGGTCGCTCTTTGCCTCCTGGACCTCGACGCGGGCGCCGGCGCGCAACTCATCCGGATGCTTGCCGGACAGCTTTCCGTAGCCGGGGAAGGCGCTGACATCGTAATAAACATCGCCATTCGCACCCCGGTAGGCAAGCCCGTTATTTTCCAATCTGCCGATCAGCTTGATCATGGATTCGATATGTTGCGTGGCCCGCGGCTCCCGATCCGGCTTCAACACACCGAGTGCCGCGGCGTCCTCGTCCATGGCCTGGATGAAACGCGCCGTAAGGGAGTCCACGCTCTCCTTGTTCTCCGCCGCGCGCTTGATGATCTTGTCGTCTATGTCCGTGATGTTGCGGACATAGGTCAGATCGAAACCGCGCGCGCGCAGATAGCGGCTGATCATGTCGAACACGACCAGCATGCGGCCATGGCCGAGGTGACAGTAGTCGTACGCGGTGATTCCGCAGACGTACATCCGCACCTGTCCCGGGACGATGGGCCGGAATTCTTCCTTCCGGCCGCCGAACGAATTGTGAATCATCAATGCCGTTGCCATGCCCGGTTCCGCCCCGCGCAAAGAGCGCGCATGGTAACAAAAAGACGGGAATCGCGGCCAAAACACACCATAAAGAAAGCGCCGCTTTGTTAGAATGCCCGCGCCCATACCGGCAGAGGGGGAACCCACGATGAAAGTACGGCTCACGACTTCGCTCGGTGACATTCTGCTGGAACTGGATCCCAAGAAGGCCCCCGTAACCGTGGAGAACTTCCTGGGCTACGTCCGCGACGGTCACTACGACGGCACCATCTTTCACCGCGTGATCTCGGATTTCATGATCCAGGGCGGCGGCATGGACGGGGAAATGAAGTCAAAGCCGACCCGGCCGTCGATCCAGAACGAGGCGGAGAATGGCCTCAAGAACGAAACCGGCACCATCGCCATGGCGCGCACGTCGGACCCCCATTCCGCGGCGGCGCAGTTTTTCATCAATACGTCGGACAACGCGCCCCTCGACTTCCGCTCCAGAACCGAAAAAGGCTGGGGCTACTGCGTATTCGGGCACGTCATCGCGGGGATGGACGTCGTGGGGTTGATTGAAGATGTGCGGACCACGCGCCGCGCCGGCCACGAGGATGTCCCTGAACAAGTCGTTCTAATCAAACGCGTCGAAGTCGTGGAGGGTTGATCGCGCCGCGTGCCGGAAATGGAAATCCTGTTCCTTTCCGATCTGCACCTGTCTCCGGAGCGACCGGACAAACTGCGGATGTTTCAGCGCCTGTTACAGGGCCCAGCGCGCCGCGCGAATGCCGTCTTTCTGCTCGGTGACCTGTTCGAGCAGTTCTGGGTCGGCAATGACGATCGCACGCCGCCGGCCGCCGAAGTTCTGGCGGAAATGAAGGCGTGCGCGGCGGCGGGACCGGCATGCCATATCCTGCGCGGCAACCGTGACCTGCTGCTGGACGCCGGATTCGAGTCGGCGACGGGCTGGCGGCTGCTGCCGGATCGGATCGTCATCGAAATATTCGGCCGGCGCACCCTGCTGATGCACGGCGACCTGCTATGCACGCGCGACCGGGGCTATCAGGTGTACCGCCGCTGCATGGAATCGCCGCGCGTCCGCGGGCTCTATCTCTCCCTCCCCTATCTGCTGCGCACGCTGCTGTCCCACGGACTGCGACCGCTGATGCGCAGCTCGTTGACCCGCAAGCTGCCCGAAATCATTGATGTGGATCCCGTCACGACGCGGCGGGAGATGGATTCGGCGGGCGTGTCCGACCTGATTCACGGACACACGCATCGTCCCGGCACGCACAAACTGGAGCTGGCGCGTGGAACCGGGTCGAGAACCGTGCTCGGAGACTGGTACCGTGCCGGGGAAATACTGGTCTGCACCCCCGAAAAATGGCGACTCGTGGCGATCGCTGCCTATCTGGGTGAAACCGGGGCGACTTGAGCTGCCAGGCTGTCAGCCGAGCAGACCGCCAATGGTCATGATGCCCAGGATCGCCAGCCAGACCACCAGCGTGCGGTTGATCAGGGCCTGAACCTCCTCGACACCGGAGGCCGTGGCCGTGTTGTCTCCCTCGGCGATTTGCGGCTTGCCCATGGAAAGGCTCGCCAGTCCGACACCGCACAACACCGGTTCGTTCGCGTCCAGCGTACCGTCTTCGGCGCCATACCAGCCGTCCACGGCATCCACCAGATTGCCTGCCAGCGCGAATCCCAGCGCCGCCGCCCGGCTCGACGGCCAGCACAGGATTGCGTAAAGCCGGCGCACAGCATCCGCATAGGCCGTTGTTGCGCCGCCCACGCGCCGGCGCAGGCGCAGACTCATCGCGAACAACAGGCCGCCGCCCATGCCGAGCACGATGAACCAGAACACGACGCCAAATAACTGTTCGTGGGACCGTACGAATACGGAGCGCAGCACCCGCTCGGCTCCGGTCCGGCCGGCGACGTTCTGCACTTGCACCTGTTCTTCCACCAGCGCGATGGTGTTGTCGTCATCCGCGTGCAACGCGGCCGTGTACCGATCCAGCTGGGAATTCAGATCGGTCCCGAGCGAATACAGAAAAATGAACGTACCGAGGGCGAATACAAAGACCATGGAGGCATCGGCCAGGGCATAACCCAGCGCGGTAAGGCCTGCCACCGGCAGGCCAACGGAAACCAGCACGCCGCCGGGGCCGTCCCAGAAGCGCCGTTCGCCGCTGCGCTGTTCCAGCCACGCCATCCATTGGTCGAACCACAACCAGTTGCGCAGATGATCCAGAGAGCCGAGCAGGTACTCGAGGGCCAGCGCGACAAGAATGCTCAGAAGCGTCATGGAACCGGACCGGCGGTCATTTTCAGCCGTTATTCTACCAGCAGGAATGACCGCCCATGCGCCGGAATTTGTGCCGGGACGGAGATCACGACGCGCGCGATGCCGCAATCATCGCCAGAAACTTCTCCCATTCGAATGCCGGACCGGGATCGGTCTTTCTGCCCGGGGAAATGTCGCTGTGCCGGACCACGGAGTCCGGCCCGATGGCAGGCCAGGCCGACATGATCGCGGCTGCCAGTGCGGCGCCCATTTCATACTGGACGCCGGAATAGGCTTCGTCGTCACAGCCTTCGAACTCCATGCCGACAGAGAAGTCATTGCATTCCTCCCGTCCGCGAAAACAGGACTGGCCGGCGTGCCAGGCGCGGCGGGCCAGGGACACGTACTGGGTGACAGCACCGCACCGATCTACGAGCAGGTGCGACGACACGCGCAGCGCCGCGATTTCCGCGAAATACGGATGCGCCGCGGCATCGAGCGTCCCGGTAAACAACTGATCAATGTAGGGTCCGCCGTACTGGCGGGGCGGAAGACTGATGCCGTGAATGACAATGAGACTGATTTCCGCGTCCGGCGGCCGGTCATCGCAATGGGGCGACGGCACCTGGCGCGCGCCGGCGATCCAGTTGCGGCCCGGGTCGAGTTCAATTTCCCTGCGTTGAGCGGGTCTGAAGCGCATCCATGTTAGGATGCAGATGATTGAAGGCAGGGTCAATTGAACGCCGTCCGCCCGCGATTTCCCCCAGGCTTGCCGGTGCCGCAAAGTGGCGCTCTGAATGGTCCACGCCGCAAACTTCCGCGCTGATCTCCCCGCGGATCTGGCCAGCACGGTCCGACGCGCGCTCAGTGAGGATGTCGGCACGAGGGATCTGTCCGCCGATCTCCTGCCGGCTGACCAGGCCAGCACGGCGGAAGTCCTGTGCCGCGAGGAGGCTGTGCTGTGCGGCACGGCGTGGTTCGACGAGGTCTTTCGCCAGATCGACGCCTCGGTGCGCGTCGCCTGGCGCCGCCGGGACGGCATGGACGTGTCCGGTGGTGAGACCGTGTGCGCGCTGAGCGGCGCCACGCGCGCGCTGTTGACCGGGGAACGCACGGCGCTCAACTTTCTGCAGTTGCTGTCGGGCACGGCCACGGCCACGCGCCAATGCGTGCGCATCATCTCCGGGACCGGGGCTGTGCTGCTGGACACCCGCAAGACTGTGCCGGGGCTGCGCACCGCGCAGAAGTACGCGGTGCTTTGCGGCGGCGGCGCCAATCACCGCATGGGCCTGTATGACGCCATTCTGCTGAAGGAGAACCACATCCGCGCGGCCGGCGGGGTCGCCGGGGCGGTGCAGCGGGCGCGGGCGCTGCACCGGCAGGTGGAGGTGGAAGTGGAGACGCTCGAACAACTGGAGGAAGCCATCGGCGCCGGTGCGCACCGGGTGCTGCTGGACAATTTCGGGCTGCAGCGGCTCGCGCAAGCGGTTCAGCACGCAGCCGGGCGCGTGAAACTGGAAGCCTCCGGCGGCATCGGCCCGGAGAATCTTCGCGCCATTGCCGACACCGGCGTGGACTTCATTTCCATGGGCGCATTGACCAAGCATGTCCGCGCCGTGGATTTCTCGATGCGGTTCGTCAGCGGATAGCGGCCACTCAAAGCCGGCCTTTCACCAGCGCGTACACCTCTTCGGTGAGCGCTTCGGAACCCGCGAGGATCTGCTCCAGCCGCTGCCGCCGGTCGGCGACGAACGCCTCGTCCTTGATGGCGCCGACGTTCACGTAAACATTGAGTGCCGCGGAGCGCAGCGCTGCTTCGGCCGCCAGTACCGCCACGCCGGCGTCGCTGATGACGTTCTTGTTGCCGATGGCGGCCATGGGCCTGGTCAGGCCTATGACCTCGGCACAGAGTGCGGCGCAGGCCAGCGGGATGTCGGCGGCTTTTTTGAGCGCCGCCTGGATCGCCCCGGTACGCGCCGCCTTTTGCGCATCGGTGTCGCGCGCCAGACCGTACGCGGCCATCACGCCGTCAAAAGCCTCGACGTCCGCGCGAATCATCTCGGTCAATTGCCGGCGCAGCGATTCCGCCCGGCGCAGCAGTTCCGCGGCCTCGGCGTCCACGGCCTCGTACCCCTTCTTGCCCACGGTGAAGTTCGCGACCATGCTCACCAGCGCCGCGCCCATCGCTCCCATGACCGCCGCCGCGCTGCCGCCACCGGGCGTGGCGGCCTTGCCGGCAAGCTCGTCGAGAAATGCCTGAATGGATTTGTCTTTAATCATTGCAATCCTCCGTGGGCTCCAGTTCACACGTGCATCGTACCGAATCGCAACTCCAATTCCATGGCGGCGCAGCGGCCTGCCGCGCCGGGGCTCGGTTGTCGTCCCACAGTGGTTCGGTTAAGTTAGCCGACGCGCATCGGGGAATCACCGCGCAGGGAAATACCATAATTAAAGCGGGAGGCAGACATGAAGAAGCTGCTGTTTCAACTGGACACCGATCCGCATCCCGCCGTGTTCGACACCGTGGTCGCCTATGACGGCGGCGCCGATCACGTTATCGGCCACGGCGGCTGCACGCCGCAGAACGTCCGGCCGCTCGTGGAAGGGGCGATCTTCACCCGCGCGCCCAAGGAAAAGAAATTCACCGCCGTGTTTGTCGGCGGCAGCGACATGACCGCCGGCGCCGCACTGTTCAAAGCGGTCCAGAAGGTGTTTTTCGCCGATTTCCGGGTGTCCGTCATGCTGGACAGCAACGGCAGCAATACCACGGCAGCCGCGGGCATCGCGCGCCTGGCGAAGAACGGCGCCATCTCCGGCCAGCGCGCCGTGGTGCTGGCCGGAACCGGCCCGGTGGGCCAGCGCGCCGCGGTGATGCTCAGCCGTGAAGGCGCGCAGGTGGCAATCACTTCCCGGGATGCGCACCGCGCCGAATCGTGCTGCCGGGAGATCAAGGAGCGGTTTGGCGTCGACATCGAACCGATCGCCGCACTCGGCAATGATGATCGAGGTCGCGCAATCGAAAAGGCAAATGTCGTCTTCTCCGCCGGCAAAGCAGGCGTCTCGCTGCTCGACGAGAACCACTGGAAGGACAACCCCAACATCCGCCTGATAGCCGATGCCAATGCTACGCCGCCGATCGGCGTCACCGGCACGGACATGATGGACCGCGGCCGGGAGCGGCACGGGAAAATTGTCTGGGGGGCCATAGGCTTCGGCACGCTGAAGCTCGCCGTGCACCGGGCCTGCATCGCACGGCTGTTCGAAAGCAATGACGTCGTTCTTGACGCGGAGCAGATTTTTGCACTCGCCAAAGCAATGGCGTAGAGCCGCGACTGCCGCGCGGCGCGTGGCGCTCGGCGCCGTGTTGATATGCGCGCAGGCGCACGCACAGGATTACGAAACCGCCCGCGCCGCGTATCTCAAGGGCCATTATGGGCAGGCCCTGAAGATCATCCGGCCGCTTGCCGAAGACGGGAATTCCGAAGCGCAGAAACTTCTTGGCGTCATGTATGACTACGGTCATGGCGTCAAGGCCGATCCCGTGCAGGCCTTGCAGTGGTACATCAAGTCCGCCGAACAGGGCGACCCGGCCGTGCAATACCAGGTCGGCGCGAAGTATTTTCGCGGTGAGGGCGTCACCCAGGATCAGGTGCAAGCGGCAAAATGGTGGGAACTGGCGGCCAATGGCGGGCAGGTGGATGCGCAGTTCAATCTCGGGCTGATGTATTTCCGCGGTCTGGCGGTGGATCGCAACGATGCCCGGGCCGCGGAACTGTTCCGCAAAGCCGCGGAACAGGGCCATGGCCATGCCCAGTACAGCCTCGGCGTCATGTACGCCTTCGAGCGCGGTCTGCGGCGCGACTACGGGCAGGCGCTGGACTGGTTCAACAAGGCCGCGGCCCAGGGCGTCGCGCAGGCCCAGTTCAACCTGGGAGTCTTCTACGAAAACGGATACGGCGTCACCCCTGACCTCGCGGTGGCGAAACAGTGGTACGAACGCGCGGCGGCACAGGGACTGATGGAGGCAAGCGACAAGCTGAAACAACTGGCCGGCGCCCCGGGCGCAACGCCGCCGGCCGGGGTGGCGCACCCCGAAGATCTTGCCGCGGCTGCTGCGGCAGCCGCATCCGCGGCGGCAACAGCGGGTGATGGCGCTACGGCCGCGCCCCCGGCAGCCCCGTCAACGCGCGTTTACGTGCCGCCGGCAAAAACGGTTGCGGCCCAGGCAAAACCCGTCGCGGCGCCGCCGGTTCAGGCGCCCGCCGGGCCGCGGCGTGAAGACTGGGTGCGCGCGCAGCGGCCGGATTCCTACACGCTGCAGCTTGGCAGCGTCACCAGTGAACAGGACGTCGTGCGGTTTCTCACGGACGCGGGAATTGCCGACGAGGCCGCGTACGTGAAGGTCGAGATCAACGGGACGACGCGCTATAACGCCCTGTATGGCGCCTTCGCCAGCTATGCGGAGGCTGCCGAAGCCGCGGGAAACCTGCCGGAAGGCCTGCGCCAGGTGAAACCCTGGGTGCGCAATTTCGGCATCGTGCAGCAATTGCTGAAATGAACGTGCCGCGATATTTCCCGGCCGCATGATGGAGGAGAATCAGTGGCTTCCAGTCCTTCCACGCCGTCTTCAACGTTTCGCGACATACTTGGCGCGTCGGAGGAAACCCTGGTGCAGCGGTTCTTCCGCTACAAGGACAGCAGCGCTTCCATGGGCAGCCGGCTGGCCGAAATCGCGAAATCCGAAGGGCTGCGCAACGAGCAATTGATCTGCGCGGTGGGTTTCAATCGCCACGCGCGCCTGATTACGGAAATAATGCCCATCCTCGGCTACGCGACCTTTGAGGAACTGGCCAGGGAGCGCAACGACGTTTTCACCACGGACATCTACAGACGGCTGCCACTGGACGACGTGCTGGCAATCTACGGCGCGGTGCGCGACGACCCGGCCAATCTGCACGTGATGCAATATCTTTTGAAGGAGCGCCTGGAGAGCGTGGAGCAGCGCATTGAAGAGACAGTCAATTCGATGATCATAGACCGCTACAAGTCGGAGATACGGACCGTATACAACGACGGAATTGCGGGCGTGGATTTTGCCGAGGAGCGTTTGAACCGCAGCGACAGCGGATTTCGCGCGCTGCTGAACGAGGTCGGGATCATCGTGGACGCGAAACTTATCCCCGCGGGCGACATCTTTTTCCGCAATTCCATTCTGCCGGAGGAAAAACGGCGGCTGCTGGCCCGCGGCCTGATACCAAGGGACTTGATTGAGGCGCGCCTGAATGACGAAAATATCAGCGCCGATGAACGCTCGGTCCTGAACGAATTCCTGCGCCGGAAACACTGAACCGATTGCCGACACGCATGGCGAGTTTCACTGAACTCCTGACCGCCTCGGACACCGATCTGGTGCGGATCTTCCACAAGGTAACCACGGATCCGAATGCGGATTTCATCGTCCGCATCAACAAGGTGGCCGCGCAGATGGAATTGAACCACTCGCAGCTGGTATGCGCGCTGGGATTCAACAAGCACATCCGTGATTTGACCGACATCTACTCGACGCTCGGATTCCGTTCCTACAAACTTCTGTCGTACCGCTGCAACGAACTGTTCCGGACCGACACGTACAACCAGCTCACCATTGACAACATTCTGGACATCTACTCCGAGCGCCTGGAAGACCAGGAGATACTGAACACGTTGCGTTCCATGCTGGAACCGCGGCTGGAGCACATTGAAGCCGAACTGGGCAAGAATGAGGACCCGGCCCATGTCATCAGCTATCGCATGGAGGTACACGCAATCTACCGGGCCGGGATCGTGGACAAGGATTTCGCCATGCGCCGCATCGAGCAGCCCATAGACAGGTATCGCCAGATGTCCGGGGAGATCGGCGTCATCGTCGAGATGGGCCTGGTGCCGGCGAGCAACCTGTTCTTTTCCGAGGCGCTGACGCCCGACGAGAAGAAGGCGCTGATAGAGGCGAAGCACATTGACGCCAACATGATCAAGAACCGGCTGCAGAATACCAACATCCAGCAGGACGAGCGCGACATGCTGGAATCGTACATCTGAGAACTTCCGGGCACGCGCCGGGTCCCACAGTCTGCCGAAAAACGGGTTTTTCGGCAGACTGTTATGCTGGTTCCCCATGTGCGGCCGCTACGCCCTGCATTCCCTGGTAAATGACCTGCAGAAGCATTTCGGCCTGTTCGATTCCATAGAGTTCGCGCCGCGCTTCAACGCCGCACCGGCGCTGAAGCTTCCCATCGTCCGCTGTCGCGACGAACGGCGCGAACTGGCTTTGTGTCAATGGGGATTCGTGCCGCACTGGATGAAATCCCGGCCCAAAACCAGGCCGATAAACGCGCGCGCGGAAACCGCAGCGGAAAAACCTTTTTTCCGCGTGGCCATGCGCCGCAGACGCTGCCTGATACCGGCGAATGGTTTCTATGAGTGGACCCATGCCCTGAGCCCGAAGCAGCCGTGGTATTTCCGGCTCAAGGATTCCGAAATCATGGCGTTTGCCGGACTCTGGGACAGCTGGTCCCACGAAGGCGAAATGACGGAAACATTTGCCATTCTGACGACGTCCGCCAACGCGACGCTCCGCCCCGTGCATGACCGCATGCCGGTCATCCTGGATCCGACCTACTACGATGCCTGGCTGGACCAGGGGGACGCGGCGGTTCTGGGGCCGTATTCCGGGGCTATGACCGGCTACCCGGTGGGGCGCGCAGTCAACTCCGCCGGCAACGAAGGCCCGGAGCTGCTTAGACCTGTCACCTGAGGCCGGGCGCCCGCAGGGCCGGTGAGGTACTCGGCCGTTCGCCCCGTCGAGCTAGGCGTGGCGATTGGGTCAAGCCGCGATTGTCCCGATGCGCGCGTATTCGCGCGCGCCGCGCTGCCCCAACTCCCAGAGGTCCAGGGCCTGCTGCATGTTCAGCCAGGACTCCGGCGTGGTATCGAGCAGGCGGGCAAGCCGGATCGCCATATCAGGGGACAATGCCCGCTTCTCAAGCAGCAGTTCCGAGACGGTCAGGCGCGAGACACCAAGCCGGCTGGCCAACAGGGTTTGCGTGATGGCAAGTGCCGGCAACACGTCCTCGCGCAAAATGGCGCCCGGGTGGGTCGGCCTTCTCGTCTTTCTCTGCCGTGACTTCATCAATGGTAATCCTCCAGGTTCACGTCGTAGGCGTGGCCGGCCCCGAAGCGAAAGGTCAGGCGCCAGTTGCCAAAAATCTTCACGCTGTAGATGTCCTTTCGGCTGCCTTTGAGCCGGTGAAAAGCGTAGCCGGGCAGGTTCATGTCCCGCGGTTCCGCCACACGATTTAGCCGGTCCAACATGCGCTCCAGCCTGGGCAGGAATTCGGCGCTCAGCCCGGCCTTTTCGCCGTACCGAAAAAACCGCTCCAGACCCTTATGAGCGAAGGCCTTGATCATCAAGCATTGTAATGCGTGACATTACACACTTGCAAGGGTATCTACGCCTGCGTGGAATGTCCACAACCCCAACGCGACCCGTCCACCGGTCCAGGCGGTAGACGAATTCCACGGTGTTCACGGGTGGCTCGATGTCGTAGCGCGCGATCCACGCCGCGGCCATGATCGCTACGGCGCCGGCCGCGGTCAGGAATTTTTCCCGGGCCCGCCTTGTCGTTATTCGTTGAGACTTGATGGGGACCACCTTTCCGCCGGCAGTGAGGCTGTCCAAAAAGTCGCCCCACCACCTCATCCGCAAGTCAGGATGCGGGTTTCAGCGGGGCGCGTGAACGCCCACGGACATGGGCGAACATTGGGAAAAGGGAAGATGGTGCCGGGGAAGGGAATTGACCATTGCGTCGGGAACGCAATGGGACGCCCGCAGGGCGCCCGAAGGGCCGGCGCCATGGACGGCGCTGGTCAGCCTCCGACCCACGCATCAAGATAATCACGTGGGTAAAGATCGCTGTTGAGAATGGCGAAACCGGAAAGTGGTGCCGGGGAAGGGAAT
>JACORW010000072.1 GCA_016179185.1 Gammaproteobacteria bacterium | reverse complement strand
GTAGATGTAAACGATCGGGAAAAAGCATGACCAGCGGCATTACTCTTCAATCCACGATTGTCTGCCCGGAATGCGGACACGCGCAGAAGGAAACCATGCCCGTTGATGCGTGCCAATGGTTCTATGAATGCGTGGGATGCAGCGCCCTGCTGAAACCCAAACCGGGGGAGTGTTGTGTGTTTTGTTCCTATGGAACCGTGAAGTGCCCATCCGTTCAAAAACAGGCCGTCTCCTGCGGTTCTCCTGAATGAGTGCGCAAGGCTGCACGGAACACCGGCGCAGTGCGCCAGTGACTGCGGGCAGCCCGGCCAGCCGCTCCCCCGTGGGTGCTCGCGCCCCGGCGGGCGCGACATTACTGAACTGCCGCCACCGCGGTTGAATTTTCAGAAACTCTATCTACAGTCTCGCCCGCCTGGACTGCACATTGACTCAAGGTCAGCCGTGGCGGTTCAAACGACAGGGCAAAGGGCGCCAGTTTCTTCAGCGCGCTCAGGCCGAGGATCTGGCGCCGCGTCCCCGGAAACACCGCCGCTTCCACATCCTGCGCCATGCAGCAGCATCCGATCTGAACCGACTTGACCCGGTATATCGGTACAGTGGTCTTTGAGCCGTTGGCCATTGTTCCCGATACGTCGCGAATGTATTCCGCCTCTCCGTTATCTTTGAGCGCTGCCAGTGTGGCCGTATTGATTACCAGGTAACCGGAGCCGGTATCCACCAGAAAAGCGGTGGGCGGAGTGTCACCGAATTGGACCTCCACATAGTAGGTTTCGCCGTCCTTTTCCAGCAGGGGCAGAGATGCTTCCGATCCATCCGCCGCAGCGGCTCCAGCGAGTGAATTCAGGAGTGCAAATACAGCGAACAGGTGGCTGCGGTTCATGGTCAGGGTTTCGACTTGGTTCTGAAAATAAGGGCATGTAGCGTGCCAATGGCCGTAGCTCTTTGAAAACTCGAGGAAATATCTGAGTCGCGATCATAAAATCGGAATCCTGTGCACCACGGTGGTGCATCGGGGGACTGGCGGCGTTCTACGACGGGGCAGCCGTGGCTCAAGCGTGACGCCCATCGGCAGCCCGGGTGGAAGGAAGTCCCGCCGCTCTGCGCACCTTATAATCCCGCGCGATGCCCGACACCATTTTCATGAAGATCGTCCGGCGCGAGATCCCGGCCGCCATCGTCTTCGAAGACGAATTGTGCCTCGCCATTCGCGACGTGAACCCGCAGGCACCCACCCACGTCCTGATCGTTCCCAAGGAGCCGATCGCCAGGCTCGCCGACGCGGGCGCGGAATACCAGTCTCTGCTCGGCCATCTGTTGCTGACGGCGAACCGGATCGCCGCCCAGCTCGGCGTGAGCGATGGCTACCGGCTGGTCATCAACAATGGCGCCAGCGCCGGGCAGACCGTGTTTCATCTGCATGTACACCTGCTGGCCGGGAGATCCTTTAGCTGGCCGCCGGGCTGATCGCGGTACGGAAGCACATCATGGAGTTCAAAACCGACGATCTGCGCATCGTCTCCATCAAGGCCGTGACCTCGCCGCTGGAAATCTGCGAGGAGATACCCATCACGGAAGCCGCCGCGCGCTGCACCGCGGAATCGCGCCAGGCCATTCACCGCATCCTGTACGGCGAGGACGACCGGCTGCTGGTGATTGCCGGACCCTGTTCCATCCACGACCCCGCGGCGGCGCTGGAGTACGGCACGCGCCTCGGGGAACTCAAGCGGGAACTGGCGGCGGAACTGCATCTGGTCATGCGCGTCTATTTCGAGAAGCCGCGCACTATCGTGGGCTGGAAGGGTCTGATCAATGACCCGGACCTGGACGGCAGCTTTCACATTAATAAAGGAGTGCGCATCGCCCGCCAGTTGCTGCTGGATCTCAACCACCTGGGCGTCCCGGCGGGCACGGAGTTTCTGGACATCATCACGCCGCAGTACGTCACCGACCTGGTGAGCTGGGGCGCCATCGGCGCGCGCACGACCGAGAGCCAGGTGCACCGCGAGGTGGCATCCGGGCTTTCATGCCCGGTGGGATTCAAGAACCGCACAGACGGCACGACGCAGATCGCCGTGGATGCAATACGCGCCGCCGCCGTGCCCCATCATTTTCTGTCCATGCGCAAGGAGGGCAATTCCGCCATCTTTACCACCGCCGGCAATCCTGATTGCCACATCATCCTGCGCGGCGGGAAGACCCCGAATTATGACTCCGCCAGCATCAGTCGCGTTGCCGATGAACTGGCTGTAGCCGGGTTGCAGGAGCGCATCATGGTGGATTTCAGTCACGCCAACAGCCGGAAACAGCACCAGCGGCAAATGGAGGTGGGGCAAAGCGTGTGCGAACAGATCGCCGCGGGCGAACGGCGCATTTTTGGTGTGATGATCGAGAGCCACCTGGTGGCGGGCAGGCAGGAAATTACGCCGGGCAGGGCGTTGACCTACGGGCAGAGCATCACCGACGCCTGCCTGGGCTGGGACGATACCGTGCCGCTGCTGCGCGGCCTCGCCAACGCCGTGCGCACCCGCCGCGCACATATTCAGGCCGGCGTAAAGCCGGCCCCACAGTATTAATCACCTCCCACTCACCCCTGTGGGGCCAGGTTCACCCCGGCCCGGCAACGGCAGGCACAATAATTTTGCTTCAGGCCGTGTTGCGGCGGCGCATGATCAGTGCGGCCGCATATAACACCCCCGCCGCGACGACCATCGTTGCGCCCGCGGGCAGATCGGCGGCAAAGGAAGTCGCCAGCCCCGCCGTGGTAACCAGCGCGCTCATTGCCACGGCGAGCAGCATCATGCGCGTCACCGACGTCACGAACTGCCCGGCCGCGGCGGCCGGCAGCACCAGCAGCGCCATTACCAGAATCAGTCCCACAATCTGGATCAACAGCACCACGGTCAGCGCCACGATGCACAACAGGAAGATATAGAAGAACTCCACGTTGACACCACGCAGGCGCGCGAATTCCTCGTCGAACGCCGTTGCCAGAAACTGGCGGTGAAACAGCAGTACGACGGAAACGATCAGTGCATCCAGCACCACCATCAGGACCAGATCCGAACCCGACACAAGCAGGATGTTGCCGAACAGGTAGCTGGTCAGATCCACGGTATACCCCGGGCTGCGGGCGATGAACAGGATCCCCACCGCCATGCCCACGGACCATGTGGCGGCGATCAGGACGTCTTCCTCCTGGCGCCAGCGCAACTTGATCCAGCCGATGAGAACGGCCGCCGCCAATGCCGCGATGACGGCGCCATGCAGCGGCACCGCACCCAGGAAATAGGCGATGCCCAGTCCGGCCAGCACCGTGTGCGCGATGCCGCCGGCAACGAAGCTGATGCGCTTGATCACGACATATGCGCCGATGGTGCCGCAGCCGACACTCGCCAGCAGGCACGCCCCCAGCGCGTACTGCATGAATCGGAAATCCAGCACCGCCTGGAGAAATTCGGACACGGGCGGCACCGTCAGTGGGAGTGCAGGATGCGGCGCACCGGGGCGCCGTACAGCTCTTCGATGGTGCGCCCGGTGATCTCGCCGGTCGCGTGGCAGACCAGCGTCCGGTTCAGGCAGCCGACGCGATCCACGTACCCGGAAATGAATGCGATGTCATGGGATACGACGATGATGGTCATGCGTTCACTGTGGCCGCGCAACAGCGCGAAGATATCCTCCTCCGCGCGCACGTCTACGTTGGCCGTGGGTTCATCCAGGATCAGAAGTTCCGGATCGCACACCAGCGCGCGCGCAATCAGTGCCCGCTGCAACTGGCCGCCCGACAATTCGCCGATGGGGGTGCCGCCCAGCTGTTCGATCTCAACGGCGCGCAGGGCTTTGGCGGCCCGGGTGCGGTCCTCGGCGCTGAAACCACCCGCCGTCCGACCCAGCCCGAGTCGGCCCTGCAACACCATTTGCAGCACATTGATGGGGAAATTGCGCGCGAACGTGGGGAACTGCGGCACATAGCCGACGCGGCGGCGGCCGATGCGCGGTTCGCATCCTAGTATCTGTACCCGGCCGCGCTTCGGCTCCAGCAGCCCCAGCATGAGCTTCAACAGCGTGCTCTTGCCGGCGGCATTGGGTCCGATGAGACCGAAGAACTCCCCCGCTGCCACGGTGAAGGTCACGTCCTCGATCACGTTGCCGCCGTCGTAGGCAAAACTCACCTGATCAAAAAGGACAACGTCGGCCACGGCGCTCACTGGGTAGCCTGTGCCAGCAGTCGCCCGATGGCGCGCATGTTGTCGAGGTAGTTCTCCGCCAGCGGGTCTATCTCGATGAGCTCCGCGTCCAGTTCCCGCGCCAGCGCCCGCGCCGGGGCCTGACTGTTTTGTTTTACGGCAAACACGGCGCGGATATCGAGGCGGCGCGCCAGCGCCGCGATCCCGGCCAGCGTTTCCGGGCCGACTTCCCGACCGCCCGACTCGAGGGCGATCTGGATCAGGCCGTGGTCGAGCGCCAGCGGCCCGAGCGCCGCATGGGAGATGATGAATTCATCAATGCGGCGATTTCCGAGCAGGTAACGCAGGTCCCGGTGCAGCATGACCAGTTCCGCGCTCAGATCACGGTAGTTCCGGGTATAGATCCCCTTCCGGACCGTATCTCTTTGTGCCAGTGCCGTGCTGAAAACGTGCGCCGCGTCCAGGAACCGCATCGGGCTGACCCAGACATGGGGATCGTCGCGACCCGCCCCGGGGGCGGCCGGTTCCAGATCCTGCACGCAGCAATCAATGACGCGCAGTTCCGGATTCTGTTTCCGTATTTCCGGCAACCATGCCTTCTCGAACGGCACACCCACGCTGAAGTAAAATTCCGCACCCGCCACTTCCGCCATCCGCCGCGGCGACGGATCGAAGGTTTCCGGGGCATGCCCCGGCTCCAGCATCACCCGGACATCCACGCGATCCCCGCCGATTCTATCTGCCAGAAATTTCTGGGGCGGAATGCTGACAAAGACACGGGTGACCCGGGGATCGTCGCCAGCCTGCACGGTCTGGGCCAGGGCGAACACGGCGAGGCCGGCGCATATTGCGCGGACAAACTGCTTCATCTCACGCGGCCCCGCCGGCGCGCCGGCCGGCAACGGCGACACAAGCCTCGGATCTCCACGGTCTGCACGTCAACGGCAAAATCCAGTTCGCTTGCGCGCCGGCCGAGACGCCGTGTCACGCCCGCATCGGCGATCTCAGCCGCGGTGCCGCAGCGCCTGCAGATGAGAAACTGCACCGAGCTGACATGGCCGGGCGCCCCGCATCCAACGAAGGCATTCAGCGATTCAATCCGGTGCACCAGCCCCTCGCGGCACAGAAAATCCAGCGCGCGATAAACCGTGGGCGGTGCGCCGCAGCCGGGCCCGCCGCGCAATCGGCGCAGAATTTCGTATGCCTTGACGGGTCCATGGCTTCCCCAGACCAGTCCGAGAACGCGCCGGCGCAAATCGGTGAGCCGCGTCCCCCGCGCGGCGCAACTGTGCTCTGCATGGGAAAGTGCCGCGGTGCGGCACCTGTCGTGCCGGTGATCGGTGCGTGGAAACGGAGAAACTACGTGTCGTGCAGTCATTCTGGCGGCGGCCGCGTCTTTCCGGAGTTGCAATGTTATAGTATAACATTCGACACCGTGCCAAGATGCGCGTTTCCCCGGCAGCAAGAAGATTTCAGACTGCGGCGTTCCTGTTGCTGCTGTTCGCGGCCCAGGTGTTCGCCAGCCTGCATGGGGTCAGCCACATTTACGGCCCTGACGACCAGGCTTGCAGCCAGTGCCGGCAGGGACAGGCGGCGGTCCTGGAAAGCGGGACCGGGGGCCGAGCCGGCACGGCCGGGTTTTCCCTTGCTTGCTGACCGGTTGATCCCCTAACAGGTTGATGCAAAAGTCCGTCCCTGGACTTTTGCCTCGCGCTTCGGCCAAAGCGCAGCTTCGGCCTCGCTCCGTTTATCAAGCACTTGCGTGCTTGATAAACGATGCGTCCCATCCCTGGGGCGCAGCAGGATGATGCAAAACCGATTTTTGCATCATCCTGCTAACCGGGCGGGTTCCGGGTCCGGGGTATAATTGCACCATGACCACCACCGCCACCGCCCGTCCTGCAGAGTTCGATCAATCGCTGGATGCGAAGGGGCTCAACTGTCCATTGCCGGTCCTGCGGGCGAAGGTAATGTTGAACCGCATGCACCCGGGACAGATCCTGCGGGTCGAGGCCACTGATCCGCACGCGACCGTGGATTTTCAGGCCTACTGCGCCCGCACCGGCCATGAGATTCTGTCCGTTGTCGAGTGCGGCGGAACGATAGAGTTTCTCATCCGCCGCGCTGCGACGCCGGTTTCCATTTAAGTAAACCGTGGAATCTCCAGACATTAATCAGAGGTTCCCCGAACCGTATCCTCCCGATACCCCAAACCGGGTATTTCAGACGGCGGAAGTCGCCGGTAACATGATTGCCCTGATCAACTCCACCTAAAGGGATTTATGGGCGCCGAAACGAAGATCCTGATCGTCGAAGACGATCGCACCACCGCCAAGGTGCTGGAACTCCAGATTGGAAACCTGGGCTACGCAGTCGTTGGCAGCGCCCGCACGGCGAATGAGGCCATTCGTATGGTGCGGACTCATGACCCCGACCTCGTACTCATGGACATCAACCTGGGCCGCGGCGGCGACGGCATCAACACCGCCGAGCTCGTGCGTCGCGAACACGGCATTCCGGTCGTATACGTAACCGCTTATGCGGACGATCAGACCCTGGAACGCGCAAAGAAGACGCTGCCGTTCGGCTACGTAAACAAACCCATCCGGCCCGCGGACCTGCGCACCGCCATTTCTCTGGCCATAGACCAGGCCGCGCGCATCGAAGAGGAAGCCGCGGCCTATCAACCCGCGAACGATGCGTGGCACATGCAGCTCAGTTGCGCGGCGGACGGAGAACTCGCCCGCCTCACCCAGGCGGAACGGGATGCGCTCAAGTCGGGCGGCCACGAAACGCTGGAACAATTCCTGCCCGCGGACCACGGGCGCCTGGTCCAGAACTGCGTCAATGCGCGGCGCGAACAACACGTTACGACGCGCGCCGGCGGTCGCGTCTACGCCTGGGAGTATCGGGCGATGAAGCGGGGCAAATCCGTGCGCATTCGCGCCACTGAAATAACGGCTCAGGCCCAGTTGATAATGGAAAACGTCCAGCAGGCGACTCTGTGCGAAGCCCTGGATCACCTTGCCACCGGGGTCGTGTTCGTCAACGAAAACCTGAAGGTGTTTCATCGCAACCAGTCCGCCGAGCAGATACTGGCGCGTGGCTCGGACCTGCTGATCAGGGAAGGCCAGTTGTGCTGCCGCAGGCCGGAACGCACCGCGCAGTTGCAGCGGCTTGTGCTTCAGGATCGCGCCAACACTTATACACTGGAACGCGGGGCTTCCCAGCCGCCGCTGCATCTGCTGGTATCGCCCCTGCATTCCCAGAACGACAACTATGGCCGTAATCTGCCCACTGCCATCGTTTACATCTTCGAGGCGGTGAAAAACTCCCAGCGCATCGAAGACGTCATCCGGATGCTCTACAATCTTTCGCCGCGCGAGGCGCGATTCGCGGCGAAGCTGGTGCTTAACCCGGAACTAAAGGATGCCGCGCACGCCATGGGCATTACCTACAACACCGCGCGCACGCATTTGAAGCGGATATACGCAAAGACCAACGTGAATCGCCTGTCCACGCTGGTGCACATGATTGTCACCGGTCCGGTGGGGCTGCTGATACACGCCACCGAATAGGCGCAAGGCTGCTAATCGGCGCCGCGGATTTCGAAGGTATGGGAAACGGCCGCGGTCTTTCCGAGCATGATGGACGCCGAGCAATATTTCTCCGCCGACAGCGCAATGGCGCGCTCCACGTGGCCCTGTTTGACATCGCGCCCGACGACGGTGAAATGAATATGGATCTCGGTGAACACCTTCGGATCCTGATCGGCACGGTGCGCGGTAATATCGGCGCGGCAGTCGCTGATCGCCTGACGTGCCTTGCGCAGGATGGTCACCACGTCATAGCTGGCGCAGGCGCCCATTCCCAGCAACAATACCTCCATGGGCCGGGGCCCGAGATTGCGCCCGCCGCCTTCCGGTGGGCCATCCATGATTACCTTGTGGCCCGCGGGTGTTTCGCCGATGAAGGCGGCTCCGCCGGCCCACGTAATGCTGGTTTGCATGGCCTGTCTCAACTGGTTCATTCGGGGCGGGCAGAGTAACATACTGCCCGGGCCCTCGGGTTTATGCGCGCTGATCGCGACGTTTCGGGTCCGCCGTGGAGAAACCGATGGCTGATAACGGGCGGCACAGACTGAACTCGGTAATCGAGCGTTTTTTGAGCTACAGCCACATCCGCTCGTTTCCGGCCAAGCACGTACTCATCCGGGAAGGGGATCCATCGCAGGATCTCTATTACATCGTGCGCGGCTCCGCGACCGTGGCCATCGAGGATCAGCACGGCCGCGAGATCGTGCTGGCGTATTTGAATGCCGGCGATTTTTTCGGCGAGATCGGCCTGTTCGACGAAGAACACAAGCGCACCGCCTTCGTCCGCGCGCGCACCGCGTGCGATGTCGCCACCATCGGCTACGAAAAATTCAAATCGCTGCACGAGCTGTTTCCGGAACTGCTGTTCCAGATCGCCTCGCAGATGGCCATTCGCCTGCGACGCACCAGCAGAAAGGTCAGCGATCTGGCCTTTACCGACGTCAAAGGGCGCGTGGCACGGGCGTTGCTGGATCTGTCGCGCGAGCCCGATGCCGTCACCCATCCGCAGGGCATGCTGGTGCACATCACCCGGCAGGAACTGGGCAGGATCGTGGGGTGCTCGCGTGAAATGGTCGGGCGGGTGCTGAAGGACCTCGAGGAGGACCGGCTGATTGCACTCGCCGGCCGGTCAATAGTCGTGTTGCGCGCGCGTTGACAAGGGCCATGGCAACCAATCCGGCTATGTAGCTCAGTTGGTCAGAGCGCGGCACTCATAATGCTGAGGTCGGTGGTTCGAGCCCACCCATAGCCACCAATTCCTTCACGTCGTCCAGCGCGCCCAGTACGGCTCAGGCTGATAACGAGCCTG
>JACORW010000005.1 GCA_016179185.1 Gammaproteobacteria bacterium | reverse complement strand
GGAGTGTTGCGCCCGCGATGTTGCTGGTGTCCCTGTCCATCCCGTTGCTTTTTCTGGGCAGACCCGGGATCGTCGGCGCCGACCTCGAAGAAAACCGCGTGCTCGCGAAGATTCCGCCGCTGCCGGCTTCGCTGTCGGACTATGTGGGGATCCCGGCCGCATTTGATCATTATGTCCTTGACAATTTCGGCATGCGGAATCTCCTGATCCGGTTCAATGCGCGGCTGAAGTATGGAGTGTTGGGCACCTCACCCACCGCGAAGGTGTTGGTCGGCAAGGACGGCTGGATGTTTCTCAAAGGCCGCAGCAACATGCTGGACTACGCGGGGCAGCGTGCGGTTTCCGAGGCCGATCTGCGCCGCTGGCGCATCGTGCTGGAGGAGCGCCGCGACTGGCTGAAGGCCAGGAACGTGACATTCGGAGTCGCGGTGGCCCCTGCCAAGCAGAGCATTTACGAAGAATTCATGCCGGCGTACATGGGACGGCGCAGCGCCGGCGCGGCGCTGGACCGGTTTTTGGCCCACATGGCCGGCAGGTCGGATGTGATCATTCTGGATCTGCGCATTCCGCTGCGCGAGGCGGGCAAGGATCACGGCGTCTATTTCAAGACCGACAGTCACTGGAATTCCCGCGGCGCCCTGGCCGCTTACCGCTACATCGCCGGGGCGTTTCCGGACATTTTCGGTGCGGATCGGATCCTTGATTACCCGGAGCTGGTGGCCGCTCCGCGCCGCCACCGGACCAACCTTCTGGCGATGATGGGAATCCGGGGCACGGAAGCCACGATGGAATTCGAGCGATCCGCCGGCTGGCGGGCGCGCACTGTCGGCGCGGGTGACGGGCAGGATTCCCTGAAACGGGAGACCGGTATAACGCGCATCAGCGAGATTGACGATCCGGCGCTGAGGCGCGCGCTGTTCATCGTGGATTCATTCTTCGCCTGGAACAGCCGGTTCTTTTCCGAACATTTCCGGCGGCTGGTGGCGGTCAACAGGTTCAATGTCGGATGGAAACTCAAGGATGCGTTTCCGGTGGAAATCATAGAAACAGAACAGCCGCATTTCGTGCTGATGCAGATCGTGGAGGGCCATCTGCACAGCTGTTCGAAGCCGTTGTGCCTGGCCAGTTCCCTGATCGAAGCGAATCCCCCGGGGGTCCGTCAGGCGCGGCTGCAGCGTCTGTTTGCCGATTCGGAATACGCGCCGGCCCGGCTTGAGCTCGCAGAGGTCGCGCGCGGCAAACCCATGCCCCAAATCCGCGGCGGGCCGGCGACCGAGCCGGCATGGCGCATCGTTTTCGCGGCACCGTCTGGGGAACAGCCCCGTTGCGGCCCCTGCATTTTGCGTCTCGGCGTGGCGGCGGACCAGGGCATTCTCATCAGGTCGGCGGTTTCCAGAAAATCGGTGTGCCACGCAAACCAGGAGGTCACCGACGTGCAGGTGGGCGCCGAGACCAGCGAGGTTTTCCTGTGCGTGGACGAAATCGATCGGAACGGGCGGACGGAACTGCATCTGCTGGGAAACGCCGCCGGAGTGCGGTTCCGGGCAGCGGAAGCGGTGATGCACGGCGATATCGGCGGGGCCTGAGCTTATGGGCGTGATCAGAAAATGCGAAATCCGTGTCGGCGTTCAGGACCGGAGTCGCATCGTTCATTTTGACCTGTCCAGGAGCCGATTCGACGGTGACGATGATCTGTTCGGATTGTTCCTGAAGGGATCCATGGAAACGGGCGCCGTCAAGCCAAAACGTCTCGAAATCCGGTACCTGAACCGCCGTCTCGACCGGATCAAGGTCGCTGCTTCGAAGCTGAAGGGGCAGGGCGGCTTTGAGCTGGGGCTCAGTCTCCTGGGGGGGCCGACCATGGGAAACATTGAGGTCGCCGCCGTTTTTGGTCCGGGCGACGCCGTCAAGGTGGCCGAGATCCATGTGGAGCGCGAGCGCCTGGAAACCGGCTACGCGTCGGCCATTGCACCGCTGATCCTGAGTTCCATGGGCCGGAGCGGCACCACGTGGTTCATGCACCTGCTCGGCAAACACCCCGCGATCTATGTCCACGATGAATACCCGCACGAGCTGCTCGGCGCATACTACTGGGTGAACATGCTGGAATCGCTGACGACCCCGCTGGCGGCCGATAGAATCATGAGCAAGTGGAAAATGCGCGACCACGCGGTGAAATCCGTCCGCACCCATGTCTATTACCGGCGGGGCGCGCCGGATCCGGTACTGAAGTACCTCGGGGGGGCCTACGTCCGGGAGCTGGCGGCATTCTGCCAGCAGTCCATAGACCATTTTTACCAGGGGCTGGGCCGCGCGAAATCTGCCGCGACCGGCGCGCGACTGCGATATTTTTCCGAGAAAAGCCTGCCGTTTCCCGCGTTAATCAGGGAAATCTATGTTGCTGCCAAAGAGGTGTTTCTCATCCGTGACGTCCGCGACAATATCTGTTCCGCGCTTGCATTCAACGCCAAGCGCGGCACGCAGGATTTCGGCAGGGAGGCCGCGGAAAGTGATGCGGGCTTTGCCGCTTACCGGTGCGCGGAATTCAAGGGCCTGTACCAGGCCTATCTGGCCAGCACATCCACGGCCCTACTGGTGAAGTACGAGGATCTGATTGCCGACCCGGCGGCGACGATCCGGAATGTTCTGGATTACCTGGGGCTCGAAGGTTCACCGGCAACGATTGCGATGATGCAGAGCCAGGCGGAGAAGTCGGACGGCAATCTGGACTATCACAGGACCAGTGCCAGCCCGGTCCACTCGGTGCAGCGCTGGCGCCGGGAATTGCCGCAGGCGCTGGCGCAGAAGTGCATGGACCTGGCAGGCGACGAGCTGCGCGCACTGCAATATCAGGACTGAATGACCACTCCGAAATGCGAGGCAGACAGGTGTGCGCCCCGATCTCATGTTGTCGGACCGTGTGGAGACAGGGATGTCGGAACTCGAGCGTACATGGACGTATTTACAGCGTGTCTGGCAACATGAGATCGGGGCGCACACCTGTTAAGACGAGCAATCCCACTGACAAAGGTTGACCATGATCAGAAGCATAATTTCATTCTTTCGCGAAATATGGATCCGGCGGCACCAGATGTACCGGAAGTTCATGACCTCGAGGACGAGACGGGAGAAGCTGTTCATCATCCGGCAGGCCCTGAACAACCTGAACATCCTTTTCAAGCGGAAATTCGGCTGGTGCTTTCCGTTTTCGCTCGGTTTCCCGACCGATGAACTGAGGGACCCGCTGCGAATCTACAATCTCAGGATGATCGAGGATGCGCTGGAACCGCTGAATGTGAGCGTCGCGGCCGATGCCCCGCGCCGCATCAATTTCGTGCTGCCCGGCATTGATGCATCGTTTGTGTTCGGCGGCTACATCGCCGTGTTCAATTTCATGACGCGGCTGATCAGGTTGAATTGCAGGGTGCGGATCATTCTGCACCAGCGCATGGTCACCACAAAGGAGGAGCTGGTGCAGGAGCTCGGGCCCGACAACCCGCTGCGCTTCTGCCTCGAGCATGCGGAGCTTGTTGACGGCCATGATCGTGAGCAGGTCCTGCCCGCCGGTGCGGACGACATCTTCATCGGCTACTCGTGGACCACTTCGCGCCTGGCGCAGATGGCCGCCAGGAAAATAAACGGCAGGCCGTTCGTCTTTTTCATCCAGGATTATGAGTGCATCTTCTACGAGTACGACAGCATTCGCGCATTATGCGATGAGACGTACACATTCGATCATTTTGCGATATTCAATTCCCCCGATCTGGCGAATTACTTCCGCGCCAGGAAACTGGGGGTATTCAGGAACGGGGATCAGGCGGACGGCAAGTGGCTGGTGTTCCAGCACGCGCTGGCGAACGTGCGGGCGCCGACGGTCGAGGAACTGCGCGAACGCCCGGCGCGCAGAATGCTGATCTATGCGCGGCCGGAGAAACATGCGGGGAGGAATCTGCTGGAACTCTGCGTGCTGGGGCTGAGAAAGGCCGTGGAGTCCGGCCTGCTGGACGACTCCTGGGAGTTTGTCGGGATCGGCAGCCTGGAGCCGGGCACGGACATCCCGCTGGGAAAGAACATCTGGATCAGAATGCTCAAGCGGATGTCGTTTGACGAGTATTGCAGGAAGCTGGCGACCTTCGATGTCGGCGTCAGCCTGATGTACTCGCCCCATCCCAGCGTGCCGCCCCTGGAAATGGCGGCGGCGGGAATGGTGGTCGTGACAACCTCGTTTGAGAATCGCGATCCGGAGCGCATGGCGGGCATCTCGAAAAACCTCATTGCCGTTCCCGCCGGCGTGGAGTCGGTCTGCGCGGCCATAGTGGATGCGACCCGGCGCGCGGGTGACTACGAGGCCAGGGTTGCAAATTCCCGCTTTTCCTGGCCACGCTCCTGGGATGACAGTTTCAATGCGGGTTTCATCTCCGAATTCCTGCAACGGTGTTACGGCCGATGAAGACGCGGCGGCCTGGAACTGGCGGGCGCCGGCCGGTGTTGCGATCGGAACGGGCAGCGGCGGCCGGGAACAGGGCGGCAGCCGGATGAGAATAATCCAGCGTTGTGAGATCTCGGTGAACGTGGCCGATCCGGGCCGCATCGGTGAATTCCGGATCGAGCGGATGAAACCCGGCTTTGCGAACGAGATATTCAGCCTGTTCCTGCGCGGAACAATTCAGACCGGTCGCGGGAGGCTGGCCGCCATCCGGTTTTCGTCCTGCAACGTGGTGCTCGATGAGCTGGCCATGGAGCAGCGGCGCAAGGGCCTGTTTGCGCTGTTCGGCGACCCCGGCGTCCGGGAGTTTGAGTTCGGGCTTAATCTTCTCGGAGCGCCGCCCGAGGCCAGGATCGGCGTTGAGGCGGTGTTTGCCTCGGGAGCCCCGGTGGCGCTGGGGACCATTGACGTCGCGCGTGTGCGCCTCGATTCCGCGTACGTGCCGCAGTTCAGTCCGGTGATCCTCAATTCCATGGGGCGCAGCGGCACTACATTGTTGATGCGGATGCTTTCGTTTCTTCCGGGAGTGTACGTGCATCGCGAGTACCCGCATGAGCTGCTGGCCGCGCACTACTGGATCAATTTCCTCGAGAGCCTGAGCACTCCCCAGGCCGGCTTGCGACTGACGAGCAAATGGAACATGCGGGACCGGCGCAACCGTGTGGTGGCATCGAATCCCTATTACCGGCTCGGCGTGTCACCCGTGTGCGCCAGGTACCTTGGCGGGCCGTACGTGGCGCGGCTCGCGCGATTCTGCCAGGAAAACATAGACGGAATATATGGCGCGCTGATTGACCACGAGGGGCGCGCCAGGGCAGGGACCGGGTCGCGGCAGTTCTCCTATTTCGCGGAGAAGAGCCTGCCGCTGGGAGGGTTGATACGGGAACTTTATCCGCGCGCCAGGGACATCTATCTTGTCCGCGATGTTCGCGACGGGATCTGCTCGGCGCTGTCTTTCAACCGCAAGCGCGGCACGCCGGCATTCGGCCGGGACACGGTTTCATCGAATGCGCAGTTTGCGGCGCAGCGCGCCGACGAATTCCGGGAGCTGTCCGCCAGGTACGAAGGCACTGCCTGGGACAAATGCCTGGTCCGATACGAGGACCTGATCCGCGACCCGGAGGCGGAAGCCGGCCGCCTCTGCCGGTACCTGGAACTGGACGCGGGTCCGGAGGAAGTCGCCGCAGCGGTCAGGCAGGCCTCCGCCACGAATGCCAGACTCAGCTTTCACCAGACATCCGCCTCGCCGCTTGCCTCGATCGGACGGTGGAAACAGGAACTGACGCCGGGGCTGCGCGCCGTGTGCGCCGAGCGCGCCGGCGAAGCGCTGGCGCGCTTCGGGTATGCGCCGTGATTTCGCACGAGAAAGCGTGCATATTCATCCATATCCCCAAGTGCGGCGGCGGATCGGTGGAAAATCTGATCTGGGGCTGGCCAAGGCGGACCTCGGATCTCTGGATGGGATTCATTTCGGAGTATCACAACAAGTACCAGACCGGGGGGCTGCAGCATCTGCTCGGGACCCAGATCCGCCAGGAATGCGGCGCCGGGATATTTGACGCCTACTTCAAGTTTGCCATCGTGCGGAATCCATGGGACAGACTGTATTCCCAGTACCATTACATGAAAAAGCGCGCTGACCTGCGCGAGTACATCGGCATGGATGAGCGGGACAGTTTCAAGAAGTATCTGAGCCTGATTCAGAAGAAAATCCATGTTCAGTGGGAGCATCAGTGCCGCTTCATTTGCGACGACAATGGCGAGTTGCTGGTGGATTTCCTGGGCCGCTTTGAGAATTTCGAGGATGATGTGGGCAAGATTCTGAAACGGCTGTCCATGGAGGTCAGCGAGATTCCCAGGGTGAACAAGACCGAGCATGCGCCCTATCATGAGGGTTATGATGCGGAGGACATTGAACTGGCCGGGTCGCTGTACGCGGACGACATCCGGCTGCTCGGCTATTCCTTTGGGAAGAACTGACGGTTGGCGATCATGAAGGAGACGTTGTACCTGCACGCGGGCCTGTCGAAGACCGGGACGACGGCCTTGCAGCAGTTCCTGGCCCGCAACCGGGAGCGCCTGGCAGATCGGGGATACTACATTCCCGGTTCAGGGCTGAGGCGCGCGCAGCACTATTACCTCCAGGCCAGCCTGCGGGCCGCCAAGGAAACCTATCTGGACAGCACGCACTGGCAGGACCTGCGCGACGAAATCGATCAGCGCCCGGAACCCAACGTGATACTGACCTCCGAAGGATTTTCCGATGTGGACAATGTGAATGCCCTCAGGGATCTCACCCATGCGATGGCGAAGCGGGTGCACGTCGTTCTGTACTTCCGGCGCCAGGACGAGTGGCTGAAGTCGAAGTACAAGACCTGGGTAAAGGACGAACGACGGTTCAACGGGTCGCTGTCGCTATTCTTGCTGCATAAAATGGCGCGACATCGAAACGCCTGTGACTACCTGTCGCGGGCCAGGAAGTGGTCCAGGGTGTTCGCGCCGGTCAATGTCAGCCTGAGGCCCTACCGCCATGTGCTGGGCTCGGGCGGCGTGGTACGCGACTTTCTGGGACTGATCGGCATCACGGCACCGGAGGAACAGGGACTCGTGGATCCGGAGCTGAAGACCCATGTTTCTGCCCCTGACCTGGCGACGGACCTGCTGGCGAGACTGAACAATCTTCCCAGCCTGCCGTCGCTGCAATGGCGGATTTCGAAGGAAATCCAGCGCCTGTCTGCGGAACACGGGATTGGGACCGGCAGGACGACGCAGTCATGCGTATTCACACCGGCGGAATTGCGGACTATCCGGGAGGAACTGGCGGGGAACAATGCCGAGTTTGTCGCGACCTTCCTGAAAGCGGATGGGGCGGAGTTGCTGGAGTTTCCCGACGCCGCCTCCACGGATGCAGCGTCTTACGACGAAGCGGGCCGTATCCGTGACCAGGAACGGATAGTCGAACTCCTGCCGCCCCTGTTTCGCGATCACGTTCGCAGCATGGCGCTGAAGGCGGGTCATCGCCGGGCGGGAGAAATTGAGCTGCCGGCCACGGAACTGGATCTCGTGAACAGGGCGAATGCCCGGCTGGCGCTGGAGCTGCAGTGGATGCGGCTGGCCGTCAATGAAGAACAGCTGGAAAAGGTCAAGCTGAACAAAAACCGCCAGATTCTGGATCAGGGAAACCCTGATTGACATCAGGGTTTTCGCAGTCCGGAGATTTTTCAGCGCACGGCTCCGGCCCAATCTCAAGACGGATGCGGGATGTCCAGGCTCGACGTGGTAATCGTAAACTGGAACACCAGGCAGCACCTGGAATCGTGTTTGCGTACCCTGCGCGCGGCACGACGTGATGGATTTACGCTCGGCGACATCTGGATCGTGGACAACGCCTCCGCTGACGGCTCGCGGGAGTTCATCGCCGCGCAACAGGACTGCCGGCCGATCTTCAACGACTCGAACCGCGGGTTTGCCGCGGCGTGCAATCAGGGGGCCGGGCAGGTTGCAGGGGATTTCATTCTGTTTCTGAATCCCGATGTTCATGTCGGCGGGGATTCGCTGGTGGAGACGGTGCAATATCTGCTGTCTCCGGGGAGCAAAGATGTCGGGATCGTCGGCGTCCGGCTGCTTGACGAGACTGGGCGGGTGCAGCGTTCCTGTGCAAGGTTCCCGACTGCTTGTGGCCTGCTGGGGCTTACCCTGCATCTGGACCGGGTGATCCCGGCCCTGGTGAAGCCCCATTTCCTGCTGGAATGGGACCACGGCTCGACCCGTGAGGTGGATCAGGTCATGGGAGCCTTTTTCATGGTCCGTCGCGCCGTGTTCGAGCAGTTGCTCGGCTTCGATGAACGCTTTTTTGTCTACTACGAGGATCTTGACTTTGCATTTCGGGCGCGTGGCTGTGGCTGGAAGACGGTTTTTCTTGCGGCTGCCGGCGCGGTGCATGCCGGCGGGGCGGCGTCACGGCAGGCACTTTCGCGGCGCATGCATTACGGGTTGTGCAGCCGGACCGCCTATGCCCGCAAGCATTTCGGGATCGCGGTTGCCGCCCTAGTGACCGTGGCCGCGCTGACGATCGAACTGGCGCTCAGGCTGGGCCACGAACTGGTGCGGAACAACGGCCGGGGTCTCGGGGATATCGCAGGCGCATACGCGGATTTCGCGCTCGTGTGCGGAACGTATGTCAGAACCGGGCGGCCCGCCTGATGATGAAAGTACTGATCACGGGTGGCAGCGGGCAGTTGGGCGGGGAGTTACAGCGCACGCAACCGCCTGGAAGCACGGTATTCGCGCCCGGGCGCGGGCAACTGGACATCTCCGACAGGCCGGCGGTCACGGCGCACGTGCGCCGGACAAGGCCTGATGTCGTCATCAATGCCGCCGCCTACACGTCGGTGGACAGGGCGGAACAGAATGCGGAGGATGCATTGCGCGTCAACGCCGGGGGCGCGGAGAATGTTGCGCTTGCGGCCATGGAGGCCGGGGCACGGCTTATTCATGTTTCCACCGATTATGTATTCGACGGGCGTTCCGCTTCGCCGTATGCGACCGATCACCCGCTCCAGCCCGTGAACAAATATGGTGAGAGCAAGGCGGAGGGCGAACGGCGTGTGATGACGGCCACCCGTGACCAGGCGGTAATCGTCCGGACCGCGTGGCTTTATGCGGCGACCGGGGCGAACTTCGTGAACACGATGCTGCGCCTGTTTCGCGGGCAGGAGTCGGTCAATGTTGTGAGCGACCAGATTGGGTCCCCGACCTGGGCGCGCGGACTGGCCCGGTCATTGTGGCGGTTTGCGGCCACGCCCGGGCTCGGCGGGCGGTTTCACTGGACCGATGACGGGGAGTGCAGCTGGCATGAATTCAGCCTGGCGATCCACGATGAGGCGTTTGCCCTGGGCATGCTGCCGCGCCGATGCAGGATTCTTCCCATAACCACCTGCGACTGGCCGACGCCGGCGCCGCGTCCCGCCTACAGCGTGCTCGACAAACGCACCACCTGGCGCGCACTGGGAATGAAAGCACCCCACTGGCGGGCGGCCCTTCGCGAAATGCTGCAGGATGTGAATGACAATGCCCCGAAATAAATTGCTGGTCACCGGCGGCGCGGGCTTCATCGGCGCCAATTTTGTCCACTACTGGACACGGAACTACCGGCGGGACCGGGTGGTCGTGCTCGACGCGCTCACGTATGCAGGAAATCCTGCCAGCCTTGAGCCGCTGCAGTCCCTGCCGGCGTTCCGTTTTGTGCACGGCGACATCAGGGACGCGACGCTGGTGCGCGCCCTGTTGCGGGACGAGCGGATCAATACCATCGTGCATTTCGCGGCGGAATCCCATGTTGACCGCTCGATCCACAGTCCCGACGCCTTCATTCACACCAATGTCCTCGGCACTTGCAACCTGCTGCAGGCCGCAAGGGAGGCGTGGGAAGCCGACCGGGAAGCGACGGACTTCCGGTTCCATCATGTCTCGACGGATGAAGTTTACGGAACATTGTCCAGGGATGACCCTGCGTTCGTAGAAACCTCGCCCTATGATCCGAGCTCGCCCTATGCGGCCAGCAAGGCGGCGTCGGACCATTTTGTCCGGGCTTACAGAAGAACTTATGGACTTCCGGTCAGCATAAGCAATTGTTCCAACAACTACGGCCCGTATCATTTTCCCGAGAAACTGATTCCGCTGATGATCGTGAACGCCCTGTCGGGAGCGAAGCTCCCCGTGTATGGGGACGGGAGCAACGTCCGCGACTGGCTGTTTGTCGAGGATCATTGCCGGGCAATTGACCGGATCCTGCGTCAGGGCACTGTCGGCGAGACCTATAACATCGGTGGGGGCGCGGAAATTTCCAACCTGGATCTGGTACGCAATCTCTGCCGCCTCCTGGATGAGGCCATTGGCGCAAGCCGGGCGTTGCAGGGAACCTATCCGGACTGTCCGGCGGCGCGGGGTTCAAGTTGCGCGGATTTGATCACGTTTGTGGCGGATCGGCCCGGGCACGACTGGCGCTACGCCATGGATGCCGCAAAACTGCGGAACGCAACGGGCTTTCAGCCGGATGAAAACCTGGTCAGCGGACTGCGCAAAACCGTGCAGTGGTATCTCGCCAATGAGGGCTGGTGGCGCCCGTTGTTGGATGCGCGCTACGCGAAGTGGGTGCGTCAGAATTACCCGGACGCGGGTCGGACGTGACCCGCGGGAAGGCAGGATCGGGCAGCAGATGACTTCCGGCGCGCGCGTGCTGGCCCTGTCCAGATACGACTCCATGGGAGCCAGCAGCCGGGTGCGCATGCTGCAGTACCTGCCGCACCTGGAACGCCTCGGTCTCCGCGTTCAGGCATGTCCGCTGTTGTCGAATGCCTACGTCGCCGCCCTGTACTCCGGCCGGCGGCCCGATCCGTTCGATCTGATCAGATCGTACGCGGGGCGCCTGTGCGAACTGTTGTGCGCGGCTCGCGCGGTCGTACTGTGGGTGGAGAAGGAACTGCTGCCCTGGCTGCCGTTCGGCGTGGAGCGGCTGTTCCATCGGCGCGGCCGGCGGCTCGTCGTGGATTGTGACGACGCGGTGTGGCTGCGCTACCGGAAGGATGCGCCTGCGCCGCTGCGGGCGTTGTTGCGGGACAAGATGGAGCGCATTTTCGCCGGTGCGGATGTCGTCGCGGCCGGTAACAGCTGGATCCGCGAACATGCCCGCGCCGCCGGTGCCCGTGACGCGCGGCTGCTGCCGTCGGTCGTGGACCTCGATTGCCACACGCTGAGGGCGCCGCGCCCCCGCGGCAATCCCTGCCGCATCGGCTGGATCGGCTCGCCGGCGACGGTCCATTACCTCTGCTCGCTCGGACCCGTCTTGCGGCGGCTGGCGGCGCAGCATGCGATTGAAGTCGTTTGTGTCGGCGGCGGATCGTTGCGGCTGGACGGCGTGGCGGTAACGTCGCGGGCATGGAATGTGGAAACCGAAGTGGAAGCGATTAAGGATTTTGATATCGGTGTGATGCCGCTTGCCGACGGCGAATGGGAACGTGGCAAATGCGGTTACAAACTCATTCAATACATGGCCTGCGGCGTTCCCGCCGTGGGCAGCCGCGTCGGCGCGAACCGCGAGATCGTCGCCGACGGAGAAGATGGCCTGCTGGCCGGGGATGACGCCGAGTGGTACTTGGCATTGCACAGTCTGATCACGGACGCAAGCCTCCCTGGACGCCTGGCCGACGCCGGGCGCCGCAAGGTGGAGCGCAGTTACTCCGTGCAGGCGCGCGTCGCGGACCTGGCGGCGCTGCTGCGCCCCGCGGACTGAACAACCATGTGCGGCCTTGCCGGTGTTCTGGGTGCGATCCGCACTGACCCGGTGGAACCCCTATTGCGCGCCGCCGCCGCGGCGCTGCGGCACCGGGGCCCGGATGGCGACGCTGTCTGGTCCGATGCGAAGGCCGGCATCGGTTTCGCGCATACGCGGCTGCGCATCCTGGAGTTGTCCGACGCCGGTGCCCAGCCCATGCATTCCGCAGATGGCCGCATGGTGCTGATCCACAACGGTGAGATTTACAACCACCTTGGGATTCGCAGTGAATTGCAGTCGGCCGGATTTGCCCGGGCGTTCCGCGGCGGCTCCGACACCGAAACGCTGGTCGAGGCCTGCGCGCACTGGGGTGTCGAGGCAACGGTCCGGCGCTGCCATGGCATGTTTGCGTTCGCGCTGTGGGACCGGCATGAGCGCGCACTGCATCTCGTGCGCGATCGGATCGGGATCAAGCCGCTGTTCTGGGGCGTATCCGGCGATCGATTGATCTTCGGCTCCGAGCTCAAGGCGCTGCTCCCGCTGCTTGACCGGCGCCCGGAGCTCGATGCCCAGGCCGTCGGGGAATTCCTGCGTTATGGATTCATCCCCGCGCCGCGCAGTGTCTATTCGGGTATCAGCAAGCTGCCCGCCGGCGCAATGCTGACCTGCCGCGCCGGCGTTGCGCCGTACCTGTCCCGTTACTGGACACTGGAAGCCGCGGCGACCCAGCCACGCACGGCGCGCTTTCCGGATGTCGTTGACGACCTGGATCGCCTGCTGCGCGACGTGGTGCGCGAACAGCTCGTTGCAGACGTTCCGGTGGGGGCGTTCCTCTCCGGCGGCATAGATTCATCGCTGGTGGCGGCGCTGATGCAGCAGGTGGGAGCGCAGCCGGCGCGAACCTTTTCCATCGGCTTCGCGGAATCCTCCCACGACGAGTCCGCGCACGCTGCGGCCGTTGCGCGCCACCTCGGCACTGCACACACGGAACTGCGCGTGACGCCGGCCGAGGCGCTGGCGGTGATCCCGGAACTGGCGCATCATTACGACGAGCCCTTTGCGGACTCCTCCCAGATCCCCACGCTGCTGCTTGCGCGTCTGGCCCGCGCCACGGTAACGGTGGCTTTGTCCGGCGACGGCGGCGACGAGACATTTGCGGGCTACACGCGGCACGTGGTTGCCCGCCTGTTGCTGGCGCCGGCCCTGGGCGTGCCGCTCGCAGTGCGGCGCGTGCTGGCACGCGGACTGGATGCCGTGCGGCCGTCAATCTGGGATGCATTTGCCGCCGGCATCCCGGCGGCGCACCGGCCACGCCAGCCGGCCGACAAGGCACGACGCCTCGCTGCCGTGTTGCATGCCGCGGAATCCGGGATCTATGCAGCGCTGCTCGCCACGTGGCCGGAGTCGCCGCGGGGCACCGGCGGCGCCGGCGCGGCCCGGACCGCCTTCGGAGATCCCGCCACGCTGGCGCAACTGCACGGTCTTGGTGAGCGGCTGCAATATCTGGACGGTTCGGTATACCTCCCCGATGACGCGCTGGTAAAGGTGGATCGGGCCACCATGGCCGCCGCGCTGGAATGTCGCGTGCCGCTGCTTGACCACCGTGTGGTGGAGGCCGCATGGCGCGTGCCCTGGCCGCTGCGCGTGCGCGGTCTCACCGGCAAGTGGATCGCGCGGCAGGTGTTGAGCCGCTACGTGCCGGCCCGCCTGATCGAACGGCCCAAGTCCGGATTCAGCATTCCGCTGGCAGACTGGCTGCGCGGCGGACTGCGTGACTGGGCGGAGGCGATGTTGACCCCGGCGCAGCTTGCGCGCTGCGGCATGCCGGAGCCCGTGGCGGTCCGGAAGCTCTGGCAGGAACACCTGGGCGGGCGGTGCAACGGGCAACATGCCCTGTGGAACGTGCTCACCTACCAGGCATGGCATGAACACTGGCGATGAAGTGTAAAAGTGAAAAGTTTAAAGTGAAAAGCAAGAAGCACAAACGGGAGCCAGACCTAGTTCATCTTCCACCAGCACATGAAAAGTCAGTTGCTTTCAACTTTTCACTTTTCGCTTTTCACATTGAACAGATAACAAATGCACATTGCCCTGCTCATCGCGGAACACGGTTACTTTCTTTCCCACCGGCTGTCGCTGGCGCAGGCGGCGGTGCGCGCCGGCTATACCGTTACGGTGATTACCACGGTGCCCGCCGGTGTTACAGCCGGGACCTGGCCCGGCGTGGAGATCGCGCACCTGGACCTGCCGCGCGGCATGGGCACTCCGGTGGCGGACCTGCGCGCATTGCTGCGGTTGACGCGGATATTGCGCAAACTGCGTCCCGCGCTCATACAGAACGTGTCGGTGAAACTGGTCTTGCTGGGAACGCTGGCCGCGTGGATCGCCGGCGTACCGCGCATTTTGAATGCTTACACCGGGCTGGGCACGCTGTTTCACGCGCCGTCATGGCGCGTCCGTTGCGTGCGTGCCGCCGTGGTGCCGCTGCTGGCCCGGCTGGTGCGCCGCACGGGCGCCTGGGCGCTGTTTCAGAACACCGGGGATCAGTCGGAAATGCTGCGGCTGAAACTTGCGGCGCCCGATCGCTGCGCGCTGGTCTGCGGCACCGGTGTGGATACCGCGCATTTCCATCCGACCCCCGAGCCGGAGGGCGAGCCGGTGGTGCTGTTCGTGGGCCGCCTGCTGGAAGACAAGGGCATCGGGGAATTCGTGCAGGCGGCGACAATGTTGCGCAGGAAAGGAATGAAGGCGCGGTTTCTGGCCGCCGGGGAACCGGATCCGGAGAACCCGCGCTCCATCCCCGCCGCCGTGCTGGATGAATGGCGCCGTTCCGGCCCGGTGGAATGGCTCGGGCAGGTGACGGACATGCCGGCGCTGCTCTCCCGTTCACACATTATATGTCTGCCCAGTTACCATGAGGGCACGCCCAGGGTGCTGCTGGAGGCGGCGGCCAGCGGCCGGCCGGTGGTGGCAGCAGACATCGCCGGCTGCCGGAGCGTGGTAAAGGAAAATGCCACCGGGCTGTTGGTCCCGGTTCGGGATGCGGACGCATTGGGCGCTGCGCTGGAACGCCTGATCCAGCGGCCGGACCTGCGGCGTGTCATGGGGGAGAACGCCCGCAGGGAGGCGGTGGCGCGATTTGCCGCCCCCATAATTAATGAGCACATAATCGCGCTCTACCAGCGCATGGTGCAGACATGAGTACGGATCCCGCCGATGCCGCCTCACCCGTCGTGCCGATCATCCTCGCCGGTGGCAGCGGTACGCGTCTCTGGCCGTTGTCGCGGGATCTCCATCCGAAGCAGTTTCTGTCCATCGCCGGCCGGCGTTCGCCGCTGCAACAGACCCTGCTGCGACTGCGGTCCAGCGGCATTCCGGGCGGCGATCATCCGCTGGTGGTGTGCAACGAAGAGCACCGCTTCCTGACCGGGGAGCAGGCAATGGCTGCCGGGTGCGTGTTGCGGGAGATGGTGCTGGAGCCGGAGGGGCGCAACACGGCCCCCGCATTGACGGTGGCCGCCGCGCTCGCCGGAGAGGGAGACCCGGTTCTGGTGGTGACGCCCGCGGACCATGAATTGCGGGATGACGCAGAGTTCGTGCGCTGTCTCAAACAGGCGGTGGCGGCGGCGGAACAGGGCAGCATCGTGACCCTGGGCGTCGTACCGACCCACGCCGAGACCGGTTACGGCTATATTCGATTCGATCCCGGCGCCGGCGCTACGGTGGCGCCGCTGCTGGAGTTTGTGGAGAAGCCGCCGCGTGAACAGGCGGAATCGTTCCTCCGATCCGGCCGGCACTTGTGGAACAGCGGCGTATTTGTCCTGCGGCGCAGCCTCTGGTACCGGGCGCTGCAACGCTTCCAGCCGGAGATCCACCGGCACGGAATGGCTGCCGCCGGCGGCGGTGCCAGGGACGGCATCTTTTTTCGCCTGCAACGGGAGGCGTTTCTGGCCTGCCCGCGCATCTCCATAGACTATGCGGTCATGGAGCCGGCCAGCACTGACGGCGAATTTCGCTGTGTCGTGGTGCGGCTGGAATCCGGCTGGGCCGACGTCGGCTCATGGCAGGCCGTGTGGGAGCGGGAAGCACGCGACGCCGACGGCAATGTGTGCCTCGGGGACACGGTGATCGAACGCATGCGTGATTCCATCGTGCTGTCCCAGGGTCGGCTCATCGCGGCATTGGGTTGCGAACGTCTGGCGATCGTCGAAACCGCGGACGCCATACTAGTGGCATCCCTTGACCAGGCGCAGCACCTGTCGGGGCTGGTTCAGCGTCTCAAGGCCGATCACGGCGAACTGACCGTTTCACACCGCATGGTGCACCGGCCCTGGGGAAATTTTGAGGCGCTGGATCATGGGGAGCGGTATCAGGTGAAAAGACTGACGCTGCGACCGGGGAAGAAACTGTCGCTGCAGCGGCACCGGCACCGGGCCGAGCACTGGGTGGTCGTGCGCGGCACGGCCTCGGTGATCCGCGGCGAGGACACACTGGTACTGCACGAAAACGAATCCGTGTTCATCCCGCAGGGAACGATCCACCGGCTTGCCAACCAGCACGAAGACGTGCTGGAGGTCATCGAAGTCCAGACCGGGAGTTATCTCGGCGAGGATGACATCGAACGGTTCGACGATGATTTCGGCCGCGCGCCGGCGGGGAAGGGAAAGAGCGAAAAGTAAGAAGTGGAAAGTAAAAAGTGGAAAGTAAAAAGCAAACCCTGCGCTGGCAACCCCTCCGAAATTGAGGTGTTTCACTTTGCACTTTTCACTTTCAACTCTTCACGATGGACGTCGGGCCGGCACCACGATCGCAGCGGGACAATGGCAGTAGGCGTGCAACGGGTGCTGGTCACCGGGGCGGCAGGATTCGTTGGAGGCGCAGTGCTGAAGGCACTTGGCGCCGCGGGATACGCACTGCGGGCCACCTGGCGCCGTCGCGAGCCTGCAAGCGGATATCCCGGCGTGGAGTGGCGTCAGGATGATTTGGAAACGGAACGGGACCGATCCGGGGATCTGCTCCGGGACGTGGATACGGTCGTGCACCTCGCCGGGCGCGCCCACGTCGGCGGCGTGCGGCAATATTGGACCGGTCCGTTCCGGCGCGCCAATGCGCTGGCCACGCAGGAACTGGCGCGGCAGGCAGTCCGTGCCGGCGTGCGCCGCTTCATTTTTCTGAGCACCGCGGGTGTCCACGGCAGCGGCAACCGGATCGAAGACGGCATTCCCAGGCCGTTGCGGGCCGGGGACCCGGTGCAACCGCGCAGCCCCTACGCGCGCAGCAAACTGGCGGCGGAGTCGGCCCTCAACGCCGTATGCGCAGGCGGCGCAATGGAATTCCTGATATTGCGGCCGCCGTTGATTATCGGCCCCGGCAATGGCGGTAACTTCCTGCGCCTGCTGCGATTCCTGGATCGCGGACTGCCGCTCCCGGTGGCGGCACAGGCGGCGCCGCGCAGCCTCGTATACGTGGGGAACCTGGCGGACCTTCTTGCTGCCTGCGTACGGCATGCGGACGTTGCAAACAGATCGTTTCTGGTTGGCGATTTTGATGTCGCCGTGACCGTGCTGGCGGAGAAACTGGCCGCACTCCTGGGCCGGCGGTTGCGCACGCTGCCTCTTCCCGACTGGTTGCCGGCGTGGGGACCGTTGCGCGGCCTGACGCAGCCGCTGCTGGTGGATGCCGGACCGATCCGGTCGGTTACGGGCTGGGCACCGGCCACAGGCATTGATGCGGCACTGGCGCAGACGGTCAAATGGTATCGGTCAGGAGAACATGCATGAGGCTCCCGGTGCTGTCGTTCCTCCTGGTTTTTCCGCTGTCCGTTTTTCTGACCTGGGCAATACTCGGTTACGTTTCCCGGCGGAACATGCTGGATGTGCCCGGTGAGCGGAGTCTGCATTCTGTGCCAACGCCCCGCGGCGGCGGGCTGGCGATCGCGATCTGCATTCTGGGCGGCGCCGCGATCCTCGCGGCAATGGGAGAGATCCCCCGCAGTCTGGCGCTGTCCATGATTGCCGGCGGCGCGGTGGTGGCGACGCTCGGATGGATCGAGGATCGCGCCGGACTCGCGCCTGCAATCCGGGGGATGGGCTACCTGTGCGCTGCGGCACTGTCCGTCTGGCTGCTTGGGGGGCTGGAACGGATTGAGATCGGCACCGGAAACCTGGAACTTGGATGGGCGGGATTTCCGCTGGCGGTCCTCGGCCTGGCGTGGTTGACGAACCTTTACAATTTCATGGACGGCGCGGACGGGATTGCGGCGGCGCAGGGCATCACGGCCGGCGGGTTTGCGGCCGTGCTGTTCGGCGGCGCAGGGCAGGGCGGCGCTGCCGCGCTGTGCGCGATCATCGCCGCCGCCTGCGCGGGTTTCCTCGTATTCAACCGGCCGCCGGCGCGTCTGTTCATGGGAGACGTGGGAAGCTGTCTGCTCGGCTACAGCTTCGGCGTGCTTGCCGTTTTCGGAGAACACAGTGGCGCGGTGCCGCTGCCGGCGTGGCTGCTGCTGTTGCTTGTCTTCGCCGTTGATGCGTCATTGACGCTGGTGCGGCGCCTGCTGCGAGGTGAGAGATGGTATAGTCCGCACCGTTCCCACGCGTATCAACTGCTGGTGCGGTCCGGACTCGGACACCGGGGGCTGCTGGCCGGTTTTCTGGCGGTCAACGCCCTGATCCTCGGGCCGCTCGTGCTGCTGGCGGCAAGCCGTGGGGCCCTGCCGGCGGCGGCATTGTCGGCGACCCTCGTCGCGGTCATTGCGTGGTTCGGCATCCAGCGCCGACATGGGTGGAATTAGGTAAACTTTGACCGATGCTGCCAAGCAAACGCACCATCATCATTCTGCACGATCTGTTCATGGCCGGATTTGCCTGGCAGTTCTCCTGGTGGGCAAGATTCAATTTCGAGTTTCCCTTCCAGGACTGGCGCCTGAGCGTGTTCCTGACCCCGATCGTGATGCTGATCCAGGGCGGCGTCTATTCGATGTTCAAGTTGTACCGCGGCATGTGGCGATTCGCCAGCGTTCCGGATCTGCTCAACATTCTGCGCGCCGCCGCGCTCGGTGCACTGTGCATCACGCTGGCGATGTTCATCCTGTTCCGTCTCGAAGGCGTACCGCGTTCGATCCTGATCCTGTACCCGATGGTGCTGGTTTTCTGTCTCGGGGCGCCGCGGCTCGGCTACCGGTTTCTGCGCGACCGGCGTGTCAGCCTGGATCGCAGCGCGGTCACCACGCGTGTGCTGATCGTCGGCGCCGGGCGCGCCGGCGAAATGGTCGTGCGAGAAATGTTGCGCGACGGCCGTTACTTCCCGGTGGGCTTCGTGGACGACAAGCCGGACCTGCGCGCCGCGGAGATCCAGCGCGTGCGCGTGCTGGGCGGCGTGGACGACATCCCCGAATTGTGCCGGTACCACCGGCCCGACATCGTTGTGATCGCCGTGCCCTCCGCCGGAACCGAACAGATGCGCCGCATCGTGGAGCGCTGCGAGGAGGCAGGCGTGCCGATGCGTATGTTGCCCGGACTGAGCAAGATGGTTGCCGGCGCCGCGGTCCTGAACGAGATCCGTGAGGTGTCCATCAATGATCTGCTCGGGCGCGAAAAGGTTCATCTTGACCGGGACACGATCGCGGCCGGCGGCATATTGGGAAGGACGATCATGGTCAGCGGCGCCGGCGGGTCCATCGGCGCGGAGTTGTGCCGGCAGATCCATGGCCTGGCGCCGGCGCGGCTGGTATTGCTGGACCGGAGCGAGTTCGGACTGTACCGCATCCACCATGAACTGCTGTCCGCGGCGGAAAAAGGCCCGACGGAAATCATCGCCGCCCTCGGCGACGTTTGCGACACCGGTGCCATGGATCGCATGCTGGCAACGCACCGGCCGCAGGTCCTGTTCCATGCCGCGGCGTACAAACACGTTCCGTTGCTGGAGGATCACTGCCGTGAGGCAGCGTTGAACAATGTGTTCGGGACACTGACGCTGGCGGATGCGGCACGGGCCCATGCCTGCGATCGCTTCGTGCTGATCTCGACGGACAAGGCCGTGAATCCGGCGTCCGTGCTCGGGGCCAGCAAGCGCGTGGCGGAGCTGGTGTGCGAGGCGCGCAATGCACCCGGCACGACGCGGTTCATCACGGTGCGGTTCGGCAATGTGCTGGGTTCCGACGGCAGTGTCATCCCGATATTCCAGTCACAGATCCGCCGCGGCGGACCCGTGACCGTGACGCATCCGGACGTCACGCGTTATTTCATGACCAACACGGAAGCATGCGGCCTGATCCTGCAGGCGGCGGTGATGGGCAACGGCGGCGAGATCTTCGTGCTGGACATGGGCGAGCCGGTACGCATCGCCTATCTGGCCGAGCAGATGATCCGCCTGACCGGCGCGGTGCCGGGACCGGACATCCGTGTTGAATACACCGGGCTCCGGCGCGGAGAGAAGCTGTCCGAGGAACTGTTCCACGATCACGAGCAGCGCGAGTCCACCGCCCACCCGAAGATCTTTCTGGCCAGGCATCCGCGCCTGGACTGGTCGCGCTGCGAGATTGAGCTGGAACGCCTGCGCAAGTGCTGCCATGCCGGGGATGCGGCCGCCGTGCGCGCGCAGCTCTGGCAGATCTGCGGCCTGAGTTCGGAACCCCGGGAATCCGTTTCGGACAATGAGCCATGTCAACCCGCCCGCGCCGGTTGACGGTTCATATCGGAGCACCGAAGACCGGCTCCACCTACCTGCAGCGGCTGCTGCATGACAACCGGCACACACTGCTGCGGGATCAGGACATCCTGTATCCCGATGTCAGCCTGCGCGGGTTCGGCCACCATGATCTGGCGTTCCTGCTCGCCGGCGGCTACCCGGAATGGGCAATCCCGCAGGAGAAAACACTCCCGACGTTGACCGCGGAACTGCGTTCGGCCGCTGCCGGGCATCACGGCGACATCATCCTGAGCTCCGAGGACTTCTACCTGTTTCCGAATCCGGACGGACTGCGCCGGCTGTTGCAGGAGAGCGGGGCGCTCGCAGGGCGGCTGCCGTGCATTCTGGTTTACGTTCGGCGGCAGGATGATGTCCACGAGTCCTGGTACAACCAGACCGTCAAGGCGCAGGGTGAATCGCACAGCCTCGAGGCCTGTCTGGAAAAATATTTTTCCCTCTGGGATTACGCTGAACGACTGGCGCAGTGGACCGGCGTCTTCGGCCGTGAAGCCCTGTGCGTGCGCAGCTACGATCTGGCCGTGAAATCCGCCGCCGGGCTGTGCGGAGATTTTCTGCTTCAGGTCGGGATTGATGCGTCACGCCTGGTAATTCCGCCGCAGGAAGTCAACTGGTCGCTGAACCGTGATCTGCTGAAATTTCAGCGCTGGCTGAACCGGTTGCCGCTGGCGCCGGTGCACAGGCGCCGCTTTCACCGACAATTGATGGAATTGGACCGGCATGCCGCGGGCCGTGGCTGGTTCGACGAACGGCCGCTGCTCACGGCGGCGGATCGCCGCAGGATCATGGCGGGCTATTCCGGATCCAATGCCGCACTGGGCCGGGACCATATGGGCGGCGCCGAGGCTTTCCCCGGGGCGGATGCGGACGGCATCGCGGAGTCCGCCGCTGAGACGGGGTCTGCATTGCGTAAACTCTGTATCATCGTGAACTGGCTCTGGCGGCACGGCTGATGTCGAACGAGTACTTCTACAAGGAGTTCCCGAAGACCTGCGCCCCCGATGATTTCTGGGGACAGGTACGGCGCACCGTGAACGGCAGGCCGGTGGACGATCACCAGATCCGGATGATAGTGGATGCGGTCAGTTCCGGGCTGGAACTGGTGCAATCGGAGATCCTGCTCGATCTGTGCTGTGGCAACGGTGCGTTGACGACGCAGATCATCGCCCGTTGCCGGGCGGGTGTCGGGGTGGATTTTTCCGAGGTGCTCATCAAGGTGGCGCGCAGCAATTTCTCGAAGCCGGACCATGAAGAGTATGTCCTCGAAGACGTGAACCGGTTCGTGGCGCAGTATCCCGACCCCGGGCGTTTCCACAAGGCGATGTGCTACGGGTCGTTTCAGTACCTGCCCGAGGCGGAGGCGCAATCGGTATTGGGCACGCTCCGGGATCGCTTCCGCAGCCTGCGGCGGGTATTCATCGGGAACCTCCCGGACCTTGACCGTATCGGCAGGTTCTTTCGCGACGCCCCCATGCCGGAAGGCATTGAAATAGACCCCGGTTCGCCGGTGGGCATCTGGCGATCGCAGGAGCAGTTCGCGCGATTGGCCCGCACGTGCGGCTGGTCGGTGGAATTCCGGCAGATGCCGGCCGATTACTACGCCGCCCATTACCGTTACGACGCCGTGCTGACGCCCGGCAATCATTCCGCGTGAAGCACACGGTCGAAGACCTCGGCGTCTTCGGCGGGCGCACGATTTTTCCGGCCGCGCGGCCCATCGGCCAGCTGGCCCTGCCGAACCGCGAAGCGTTCTTCCGGCTGGTCGCGGGCGTCTATGCGCGCCGGCGCATCACGAACAACGGGCCGCTGGTGCAGAAGCTGGAGCGGCGACTCGCACAACTGCACCAGGTGCGCCACTGCATCGCGGTGGCGAACGCGTCGCTGGGACTGATCCTGCTCATGCAGGCTCTGGCGCGTCACGCCGGCGGAGAGGTCATCATGCCGGCATTCACCTACGCCGGCCTCCCGCACCTGGCGCAGTGGGCCGGGCTCCGGCCGCGCTTCTGCGACGTGGAGGCACGGTCCCATGCGCTGGATCCGGCATGCGCCGCGGCGGCGATCGACGATGGCACCGCGCTGATCCTCGCGGTACACCAGGTCAACAGCCCCTGTTTCATCACCGAATTCGAACAATTGTCCCGCGACACCGGCGTGCCCCTTGTTTTCGATTCCGTGCACGGCGCCCGTTGCTCGTTTCAGGGGCGGCCCATCGGCGGCTTCGGCAGGGCGGAGGTATTCAGCCTGCATGCGACCAAGCTGCTCAACGGTTTCGAAGGCGGGTACATCACCACGTCGGACGACATGCTGGCGGATCTGCTGCGCCGGCAGCGCAACTTCGGCTACGTGGATGAGGCGGCCACCGCCGGTATCGGCCTCAATGCCAAGCTGAACGAATTGCACGCCGCCGCGGCGCTGTCCTGTCTTGACGATCTGGATGCGCTGGTACAGCGCAACCAGCGCCGCTATGAATTGTACCGCGCGGCATTTGCGGGCATTTCCGGTCTGGACTGCGTGCGCTACGCAGACAACGGTGAACGCTGGAACTATGAGTTCTTTCTGCTGGAAGTGACCGACGCCTTTCCGCTGTCCAGGAATCAGATCGTGACAGTATTGCGCGCCGAGCAGGCGCTGGCGCGACCGTATTACAGCCCGCCCCTGCACCTGTCGCAGCATTGTCCGGCTTTCATCGATCCGCCGAGCCTGCCCGTGACCGAAACATTGTCGCGGCGTTTCATTCAGATGCCTGTGGGCGAGACGCTGCAGCCCGAAGACATTTCCGCCCTTGCCGATCTGTTCAGGTTCATGCAGGGAAACGCCGCTGCGATAAGGCCCCGGCTCGAGGCTGCAGGGTGACGGACATGATCAAGGACTCCCTGGCGGACCTGGCCATCTTCGGCGGCACACCGGCGTTCGCGGAACCTGTGCATGTCGGGCAATTGAACCTGCCCCCGTGGAACGAGTTCGAGCAGGCTTTCAACGGAATTTTTGACCGCAGGTACTTCACGAACCATGGCCCGCTGGTGCAGGAACTGGATCGGCGCCTGGCCGGTTACCTGGGGGTCAGGCACGTGGTTTGCGTGACCAATGCCACGGTGGCCCTGATGGTGGCGTGCAAGGCGCTGGACCTGGACGGCGAGGTCATCGTGCCCTCCTTCACGTTCCCCGCGACCGTGCAGGCGCTGTTCTGGGCGGGACTCACACCGGTGTTCTGCGATGTGGATCCCGCCACGCACAACATCAGCGCCGAGCTGGCCGCGCCGCTGGTCGGCGCCCGCGCGGCGGCGATCCTGGGCGTGCATGCTTGGGGACGCGCCGGCGATACCGCCGCGCTGCAAGATTTGTGCGCACGGCGTGGCATTCATCTGTTCTACGATGCCGCCCATGGCGTTGGATGCACCCACGACGGCCGCAGCCTCGCCGCGTTTGGCGAACTTGCCGTATTTTCGTTTCATGCCACCAAGATTCTCGGCTCGGGCGAGGGCGGCTGTCTGGCGACCGACAACGACGATCTGGCGCAACGCATCCGCACCGTGCGCAACTTTCATGTCTCGGAATCCGTGGCACGCGTGCCGCTGCGCATCAACGGCAAGATGACCGAGGCACAGGCCGCGATGGGGTTGCTGGGTCTCGACCATCTGCCGCGCTGGATACAACGCAATCGGGAGCTGTATGAACGCTACCGGACCTGGGATTCCTGCCGCTCACTGGGTGGGTTCGTGGATTATGCCCGCGGCGGGCAGAGCAATTGCCAGTTCTGCGTCTTTGACATCGATTCCGCGCGCTTTGCCATGAGCCGCGACCAGTTGCAGCGCCTGTTACGATCGGAAAACATCCTGGCGCGGCGCTATTTTTTCCCCGGCGTGCATCGCCTCGCGCCTTATTGCACGCTTGACCCGGAGGCCGGTGCGCGCCTTCGATCCACGGAAGCCCTGTGCGGACGCCTACTGCAATTGCCGTTGGGCACGGGTGTGACCGCGGACTGCGTGGATCGCATCACCGGCGTGCTGGACCTCTGCCTGCGGCATGGCGCGGACATTGCGCGCCGCCTTCCGCAGGAACAGGCGTAAGAATCCGGAGTCGCTTCCGCCATGCGTCTCGGCATCATGCAGCCGTATTTTTTCCCGTACCTCGGCTATTTCGAGCTGATGGCACGCACCGATCGCTGGATCGTGTTCGACGTCGTCAGGTACTCGCCGAAGACGTGGATGAACCGCAATCGCATCCTGCATCCCACGCGCGGCTGGCAATACGTTACCGTGCCGGTGATTCACGCCGCCGACATGTTGATCCGCGATGTGCGCGTCGTTGACCGGCCTGCGGCGGCGGAGCGCATCCTGGGTCAGATGGATCATTATCGTGTGCGCCGCGCGCCGCACTTTTCCGAAGTGCGCGAACTCGTGCGCGGTGCGCTGCTGGGCGGCGATTCGGACCTGTTGCGCGACGTGAATGTCCGCGCGCTGGCGCTGACCTGCGCCTGCCTCGGCATTGACGCGCGTCTGGAACTGCTTTCAGGGATGGACCTCGCGTTGCCGGAGATCACCGCCCCCGGCGGCTGGGCGCTTGAGATCAGCAGCGCGCTGGGCGCCGCCGAATACCTGAATCCCCCCGGCGGGCGGGAGCTGTTCGATCCGGAGGCGTTTGCGGCGCGCGGCATCCGGCTGTCGTTCACCGAGCTTCGGGAGTTTGGCTACGACAGCCGGCCGTATCCGTTCATCCCGCACCTTTCCATCCTGGACGTGCTGATGTGGAATGAGCCGCAGCGCGTGCACGAATTCCTGTGCCGGTAGGATGGAGTCCGCTCCTGTGGGGCCGGGTTCACCCCGGGTCGGCAGCGAGTCACCGGGACGACGAGGAAGGAGTTCTGTTTCGGGGCTGTTACCGCCTGCTCTGGTAGACGCCGAAATGCACATACGGCGCCCGGGCGCGTTCGCCGGGACGCACGTTTTCCGGCACCGCATGCTGCACCGGCGGCAGTGCGCGCAGGTAGGCAGCAATCGCCGCGGCGTCGGCATCGGAGAGCTTCTGGTACCCGGGCCACGGCATCACCGGCAGGTGCCGCCGGCCGTCGCGGCCGACGCCGGTGCGAATGGCAGTGATGATCTCGCGCTCGCTCCACGCCCCGATCCCGGTCTTCATGTCGGGCGTCAGGTTGGCCGGGTAGACGATGCCGGGACGGCGCTGCTGCAATGGATTGCTGAACGCGATGCCCACGTCCGATCCGGCCAGTTGCCGATCCATGCGCGGCGTGCCGAGCAACGCACCGTCCGTGTGGCAGCTTTCGCATCCCAGCAGGCCCACCAGGTAGCGCCCGTGTTCGATCCTGCCCGCGTCGGCGCCGGCGGTTCGCGCCGCGGGCGCATCGAGGACCGTGGTCGCCTCAACCGGTTCAAAGTCCGCCAGCGGACCGGACACGGTGGCGCACGCGGCGGGAATCAGCAGGCATGACAGATAGCGGATCTTCACGGGGCCGATTTTACCCGCGCAGTCTCCATTCGACCAACCCTGATTGGCGCCAATTCTTAATCGCGCCGGCGCCAGGTTTACGCGGTCTGCGAAATGTCGGCGGCGAACTGCGACGCCGTTCACACTTCGCGCGGCACGCCGTGGCTGTTCATTTCCCGGTGCTGTGATCCAGTGCGCACAAATTCTCCGATTGCCGCGATTTGCGTCACGGTTTTGGCTGTTCCGGTGGTCTAAGGTCTGGGTGATCCATGCAATTGGAGGAACTGATCATGAAAGCGCAAAAACATGCATTACTTGCTTCGCTGTTGATCACTTCGGCCTGCGGCACGATGCCGGAGGAACGTGCCATCAGCGGCGCCGGCATCGGTGCGGCCACGGGCGCAATCGTCGGCGCGGCCACCACGCTGGCCGTCGCGCCGGCCGCGGTCATCGGCGCCGTCAGCGGCGGTCTGCTCGGCGCGTTGACGAAACAGGATCAGATCAACCTGGGCAAACCTGCCTGGAAGGAGGGCAGCGCGAATGCGCCGCGGCCGATCGCCCCGCCTGCGGAGGTGACCGACAAGTCCCATGCAGGGACGAATGTCGCACCGGCTCCGAATACCGAGGCCGTGGCCAACGTTCAGAGCAGGCTGGTCTACCTGGGTTACGATCCCGGTCCCGTGGACGGCATCTACGGCCCGCGCACCGCGAAGGCGATTCGGGCCTACCAACGGGATCATGGGTTGGGCGTGGATGGCCGGGTAACCGCGACGCTGGAGGACCACATCACCAGCATGCCCAAACCGGGCACGGTGGGTATATAGCGTTCTCGTCTTTTGACCGGTGATCCGGGAAAGTCCGGGACGGACTTCCTGACCAGGACATCAACAGAGTGGATCCGGAACCGGGATTGATTTCGGATCCACTTCGGACTCACCCATTGCGTGTCTATTTTCAGCGAGGGAATCACAGAACGGGTGATTGGGGGGCGAAACCGTGAACTGGTTCGCAGAAAGCGGTTTGGAGATGGGCGCCACCTGCTAGAATAAACACCATGGCCTCGTGGTTACGCCTCCGCTGCTTTGTCCTGGCAGTGCTTCTGCTGGTCAGCCACACGCTGATGGCTGCCCACATGGCAACACACGCGGGCAAAAACATCGTCGTGGACTGCAAGATTTGCCTGTGCCAGGCGAATGAGCCCCATGGTTTGTTGCCGGAAGCCATCTCCATCACCGGGATCACCGGCAATCAACAAGCATGCGAATCCGTCGCGCCCGGTCCCCGGGAAGGCGTCGCGATTCGCGCTTTTCTGCAACGCGCTCCCCCCGCGGTCTCCTGAAATAGCCCGCTGTTGAACAGGCGCCTGCTACCAGGCGCTTGGTGATTTCAATTCTGTTCAGGAGGTAATGCCATGTGCATTCGAGACTTGCTGATCATCTGGTCGTGTATCTTTTTCCTGGTCCCGATGGCAGGCGCAGATGCCGCGCCGGCTTCCGAGATCGAGACTCTGCGCGCCGAGATCGCCGCCGTGCGGCAGGAGTATGAAAGCCGCATCCGGGAACTGGAGAATCGTGTCACCGCGGCGGAGCAAAAGTCCCGGTCCGGCCCCGCGGCAACGGCTCCGCCGCAGGCGGCGGTCGAATCAGCGTCGGCCAGCGCATCCGCCAATGTCTTCAATCCTGCCATGGCCGCAATCTTTCAGGGACAGGTATGGGGATACGGGCATGATCCGGAGGACTATCGCATTCCTGGGTTTCCGCTGGCGGGTGAGGCCGGCCCGGTGGACCGGGGTTTGGCGTTGGGCGAGACGGAGTTGGACATCAACGCCAACGTTGATGACAAATTTACCGCGTGGCTGACCGCCCCCATCGTGGTGGAGGATGGGGAAGCAGGGATTGAGGTGGAGGAGGCGTGGGTGGAGACCACGGCGCTTCCCGCCGGTTTCGCCGCGCGCTTCGGCCGCTTTTTCTCCGGCATCGGGTACCAGAACAATCGCCATGCGCACGCCTGGGATTTCCTGGATCAGCCGCTTGCATACCAGGCCTTCCTGGCCGTGCAGTATCTGGATGACGGTGTGCAGTTGCGCTGGCTGGCGCCCACCGACCTGTTCCTGGAGTTCGGCGGCGAGGTGTTGCGCGGCGGCCGCTATCCGGCCGGGGGCAGTGAGGACCACGGCTTCGGCACACGGGCGTTTTATGTTCATAGCGGCGGCGATCTGGGTGACAGCAGCAGTTGGCTGGCCGGATTGTCCTGGTTGCATGCCGAGGCCGGGGACCGTGAGTCAGGCGATGAGGATGCGCCATTGCAGTTCAACGGCGACACCGACCTGGCCATTGCCCAATTGGTATGGAAGTGGTCGCCACACGGAAACTGGCGTGATGAGAATCTCATCGTGCAGGGCGAGTATCTGTGGCGCAACGAAGACGGCAGTTACACCTTGCCGGGGGGCGCAACGAGTGCCTATGACACCGAGCAGACGGGATGGTATGTGCAGGCGGTGTATCAGCCCTTCCCACGCTGGCGCGTCGGCGCGCGGTTTGATGCCCTTTCCGCAACGGACCCCGGTCCGGCTTTCGCCGGGACGGAACTGGCCACCGCCGGGTCTGATCCGAAACGCTATACGCTCATGCTCGACTGGTCCAACAGTGAGTTCAGCCGCCTGCGCGTGCAGTACACCTACGATGACGCCGGTCTCACCGGCGATTCCCAATGGGGCCTGCAGTACATCCACAGTATCGGCGCCCATGGCGCCCATGCATTCTGATCCTGGAGAACTCCCATGCATCGCATCTTCCTTTGTCTTGTGTGCTGGATGTTTTCACTGGCCGCGCGGGCCGATTTGAACGTCTTTGCCTGCGAGCCTGAATGGGCTGCGCTGGTGAATGAAATAGGCGGCGGTCACGTGGATGTCTACAGCGCCACGACCGCGCTGCAGGATCCCCATTACATCCAGGCGCGTCCGAGTCTGATCGCAAAGATACGCAGCGCCGGGTTGGTGGTGTGCAGCGGCGCGCAACTGGAAATCGGCTGGCTGCCGGCGCTGCTGTCAAAAGGCAACAACGGGGCGGTGCAACCGGGCACGCCCGGATTTCTGGAGGTCAGCAAACTTGTCCGCAGACTCGAGATCCCGGCAAGTGTGGACCGTGCGCAAGGGGACATGCATCCCGAGGGCAACCCGCATGTGCAGACCAATCCCCACAACATCGGCCTGATTGCCCCGGTGCTGGCGGCGCGCATGGCGCAATTGGACCCGGCCAATGCCGCGGCCTACAAGGATGCGCTGACGGACTTCACGCGTCGCTGGGATGAAGCCGTTGCCGGTTGGGACGCGCGCGGGACGCCGCTGAAGGGGAAACGCATCATCCCGCACCACAAGTCGTGGGCCTATCTGGAGGACTGGCTGGGGCTTCAGGAATTGGGCAACCTGGAACCGCTTCCGGGCGTTCCACCCACTGCCGCCCACCTGAGTGATCTCCTCGCCCGGTTCGGGGAGGGCGGCGCGGATTTCATCGTTCGCACGTCGTTTCAGGATGAGAAAGCCTCACTCTGGCTCTCGGAACGCAGTGGAATTCCGGCTCTCGTGCTGCCGCTGTCCCCCGGCGGCACTGAACACGCCACGGATCTGTTTCGCATGTTTGATGACATCCTGGATCGTCTGCTGGGAGCGAAATCATGAACTGGGACATGGTTGATTGGTCCATCATCGGTCCGGCATTTGCGGCTGGATTGCTGGTTCTCAGTACTCATGTGCCACTGGGTCAGGAGGTCCTGAAACGCGGCATCATCTTCATTGATCTGGCCATCGCCCAAATCGCAGGAATGGGCGTCATCGCCGCCAGTTACCTGGGCGGTGACGAACATGGATGGGAAGCGCAATTGGCGGCGGTGGGTGCGGCGTTGCTGGCGGCGGGCCTGCTGCACTGGACCGAACGACGTTGGCCCAGATCGCAGGAGGCATTGATCGGCATTCTTTTCGTGCTGGCCGCGACCGGCAGCATATTGCTGCTGGCGGAAAATCCCCATGGCGGCGAGAATCTGAAGGATTTGCTGGTCGGCCAGATCTTGTGGTCGACCTGGCAATCGCTGGTTCCGGCCGCCCTGTTGTACGCGGTGTTGCTCGGGATCTGGTTTGGCCGAAAGGCGAACGGGCCGCTGGGTTTCTACGTCATCTTTGCCTTTGCGGTCACCGCCTCCGTGCAACTGGTGGGGATTTACCTGGTGTTTGCCAGCCTGATCATCCCGGCACTGGCGGCGATTTGTCTGGATGATCGCCGCCGTCTGATGTGCGGTTACGGGATTGGGGCGGTCTCCTATCTCGCGGGCATCATCCTGTCGGCAATGCTGGATCTTCCCACGGGGGCGGTTGTCGTCTGGACAATGGCTGTGGTGGCGCTGTGTGCGGGTTTCCTGCTGAGCCCGAAAAAAGCGCCGCCTGTGGTGATCCTTGATTGAGGCTCGACTCTGCGCAGCGGGATACGCCGGCGCGGTTTGGAGATTGGCTCCCCGGGACGGGCTCGAACCGCCGACCTAGTGGTTAACAGCCACCCGCTCTACCGACTGAGCTACCGGGGAATAGTCTGATCCTGCCGCGGCCCGCAGTATGCTTCGCGCAGGCTGCAAAGAAGGGGCGCTATGGTAATTGCGGCCCGGGGACCGGTCAACCCGCGAGCGCCGCGGGTGTAGACTGGCGCGTACACAGGTTCCCACAGTTCTTCATGTCCGGTTCCTTTCGACTTGCCGCCACGTTCAAGCCCGCCGGGGATCAGCCGGAGGCCATCCGCAAGCTGCTGGAAGGTCTGCACGACGGCCTCTCGCAACAGACGCTGCTCGGCGTCACCGGGTCCGGCAAGACCTTCACCGTTGCCAATCTGATCGCCGCGATCCAGCGCCCGACGCTGATCCTGGCGCCGAACAAGACGCTGGCGGCGCAATTGTACGGCGAGATGAAGGACTTTTTCCCCGGCAACGCCGTGGAGTATTTCGTTTCCTATTACGACTACTACCAGCCCGAGGCCTACGTGCCGGCTACCGACACCTATATCGAGAAGGACGCCTCCATCAACGAGCACATCGAGCAGATGCGCCTGTCCGCGACCAAGGCGCTGCTGGAGCGCCGCGACACGATCATCGTCGCGACCGTGTCGGCGATTTACGGCCTCGGCGATCCCCAGGCGTACCTGAAGATGGTGCTGCACCTGGATCGCGGCGAGCCTATGGAACAACGCCGGCTGCTGCGCCGTCTCGCGGACATGCAGTACACGCGCAACGAGATCGAGCTGCACCGCGCCGCCTACCGCGTGCGCGGCGATCTGATCGACATATTCCCGGCGGAATCGGAACGTGAGGCGGTGCGGGTCGAGCTGTTCGACGACCGCATCGAATCCATCGCGCTGTTCGACCCGCTGACCGGCGAGATCATCCGCCGCGTGCCGCGCCTGACGATTCACCCCAGGACCCACTACGCCACCGAGCGCCAGACCGTGCTGGATGCGGTCGATGGCATCAAGATTGAGCTGCACGAGCGCCTGCAGTTTCTGACCGCGGCCAACAGGCTGGTGGAGGCACAGCGGCTCGAGCAGCGCACGCGCTTCGACATCGAGATGATGCTGGAGATCGGCTACTGTGCCGGCATCGAGAACTACTCGCGCCATCTCTCCGGGCGCCAGCCCGGCGAACCGCCGCCGACGCTGTTCGATTACCTGCCCCGGGACGGCTTTCTGGTCGTGGATGAAAGCCACGTCACGATCCCGCAACTGGGCGGCATGTACCGCGGCGATCGATCGCGGAAGGAAAATCTCGTGGAATACGGTTTCCGCCTGCCGTGCGCGCTGGACAACCGGCCGCTGCGCTTCGACGAATTCGAGCGCCTGGCGCCGCAGACCATCTACGTCTCCGCGACCCCGGGCCCCTATGAACGGGAACGCTCAAGCCAGGTGGTGGAGCAACTGGTGCGTCCGACGGGCCTCGTGGATCCCGGCGCCGAGGTACGCCCGGCCGCCACGCAGGTGGATGACCTGTTGTCCGAGATCCGCGCCTGCGTCGCGCAGGATCAGCGCGTGCTGGTGACCACGCTGACCAAACGCATGGCCGAGGACCTGACCGAATACCTGGCCGAGCACGACGTGCGCGTGCGTTACCTGCACTCGGATGTGGACACCGTTGAGCGCGTGGAGATCATCCGCGATCTGCGTCTCGGCAAGTTCGACGTGCTGGTGGGCATCAACCTGCTGCGCGAGGGCCTGGACATGCCCGAGGTGGCGCTGGTGGCGATCCTGGATGCGGACAAGGAGGGCTTCCTGCGTTCCGAAACCACGCTGGTGCAGACCATCGGCAGGGCGGCGCGCAATCTCAACGGCCGCGCGATCCTTTATGCCGACCGTGTCACCGGTTCCATGCGTAGCGCATTGGACGAAACGGAACGCCGGCGCGCCAGGCAACGGACGTTCAACGAAGCCCGCGGCATCACGCCGCAGGGAATTCAAAAGGCCGTCACCGACATCCTGGAGGGCGCGCGTTACGTGATGCCGGGTCGCGGCCGCCGGGTCGCGCGTGTCGCGGACGAGGCGGCAGCGTATGCGGCGATGACGCCTGCGGCCCGCGGGAAACGCATCCGCGAACTGGAGGACCGCATGTACCGGCATGCCCGTGATCTCGAATTCGAACAGGCGGCGCAACTGCGGGACGAAATCCGCGCGATGCAGGCGGCTGCGCTGGAGCTACCGGTGTCCGGGAAGGAGGAGCGCAGGCAATGGAAACGCGGGTAAGGGAGGAACTGCGCGAGCAGGCGCTGGAGTATCACCGCAATGATCCGCCGGGGAAGATCTCCATCCGCACGACCAAGCCGCTGGCCACGCAGCGCGATCTGGCGCTGGCCTATTCGCCGGGTGTTGCCGCCGCCTGCGAGGAGATCGTGCGCGACAATGCGCAGGCGCCGCTGCTGACCGGCCGCGGCAACCTCGTCGCCGTGATCACCAACGGCACGGCGGTGCTGGGACTGGGCCCCATCGGGCCGCTGGCCGCAAAGCCGGTGATGGAAGGCAAGGCGGCGTTGTTCCGCAAGTTCGCCGGCATAGACGTGTTCGATATCGAGATCAATGAGCGCGATCCGGATCGCCTGGTGGACATCGTCGCCAGCCTCGAGCCCACGTTCGGCGGGATCAATCTCGAGGACATCAGGGCGCCGGAGTGTTTTTCAGTCGAGCAGAAATTGCAGCAACGCATGAAGATCCCCGTGTTGCACGACGATCAGCACGGCACCGCGATCATCGTCTGCGCCGCGGTGCTGAATGGACTGCGCGTGATCGGCAAGGATATCGCCGAAGTGAAGCTGGTGACGTCCGGGGCCGGTGCGGCGGCGCTGGCGTGCCTGCGGCTGCTGCGGAAGATTGGCCTGCGGCGCGAGAATATCCTGGTCACCGACGTGGCCGGCGTCGTGTATCGCGGGCGCGCCGAATTGATGGATCCGTGGAAGGAGGAGTATGCCGTGGAGACAAGGGCGCGCACGCTGGCGGAGGTCATTGACGGGGCGCACATCTTTCTGGGCCTGTCCGCCGGCGGCGTGCTGAAGCCGGACATGGTGCGGCGTATGGCGCCGCGGCCGCTGGTGCTGGCGCTGGCCAATCCGACGCCCGAGATCATGCCGGAGGAGGTCAAGGCGGTGCGATCCGACGCGCTGATAGCCACCGGGCGTTCGGATTATCCGAATCAGGTCAACAACGTGCTGTGTTTTCCGTTCCTGTTTCGCGGTGCCATGGATGCGGGCGCAACGGTGATCAACGACGAAATGAAACTGGCCTGTGTGCGCGCCATTGCCGACCTGGCGCTGGCGGAGAGTTCCGATCTGGTGGCGAAGGCTTACGGCGGCGGCAACCTGAAATTCGGCCCGGAATATCTGATCCCGAAGCCGTTCGATCCCCGGCTGATCGTCCGTATTGCGCCGGCGGTCGCCCGGGCAGCCATGGACAGCGGTGTTGCCACGCGGCCCATCCCCGATTTCAAGGCCTACCGGCAGAAGCTGATCCAGTTCGTGTTTCAGACCGGATTCCTGATGAAGCACGTGTTTACCCAGGCGCGGGAATCCCCGCAGCGCGTGATCTATTCCGACGGCGAGCAGCCGGTGGTATTGCAGGCTGCCCAGCAGGCGGTTGAGGAGGGGCTGGCGCGGCCCGTGCTCGTGGGGCGTTCAGCGGTCATTTCCCGGAGCGCGATCGAGCTGGGCCTGACGTTGGATCTCGACCGGGATGTGTCGATCATCGATCCCGGCAACAACCCGCACGCCGATGAATTCCGGCGTCGCTACCGGGAGATCACGGGACAAAGCCCCGGCGCCGACGGAAATCCGACCCTGACCGGCGCGCTGGCGCTGCAACTCGGTCTGGGCGATGCGCTGATCTGCGGCTGGGAGGGCGCGTTCAGCAGCCATCTCGCCCACGTGCTGGATGTGATCGGCAGGGCGCCGGGCGTGCGAAAGCTGTCCACGGTAACCGTGCTCGTTCTGCCGACCGGCACATTCTTCGTCTGCGACACCCACGTCACGCCGGACCCGTCGGCGGAGGACCTTGCCGAGATGACGCTGCTGGCGGCGCAGTGCGTGCGGCACTTCGGCATCAAGCCGCGCGTCGCGCTGCTGTCCCATTCCAGTTTCGGTTCCCATGACGATCCGTCGTCCCGCAGGGTGCGCGAAGCCGTGCGCCTGCTTTCGGAGCGTGATCCGGCGCTGGGTGCGGCGGGCGAGATGCGCGCGGACATGGCGCTGTCCGAGGAACTGCGCGGGCCCGGGACGCCGGGCGCCATGCTCAAGGGTCAGGCGAACCTGTTGATCATGCCGGATATGGACGCGGCGAACATCGCCTGCAACATGCTGAAGGTGCTGGGCGGCGGCGTGACCGTCGGGCCGATCCTGCTGGGTGCGGCGCGGCCGGTGCACATCGTCACGAATGCAATGACCGTGCGCGGCATGGTCAACATGACCGCCGTGGCGGCGGTGGAAGCCCAGTCCGCTGGCCGGGCGGAGCGTTCTTCCGCTTGAGTGGGGAGGTGTGGGCCGGTATCCTTGACCACCCTTGAGGGAGAGCTACAAGCTACAAGCCACAAGCTACAAGGAATGTCGAACCAATCCACTTGTAGCTTATGACTTATAGCTTGTAGCTGATTCTCCAGGCGCGTAGCTCAGCTGGTTAGAGCACCACCTTGACATGGTGGGGGTCGTTGGTTCGAGTCCAATCGCGCCTACCAACACCTCAAAACAAGTGAAAAGTTAAAAGTACAAAGTGAAAAGT